>NZ_JAPEPI010000002.1:622831-934247 GCF_026340305.1 Streptomyces sp. NBC_01381 | reverse complement strand
TCAGCGTTCCGCTCGGGTGGACCGTACCCGCACTCGTCCGAAAATCGCCGCAACCCTCACACCACCCCCACGGGAGGTATGGCCGATTCCCCCACGCCGTGTGGTCTTGTAGGGCCTCACAGCTCACGAGAGGCTGCCAAGTGGCGCCCGCGGTGGATACGGGGGACCCGGCAGTCACCGGTCCAACTCCTCGGGCGGCACGTCAAGTTGGGGAGGGAAGCCAGCATATGACTTTGTCGCGAACGAAGCGTCTGCGGTGGGCGGGAGCCGTCACCGCCGCCACCACGGCGGCGGTGCTTTCGGCCATCACGCTGCCCGCACACGCAGCTCCGGCCGAGGCCCCGCTGGGGCAGATACTCGGCGCCGGGGAGCCCGGTTCCATCAGCGGCAGTTACATCGTCACACTCAAGGGAGGGACAAAGGCCCCGTCTGAGGCGGGCAAGGGCATAGCAGAGAAATACGGCGCGAAAATAAGCCACACCTACAGCACGGCGCTCAACGGCTATGCGGTGAAGGCGGGTTCGAAGGAGGCCAAACGGCTCGCGGGAGACGCGGACGTCGCCTCCGTCGTCCAGGACAGCACGGTGACCCTGGACCACACCCAGAAGAATCCGCCGTCCTGGGGCCTGGACCGGATCGACCAGAACGGCCTTCCGCTCGACAAGTCCTACACCTGGCCCGAATCCGCGGGTCAGGGCGTGACGGCGTACGTCATCGACACCGGAATCCGCAGCACGCACACGGACTTCGGCGGGCGTGCGAGCAGCGGCTGGGACTTCATCGACAACGACGCCACCGCGCAGGACGGCAACGGCCACGGCACGCATGTCGCCGCGACCGTCGCGGGCGGGAAGTACGGCGTGGCCAAGAAGGCGAACGTCGTGGGCGTGCGCGTCCTCGACAACGCGGGCTCGGGGACGACCGCACAGGTCATCGCCGGCATCGACTGGGTGACCAAGCACGCCAAGAAGCCTGCCGTCGCCAACCTGAGCCTCGGTGGCTCGGCCAACGTCCAGTTGGACGCCGCCGTGCGCAACTCGATCGCGTCCGGGGTCACTTACACGGTCGCGGCGGGGAACGACGGGCTTCCCGCGTTCCTGTCCTCGCCGGCCCGAGTGAAGGAAGCGGTCACCGTCGGCGCGACCGACGTCAAGGACGCCAGGGCAAGCTTCTCCAACTGGGGTGCCGGCCTTGACCTGTTCGCACCGGGCGTGGGCATCACGTCGGCGTGGAACACGGGCGACAGCGCCACGAACACCATCTCCGGTACGTCGATGGCCGCGCCGCACGTGGCGGGCGCGGCGGCGCTGTACCTCGCCGACCACGCGGCGGCCGCACCGGCCGAGGTGAGCAAGGCGCTCACCGACCGCGCGGTCCCGGGCAAGGTGACCGGCGGCGGCCTCGGCTCCCCGAACAAGCTCCTGCAGGTCAACAACCCGTAGGACCCGGCACAGCCCCGGACCGGCCCCGCCTCGATCGGCGGGGCCGGTCTTATGTGCGCCCGGCATGTGCCCGTACAGACTCCCTGTGCCGCCGGTCTTGTATGAGGCCTTACGCACTAGTAGTTAACAAAGCGCCGGATTGCCCACCCGAAATCCGTGGGAAGGCTCCCCCGGTACGCACACAGCAGAACCCTCCACACCCCCGTATCCGCCCCACTCACGTAACGCGGACAGGAGTGGTCATGCCCTCAACCCGCCCGCCTGCGAAGGCTTCGGCCAAGGCCCCCAAGAAGGTGCCCAAGAGCCGGGAGGACCCGGCGGCACAGCAGGACCCGGTCCCACAGGAGGACGCGCCGCCCGGCCGCATACCGGTGCTCGACATCGCGCCGCAGGTGCACGGCGGGCGCAGGCCCGCCAAGGCCGTGGTCGGTGAGACCTTCCAGGTCACCGCCACCGTATTCCGCGAAGGGCACGAGGCGGTCGCCGCCAATGCCGTGCTGCGCGACCCCGAGGGGCGCGCGGGCCCCTGGACGCCGATGCGCGAGCTGGCCCCCGGCACCGACCGGTGGGGCGCGGACGTCACACCGGACGCGCCCGGGAACTGGACGTTTCGCGTCGAGGCGTGGGGCGACCCCGTCACGCAGTGGCGGCACCACGCGCAGATCAAGATACCGGCGGGCATCGACACCGAACTCGTCCTGGAGGAAGGCGCACGCCTCCACGAACGCGCCGCCGCCGGAGCCCCAATCAGCAAGGGCCGCCGCGCCACCCTGTGCACCGCCGCCGAGGCCCTGCGCGACACCGAACGCCCCGTCGCGGCCCGGCTCGCCGCCGCACTGACCCCGGAGGTCGACGCGGTCCTCGCCCGGTATCCGCTCCGTGAGCTCGTCACGGAGTCGGAGCCGCTGCCACTGCTCGTGGAGCGGGAGCGGGCACTCTTCGGTTCTTGGTACGAGTTCTTCCCTCGGTCGGAAGGTGCCGTCGTGCGCGAGGGCGAGCCCCCGGTCTCGGGGACCTTCCGCACAGCGGCCGAGCGGCTGCCCGCGATCGCCGATATGGGCTTCGACGTCGTCTATCTGCCGCCGATCCATCCCATCGGGACCACCTTCCGCAAAGGGCCCAACAACTCCCTCTCCCCCGGCCCGCACGACGTCGGCGTGCCCTGGGCCATCGGCTCCCCGGAGGGCGGCCACGACGCGGTCCACCCCGACCTCGGCACGCTCGACGACTTCGACGCCTTCGTACGCCGGGCCGCCGGCCTGGGGCTCGAAGTCGCCCTGGATTTCGCGCTGCAGTGTTCCCCCGACCACCCCTGGGTGGAGAAGCACCCGGAGTGGTTCGCGCACCGCGCCGACGGCACCATCGCGTACGCCGAGAACCCGCCGAAGAAGTACCAGGACATCTATCCCCTCGCCTTCGACCGCGACATGCCGGGGCTGGTCGCCGAGACCGTACGTCTGCTGCGGTTCTGGATGGACCACGGCGTGCGTATCTTCCGCGTCGACAATCCGCACACCAAGCCCGTCCTCTTCTGGGACGAGGTGCTCATCGACATCAGGCGAACCGACCCGGACGTCATCTTCCTGGCGGAGGCGTTCACGCGCCCCGCGATGCTGCGCACCCTCGCGGCGATCGGCTTCCAGCAGTCGTACACGTACTTCACCTGGCGCAACGAGAAGGGTGAACTGACCGACTACCTAAGGGAGTTGTCGGGCGAGACCGCGCATTACCTGCGGCCGAACTTCTTCGTCAACACCCCCGACATCCTGCACGCCTACCTCCAGGACGGCGGCCGCCCCGCCTTCGAGGTGCGCGCCGTGCTCGCCGCAACCCTCTCGCCGACGTGGGGCGTCTACAGCGGATACGAACTGTGCGAGAACGCCCCATTACGGGCCGACAGCGAGGAGTATCTGAACTCGGAGAAGTACCAACTGCGGCCGCGGGACTGGCAGTCGGTGGCACGTTCCGGCTCCACCATCGCACCCCTCATCAGCACGCTGAACCGCGTACGGCGCGCCAACCCCGCCCTGCGCCAACTGCGTGACCTGCACTTCCACTCCGCCGATCAGGAGGCGGTGATCGCGTACTCGAAGACGGTCAGGGACCCTGACGACCCGGACGGATCGAACACGGTTCTGGTGGTCGCCAACCTCGACCCCCACCACACCCAGGAGGCGACGGTCTCGTTGGACATGCCGGAACTCGGCCTCGACTGGCACGAGACCGTGCCGGTGCGCGACGAGCTCACCGGCGAGACCTACCACTGGGGCAGGACCAACTATGTGCGTCTTGGCCCGGGCGGCGCGCACGTGTTGCTTGTCGGCCGGGGGTCCGGGGGTTGTCCCCCGGGAGAGCACAGCAGGGTCCTGCGACCGTCCTCACCGTTGATCGGAGGGTCACCCACACCATGATCATCAATGAGCCCGTCCAGGACACCTTCGAGGACACACCCGCGAAGGACCGCGACCCCGAGTGGTTCAAACGCGCCGTGTTCTACGAGGTCCTGGTCCGTTCCTTCCAGGACAGCAACGGCGACGGCATCGGCGACCTCAAGGGCATCACCGCCAAACTGGACTATCTGCAGTGGCTCGGCGTGGACTGCCTGTGGCTCCCGCCGTTCTTCAAGTCCCCGCTGCGCGACGGCGGTTACGACGTCTCCGACTACACCGCCGTGCTCCCCGAGTTCGGCGACCTGGCCGACTTCGTGGAGTTCGTGGACTGCGCGCACCAGCGCGGCATGCGCGTGATCATCGACTTCGTCATGAACCACACCAGCGACCAGCACCCCTGGTTCCAGGCCTCCAGGAGCGACCCCGACGGACCCTACGGCGACTACTACGTCTGGGCCGACGACGACAAGCAGTACCGCGACGCCCGCATCATCTTCGTCGACACCGAAGCCTCCAACTGGACCTTCGACCCGGTGCGCAAGCAGTACTACTGGCACCGCTTCTTCTCCCACCAGCCCGACCTCAACTACGAGAACCCGGCCGTCCAGGAAGAGATCATCTCCGCCCTGCGGTTCTGGCTCGACCTGGGCATCGACGGTTTCCGCCTGGACGCCGTGCCCTACCTCTTCGCCGAAGAGGGCACCAACTGCGAAAACCTCCCCCGCTCACACCGACTCCTCAAACGCGTACGCGCCGAAATCGACGCCCACTACCCCGACACCGTGCTGCTCGCCGAGGCCAACCAGTGGCCCGAAGACGTCGTCGACTACTTCGGCGACTACACCGCCGGTGGCGACGAATGCCACATGGCCTTCCACTTCCCCGTCATGCCCCGCATCTTCATGGCCGTCCGCCGCGAATCGCGTTACCCGGTCTCCGAAATCCTCGCCAAGACCCCCGCCATCCCCTCCGGCTGCCAGTGGGGCGTCTTCCTGCGCAACCACGACGAGCTCACCCTCGAAATGGTCACCGACGAAGAACGCGACTACATGTACGCGGAATACGCCAAAGACCCGCGCATGCGCGCCAACATCGGCATCCGCCGCCGCCTGGCCCCCCTGCTGGACAACGACCGCAACCAGATCGAACTCTTCACCGCCCTGCTCCTCTCGCTGCCCGGATCACCGATCCTCTACTACGGCGACGAGATCGGCATGGGCGACAACATCTGGCTCGGCGACCGCGACGCGGTGCGCACCCCCATGCAGTGGACCCCCGACCGCAACGCCGGCTTCTCCTCCTGCGACCCCGGACGGCTCTACCTGCCCACCATCATGGATCCGGTCTACGGCTACCAGGTCACCAACGTCGAGGCGTCCATGTCCTCCCCGGCCTCGCTGCTGCACTGGACCCGCCGGATGATCGAGATCCGCAAACAGAACCCCGCCTTCGGCCTCGGCTCGTACACCGAACTGCCGTCGTCCAACCCGGCCGTGATCGCGTTCCTGCGCGAGTACAAGGACGACCTGGTGCTGTGCGTGCACAACTTCTCCCGCTTCGCCCAGCCCACCGAACTCGATCTGCAGTCCTTCAACGGCCGCCACCCGGTCGAACTCATCGGCGGGGTGCGCTTCCCGGCCATCGGCGAGCTGCCCTACCTGCTGACACTGGCGGGACACGGCTTCTACTGGTTCCGGCTGCGCAAGGACCCGGCGTAGGCTCCACCTCTGCGACACCTGCGCGGGGCGGTTTCCACCGCCCCGCCCTGGGCACTCTCCCCGCACAACCGGCACTCCCGCACGACCGGCACCCACGCACTCTCCCTTGTCCGCACCGCGGAAAGGACGCGACGCCATGTCGGAAGCCGTCACCCGCCCGGGCATCACCACGGACGCGCTGCTCGCCTCGCTCGATCCGCTCCTGCGCGGCTGGCTGCCGAGGCAGCGCTGGTTCGCGGGCAAGGGCCGTCCGATCTCCGGCTTCCACCTGGTCACGGCGACCGAACTGCTGCCGCCCACCGCCCGGTCGGGCCTGCTGCACCTCCTGGTGCGGGTGGACCAGCCGCGGATCCCGGGGCAGGGCGGGGCCGCCGCCGCACCGCCCGCCGACTGCTATCAGCTGCTGCTCGGCGTGCGGCGCGAGCTGCCGCCGCGGCTCGCGCCCGCGCTGATCGGCCATGTGACGGCGGGGCCGCTCGCCGGGTTCACCGTCTATGAGGCGCTGCAGGACCCGCGTATGGCCGAGTTCCTGATGGAGGCCCTGCGGATGCGGGCGCGCGTCGGCAAGCTGCGCTTCGAGCGCGACCCGCGCATGGACATCGACGAGGGTCTCGTGCCGCGCGTGCTTGCCGCCGAGCAGTCCAACTCCTCGCTGGTGTACGGCGACACGTACATCCTCAAGCTGTTCCGCCGCATCGTCCCCGGCCTCAATCCGGATCTGGAGCTGCCGCTGACGCTCGCCCGCGAGGGCTGCGCCCAGGTCCCCGCGCCCGCCGCCTGGTTCCTCGCGGATCTGCCGGACGACGTGAACGTGCTCGGCGTGCTGCAGCCCTATCTGAGGGGCACGACGGACGGCTGGGACCTCGCGCTGCGCGAGCTCGCCAAGGGTGAGGATTTCCAGGGCGAGGCGCGGGCGCTGGGTCGTGCGACCGCCGACGTACACCTGGCGCTGGCCCGTGCGCTGCCCACCGTCACGCTAGGCCGCGCCCAGGTGGAGCTGATCGCCGAGGGCATGGCGGAGCGCCTCGAGGCGGCGGCCGGGGCGGTGCCCGCGCTGCTTCCGTACGCGAAGGCCCTGCACACCGCCTTCGAGGCGCTCGCCGGTCTGGCCGCCGACGGGACGCTCTGGACGGCCCAACGCATCCACGGCGACCTGCACTTGGGGCAGTTCCTGCGCTCACCCTCCGGGGACTGGTCGCTGATCGACTTCGAGGGCGAGCCCTCGCGTCCGCTCGCCGAGCGCAGGCTGCCGCAGCCCGCGGTGCGCGACGTGGCGGGCATGCTGCGTTCCTTCGACTACGCGGCACGGTCGGCCGAGCCCTGGTCGCCCCAATGGGCTGGCGAGTGCCGGGCCGCGTACTGCACGGGATACGCCGAGGTGTCAGGCCGCGACCCGCGCACCGATCCGGTCGCCCTGCGCGCCTACGAGACGGACAAGGCGGTCTACGAAGTGCTCTACGAGGCCCGCCACCGCCCGGACTGGCTGCCCGTCCCGCTCGCCGCCGTCCACCGCCTCGCCATGAACGGCCCCGCAACGAACGGCCCCGCCACCGAAGCCCCATGACCGCCCTCTCCGAGGAGGCCTCCCCGTGACCCCCCGCCCCCAGCCGCGCAAACCGTCCGACGAGGCCACCGAGAAGAGCAGGCGCAAGGCGGGGCAGCAGGCTCCGCGGAAGAAGACGAAGCGCCCCACGTCACCCGTCCCCGAGGCCGACCGCGAGCGCCTCCTGAGCGGCACGCACCACGATCCGCACGCCGTGCTCGGCGCGCACACGGTGCGCGACGGCATAGCGTTCCGCGCGCTGCGGCCGTACGCGCTGTCCGTCACGGTGGTGGCCAGGGACCTGCGGGCCGAACTGCACGACGACGGCGAGGGGTTCTTCTCCGGGGTGCTTCCGCTGCGGGAGATCCCCGACGACTACCGGCTGCACATCACGTACGCGGAAGCCGAGCTGGAGATCCATGACGCGTACCGCTTCCTGCCCGCGCTCGGCGAGCTCGATCTGCATCTGATCGGCGAGGGGCGGCACGAGCAGCTGTGGCAGGCGCTCGGGGCGCGCCCGATGGTGCACGAGGGGGCGACCGGGACCCGCTTCACGGTGTGGGCGCCCAACGCCCGTGGCGTGCGCGTGGTGGGGAACTTCAACTTCTGGGACGGCACGGGCTTCGCGATGCGTTCGCTCGGCGGCAGCGGTGTGTGGGAGCTCTTCGTGCCGTCCGTCGGCGAGGGCGAGCTGTACAAGTACGAGATCACCCGGCCCGACGGCTCGAAGACGCTGCGCGCCGACCCCCTCGCGCGCCGCACGGAGGAGCCGCCGGCGAACTCCTCGATCGTGTACGAGTCGCACCACGAGTGGCACGACGACGAGTGGCTCGCACGCCGTGCCGAACTGCCGGTGCACGAGGCGCCGTTCTCCGCATACGAGGTTCATCTCGCCTCGTGGCGGCCGGGGCTGACGTATCGCCAGCTCGCCGAACAGTTGCCCGCGTACGTCGCCGATCTGGGGTTCACGCACGTCGAGCTGATGCCCGTCGCCGAGCATCCCTTCGGCGGGTCCTGGGGCTATCAGGTGACGGGGTTCTACGCGCCGACGGCCCGGCTCGGCACCCCCGACGACTTCAAGCACCTGGTCGACGCGCTGCACCGCGCCGGGATCGGCGTCCTGATGGACTGGGTGCCCGCGCACTTCCCGCGCGACGACTGGGCGCTGGCGGAGTTTGACGGGCGCACCCTGTACGAGCACGAGGACCCATCCCGTGCCGCGCACCCCGACTGGGGGACGCTTGAATTCGACTTCGGCCGCAAGGAGGTGCGCAACTTCCTTGTCGCCAATGCCAGTTACTGGTGCGAGGAGTTCCACATCGACGGCCTGCGCGTCGACGCCGTCGCCTCGATGCTCTATCTGGACTACTCGCGCGAGAACGGCGAGTGGACCCCGAACGAGCACGGCGGCCGGGAGAATCTGGACGCGGTGGCCTTCCTCCAGGAGATGAACGCAACGGTCTACCGCCGCGCGCCCGGCGTCGTCACGATCGCGGAGGAGTCCACGGCCTGGGACGGCGTGACCCGTGCGACGCACCATCTGGGCCCGGGCGGCTTCGGCGGGCTCGGCTTCGGCCTGAAGTGGAACATGGGATGGATGCACGACTCGCTCGGCTATGTGAGCCATGAGCCGGTGCACCGCAAGTACCACCACAACGAGATGACGTTCTCGATGGTGTACGCCTACAGCGAGAACTACGTCCTGCCGATCTCGCACGACGAAGTCGTGCACGGAAAAGGGTCGTTGGTGTCGAAGATGCCGGGCGACTGGTGGCAGCAGCGCGCCAACCACCGCGCGTACCTGGGCTTCATGTGGGCCCACCCCGGCAAGCAACTCCTCTTCATGGGGCAGGAGTTCGCGCAGGGCGCCGAGTGGGCGGAGAGCCATGGCCCGGACTGGTGGCTGCTCGACCCGGCGTACGGCGCGGAGGCCGACCACCGGGGCGTGCGCGACCTCGTACGCGACTTGAACACCGTCTACCGCCGTGAGCCGTCCCTGTGGCAGCGGGACACGGACCCCGGCGGCTTCGCCTGGGTCGAGGGCGACGCGGCGGAGGACAACGTCTTCGCCTTCCTGCGCTACGACAAGGACGGCTCGCCCCTCCTTGCCGTCTCGCACTTCTCGCCCGTCGTCCGGCACGAGTACCGGCTCGGCGTCCCCGACGAGATCGCCGCCTGGCGCGAGGTCCTGAACACGGACGCCGCGCTGTACGGCGGCGGCGACGTCACCAACCCCGACCCGGTGAAGCCGGAGCCGGTGGCATCCCACAGCCGCCCCGCATCACTGATGCTGACACTGCCGCCGCTGGCTACGGTGTGGCTGCGCCCGGTGTGACCCCACGACGGCCTACCGCGTCTCCAACACCCCCTCGATCCCCGCGGGAAGCCCCTCCGTGTGCAGGATGCCGAGCCGCTGCGTGGCCCGGGTCAGGGCGACGTACAGGTCACTCGTCCCATAGCGCGCGGGCTCGACCACGAGCACCGTGTCGAACTCCAGGCCCTTCGCCTGGCGCGGGTCGAGCAGGACGACCGGGCGGGTCAGGTCGGGCAACTCGCCGGCGGCCACGCCGGGCAATACGGCAGCGAGTTCGGCATGACGTTCGCGCGGTGCGATGACCGCGAGGCGGCCCTCGTCCCCGCTCTCGGCGGCGACCGCGTCCGCGAGGGCGGCGGGCAGGTCCTCGGTGGCAAGGGCCCACGGGCGCACGCCCGTGGAGCGCACCGAGCTCGGCGGCCGGAAGTCCGGGTCGCCGGCGGCCCGCGGCACCTCGGCCGCCACGTCCATGATCTCCACGGGGGTGCGGTAGTTGACCCCGAGCCGGGTGTACTCCCAGCGGTCATCGACGTACGGCGTCAGGATTCGCTCCCATGAGCCGCAGCCGCCCGCCTCCGCCGTCTGCGCGGGGTCGCCGACCAGCGTCATCGAACGGGTCGGGCAGCGCCGCATGAGCAGCCGCCATGCCATCGCCGAGAGCTCCTGCGCCTCGTCGACGATGATGTGCCCGAAGGCCCAGGTGCGGTCGGCGGCCGCGCGCTCGGCGGCGCTGCGGTGGTCGGCCTCCTCCTGGCGCTCGGCCATCCGCTCGGCGTCGATGATGTCGTGCGCGAGCAGGACCTCGGACTCCTCGTCGTCCTTGTCCTCGAATTCGTACGTACGTGATGCGTACGAGACGTCCAGCACGCCCTGCGCGTAAGCGATCTGCTTGGCCCGCTCGGCCTCCGCCATCGCCCGCGCCGCGCTGTCGTCGCTGCCGAGCAGCTCGGCTGCCTCGTCGAGCAGCGGGACGTCGGCGGCCGTCCAGGCGGCGGCGCGCGGACGCCGGACAAGCCGTGCGTCGTCCTCCGAAAGGTGCGGCGTGGGCTCCTCCAGGAAGTCGGCGAGGAAGCCCTGCGGGGTGAGCGTCGGCCACAACTCCTCGATGGCGGCGTGCACTTCGGGGCTCGCGGCGATCGCCTTGCCGAGCTGGGCGATGTCGTCGGGGCCCAGGAAGTTGGGACCGCCGTAGGGGTCGGCGCCGATGCGTTCGGCGAGCTGGGCGGTGAGGGAGTCGATGACGTGGAAGGCGAAGTGCGGGCGGCCGAGGTTGTGCGGCACGTCCGCGTCGCGCGCCGCGTCCCGCGCCTCCTGGGCGATCGTCCAGTCCAGGATCAGATCGCCGTCGTCGTGCCGGATGATCAACGGGGCGCCGGGCTCGGGGAGTTGCTGCCGGTCGCGCAGGGCGGCGGCGAGCACGTCCGCCATCTCCGCGCGGCCCTTCACCTCGGCGGCCTCGGGTCCCTCGACGCCGGTGGCGGTCACGCCGGGGAACAGCTCGCCTACGGTCGACAGGAGGACTCCCGTCTCGCCGAGCGCGGGCAGGACCTCGCTGATGTAGCCGAGGAAGGCCGGGTTCGGGCCGACGATCAGGACCGCGCGCTTGGCGAGCAGCTCACGGTGCGCGTAAAGGAGGAACGCCGCGCGGTGCAGCGCCACGACCGTCTTGCCGGTGCCGGGGCCGCCCTCGACGACGAGGACGCCGCGGTGCGGGGCGCGGATGATGCGGTCCTGCTCGGCCTGGATGGTCTGCACGATGTCGTGCATCCGGCCCGTGCGCGCCGAGTCGAGCGCGGCGAGCAGCACCTCGTCGGCGTCCGCGCCCTCGTACCCGGTACGGGTGGTGTCGCTGAGATCGAGGATCTCGTCGTGCAGGGCCGTGACCTCGCGGCCCTCGGTGGTGATGTGCCGGCGCCTGCGCAGACCCATCGGCACATGACCGGTCGCGAGATAGAAGGGGCGTGCGACATCGGCACGCCAGTCGATCACGAGCGGGGTGCGTTCGGTGTCGGACGCGCGGATTCCGATGCGCCCGATGTGGTGATCACGGCCGTCGCGGAATTCAAGCCGCCCGAAGCACAGTCCGTTCTCCCCCGAGTTGAACGCGGCCAGCAGACCGGACTGCTCGGCCACCATGACATCGCGCTCAAGGCGCGCCTGCAGACCGTTGCCCACCTGCGACAACGACGCCTGCACGGCGGACTCGGCCTCCTCGCGCAGCGCGTCGAGGCGCGCATACAGCCCGGAGACGAATTGCTGCTCTTCCCGCAATTCCTCGGTTGACAATTCAGCCCCTCGCCAGTTACAGTGCTCTTATACAGGTTCTCGTGATGCCGTTATGCCCAATTGGGCAGGGCTTCGCGAAAGAATCCAATATACGCAGAGAAATACCCCGGACGTCAATTCGTCCGGGGTATTTCTTTGTCCGCACTCTGCTGCGTCCGCCGGGGCCTGTGTGCACCGGCGCCTGTGTGCGCCGGGGTCAGAGCACCTCGGCCTCGGCCAGCTCGGCCAGGAGCCTGCGCTTGGGCCGCGCGCCGACCATCTGCTTCACCGGCTCACCACCCCGGAACACCAGCAGCGACGGCACCGAAAGCACGTTGTACGCGATCGCCGTCCGCGGGTTGTGGTCCACGTCCAGCTGCACGACCTTCAGCCGGTCCGCCTCCTCGCGCGAGATCTCACCGAGCACGGGACCGAGCTGCCGGCACGGCCCGCACCACTCCGCGCCGAACTCCACGAGCACCGGCACATCCGACTTCAGGACCTCCCCCTCGAAGTCCGCGTCCGTCACCTGGTCCACGCCCGCCACCTTGAAATTGGACATGCTCCCCGCTCCCCATCCCGTCACTTCATCCCGACACTTCGCAACGGGGCTCCGGACCCCCCGGAACCGCCGCCTCGGCCCGCACGAGCTGCGCACCGACCTGTTCCCGCACCGCACTCAACTCGGCGATCAGCGCGTCGAGTTCACCGAGCTTGCGGCGGTACACATCGAGCGAGGCGGGACAGGAGTCACCCGCCGGATGACCGGACCGCAGACACTCCACGAAGGGCCGCGTCTCCTCCAGATCGAACCCGAAGTCCTGCAGGGTCCTGATCTGCTCAAGGAGGCGTACGTCGTCCTCGTCGTAGGTGCGGTAGCCATTGCCGCTGCGACGTGCGGGCAGCAGCCCCCGTGACTCGTAGTATCGAAGCGTCCGCGTGGTGGTGCCCGCCCGCTCCGCAAGTTCGCCGATGCGCATGTCCACGACGGTAATCCTTGACGTGGGCGTCAAGGCCAGCGCGAGCTCCGCGAGACCTCAGCCGGCGGGCGGCGGCTGATGCAGTCCGAAGACGGAGCCCTGGTCGTCCCGGCAGAGCCGGAACCGCCCGAAGGCCGCGTCCGACTCCTCGCTGTCCGCACCGATGGGCGCCTCGACGGTGCCGCCCAGCTCGATCACCCGCGCCAGGGCGGTGTCCAGGTCGTCGACCTTGAAGAAGAGATACGGCGAGGCCCCCGGGTCGACGCCGTGCATGCCGCCGGGCACACCCGGGGTGTCGATCACATACCCGTGCCCGGACGGCCCCGGCACGAAGGACCAGCCGAGCAGCTCGCCGTAGAAGGCCCGCCCGCGCTCCGCGTCCTCGACACCGATCTCGAAGAAGCTGGGTTCACCGGCCATGGTGCGGCTCCTGCCCTGTGACTGCCGTCCTCTTCACCGTACGCCGCCGGGGCCGGGTCCCGCCTGTCGGTCAGCGGGCCTGCGCGGCGGCGGGGCGGATGGCTTCGATGACGGCCGTCCAGCCGTTCGCGCCGTACCCCTTGCCGATGGCCACGTCCAGGGCGGCCTTGATGCCGTTCAGGGCTCGCACGTCCAGGCCCCGTTGCTCAGAGGCATGGATGATGTGGTCGACATTGGCGGCCTCCGTGACCAGGGGGGCCTGCTCGCCCGGATAGTCGCCGGAGTCGACCTGCACTCCCGTCCCCTCGACGGCCGGCGGGAAGATCGGGAGGAGGTCGCTGATGTAGGGGGCCAGTTCCGCGCCCTTGACCCCGTCCGCACCGGCCAGCGCGAAGGCGTGCACGAGCCCGTACATGCTGGTCCAGAAGAAGTCGAGCAGCGCGTTGTCGTAGACAGCGGCGAGTCCGTGATCGTCGCCGAGGTAGACGGTCTTGCCGCCGAGCGCCTTGAGCGTGCCCTCGTGCCGCTCGAACACGGACCTCGGACCACTGTGGAAGAGCAGCGCGGCGGCGGTGCCGATCATCGTCACCGGCACCATGATGGCGCCGTCCAGATAGTCGATCCCGTGCTCGGCGGCCCAGGCGGCGGCTTCCCGCGAGCGATCCGGGGTGTCCGATGTGAGATTGACGAGGACGCGTCCGGAGAACTCCGCGGCGATCGGGCCGAGTACGGCCTGCGAGACCTCGTAATCATGTAGGCAGACCACCACCACGTCCGAGGCCCGGACCGCATCGGCGGCGGTGGCGGCCCTGGTCGCGCCCCGAGCGACCACATCATCGCCCTTGCCGGGCGTGCGGTTCCAGACGGTGGTGGGATGCCCGACCGCAAGGAAGGCGCCGGCAAGGGCCCGCCCCATGGCGCCGAGGCCGAGAACGGTCACGGAAGAAAAAGCGGAAGAAGAAGTGGAAGAAGAGGCCTGCTGGCTCTGATTCGTCATGCCGACCATGCTTGACGGGCGCCCAACTCCCCACAAGTACCGACTAATTAGTCAGGTACTTACCAAAAGGTAAGCAAGAAGTTGAAGGCGCGCCGCCCATTGACGCCCCGCATGCCTGCAACTACAAAACCCTGAGAGCGCTCTCACCGTCACGCGCACTCCCCCCACGGAGGTGTTCCATGAGCACCAAACGCATCCATCGCACGAGCCGCACCGCCCCCGTCTTGGCGGGCCTGGCCGCGGTAGGCCTGCTGGCCGCACTGATGACGCCCGGCACGGCACGCGGCGACGTGCCGCCGCCCGGACCCGGCTGGTCGCTGGAGTGGAGCGACGACTTCAACGGCGGCGCGGGCGCCCCGCCGTCCGCCGACAACTGGCAGATCGATATCGGCCACAACTACCCGGGAGGCCCGGCGAATTGGGGCACGGGAGAGATCCAGTCGTATACCGACTCCCCCGACAACCTCGCCCTCGACGGAAACGGCAACCTGCGGATCACCCCGCGCAAGGACGGCGCGGGCAACTGGACTTCGGCCCGCATCGAGACCAAACGCGCCGACTTCAAGGCACCCGAGGGCGGCACGCTCGCCATCGAGGGCCGCATCCAGATGCCGGACGTCACCGGCGAGAGCGCGCTCGGCTACTGGCCGGCCTTCTGGGCCCTCGGCGCGCCCTACCGGGGCAACTACCAGAACTGGCCGTCGATCGGCGAGTTCGACGTCATGGAGAACGTGAACGGCATCAACTCGGTCTGGGGCGTCCTGCACTGCGGGGTGAATCCCGGGGGCGACTGCAACGAGACCCAGGGCCTGGGCGCCAACCGCGCCTGCCCCGGGGCGAGTTGCCAGTCGGCTTACCACACGTACCGCTTCGAATGGGACCGCTCGACGAGCCCGAACCAGCTGCGCTGGTACGTGGACGGCGAGCAGTTCCACTCCCTGAGCCAGGACCGCTTCTCGGCCGCGACGTGGTCCGACATGACGGACCACGCGGGGTACTTCATCCTGCTGAACGTGGCGATGGGCGGGGCGTTCCCCGACGGCGTCGCGGGCCGGGCGACACCGGTGGCGCAGACGGATCCGGGACACGCGATGGCGGTCGACTACGTCGCGGTGTGGACGCGCCCGTAGCCGACTCGCCGCCGCGCGCGGTCACTTGAGGTTCAGCGCGCCGATCGCCTGCTTGGCCATGCCCGCCTCACCGAGGGCATTGGGGTGCACCGGCACGAAGTTGGTGCCGAAGAGCATCGGCTCGATCCAGCGGGTCCCGCGCGGCGCACAGGCGTCGCGCCCCTCCGATGCGGCGGCCATGTCGACGTACGTGGCACCCGTCTCGGAGGCGGCGCGCTGAACGGCCTTGTTCAAGTGGGTCTGGAGTTCCCGCAGATAGGGCACGTCGCCCTCGGCCACCGGCATCTTGGCGAAGCAGCTCGGGTCCGCCTTGGCCGGCATGATCCACGGGTAGCCGAGGATCGCGACGCGGGCCTGCGGCGCCTTGGCCTTGACGGCACTCAGGGAGGCCTTGAGCGCCGGATACGTATTGGCGTCGATCTGCTTCGCGAAGCTGTCCCCGTTGGCGTCCTTGCACGGGCTGCCCTTGCCGCCGGAGAGCACACCGGCGGTGCCGCAGGCGACGATCGCGTTGATGAAGGTGTTGTTGTCGTTGCCGCCGATGGTCAGCGTCACGAGGTCGGTGTCGGCGTCGACCGCGTCCAGCTGCGGGGCGACGCCGGGGTACTGCGACTCGGTGAAGTGCTTGGTCTGGGCTCCGCCGCAGGTCACGTCGGTGAGCTGGGCGCCGGTGCGCTCGGCGACGACGTTCGGGTAGTTGGCTGTGGACCGCGCGCACAGGAGCGGGGCGGAAAGGTCGAGCGGCAGCACGCCGGACGCGGCGCTGAAGCTGTCGCCGAGGGCGACGTAGTCGAGGGGTTCGGAAGCGACGGCCTGCGCCGGGGCGGCGAGCCCCAGGGCGAGGGTTCCGGAGAGGGCGGCTGCCAGGCGCAGCGCGAGGGCACGGCGGATCACCATCTGGAGTCTCCTTTGAATCCGATGGGGGGTCAGTCCCAGAGAAGGAAGAGCGAGCCACATGCACCAACGGCCCGGCCGTGGCGGGTGTTTCAGTAGTGCAACGCTGAAGTTACTGGCAGGTTTGAATAACGGTCAACAGTCCACGCACACGTCCACCTAGATGGCGGAAACCTCACCCAGCACACGCCGCACCCGCCCGCAGAACTCCTCCACCGCCCCCGCGTCCGGCTCCGCCCCCTGGCCGAACATCGCCATCTGCAGCTCGGGCCCGTACACATTCCCGTACCGATCGATGTCGGACGTACGAGCGGGCTGCACAACGAAGTGGATGTGGCCGGGCACCCGCCCCCTGTGCGACCACAGGCACACGTACACCTGCTCGCACTCGGCACCGACCACGGTGCGCACGGCGGCGGTCACCCGCCCGAGCAACGGACCGAGCTCGGCGGCCTCTTCGCCGCCGAGCTCGTGTACGCCGGTGAGGTGCCGCAGCGGTTTGACGATGAGGGTGCCGACACCGAGGGGCCCCACGCAGTGCTCGACGGTCCAGTGCGCCGTGCGCAGCAGCGTGCCGCCGGGCAGGGGCACGCTGCCGTCGGCAAGGCGGCAGGCGACGCACGCCGCCTCGTCATGACGATCCGTCATGACACCCCGTCACTTGTCCGCCTTGTACATCCGAAGCTCCCGGTTGACGAAGAGCTGGACGTGCCCGCACTGCCAGCAGATCAGGCCCGTGGCGGACTCATTGGCCCAGGCCAGGTTCATGAACTCCATCCCGGAACTGTTGAGTTTGACCTCCCGGTCCCGGAACAGATCCCCCTGGCAGACCAGACACCTGATCCACATCTCCCCTATGACTGCACGCTTCGGCTTGGGCGCCATCGACTTTCCTTTCCCCGTGACAACGGCGCCGGTCGAGCACCGCTGCCATGGATCGTATCGATGCCCCACCAGCACGGATCGCTTCGTCAGCGGCCCCCGTCAGCGGAAACGGACTCACGCTCGGCCGCGGCCTCGGGCCGCTCCTCGCCGTCAGCCGTCCCCGAAGCAGCGACCACCCGTCCGCCCTTCCCGGCCCGCGGCAGCAGTACCGCCACCACGATCGTCCCGACGCCGAGGATCACCGCGCCGATCAGGCTCGTGTGCGCCACCGCGTCCGAGAACGCGGAGCCGACCGCGTCCTTCATCTGGCCCGCGCCCTGCGCGAGTTCCTGGGCCTGGGCCTTGAGCTGGGCCGCCTCCTGCGGCGTAGTCGCGTTCGCCGCCGTCTCTGCGAGGTCCCTGGCCTGCGCGGCGATGCCCTGCGCCACGCCATTGCCCGCGCCCACCGAGTCCTGCGCCGTCTCCAGGGCGGATGCGGGGAGCTTGCTGCCCGCCGTCCCGTCCGCCAGCTTCGACGAGTACGACCCCGCCAGCACCGATCCCAGGACCGCGATGCCCAGCGAACCGCCCAGTTCGAGGGAGGTGTCGTTGACCGCGCCGCCGACGCCGAGTTCCGACTCGGGGAACGCGCCCATGATGACGTCCGTGCAGGGCGACACGGCGAAGCCGAGCGAAAGGCCGAGGACGATCAGCGGCGCCACGAAGTCGCCGTAGCCGGACCCCGCGTCGATCCGCGTGAGCAGCGCGAGGGCCACCGTGCCGCCGACCATGCCCGCCACCACCATGATCCGGCCGCCGATGCGCGGCGCCAGGATCCCGGTGACCGCCGAGCCGACGAAGACCGCGCCGGCCAGCGGCAGCATGCGGACGCCGGTCTCCAGCGGGTCGTACGCGAGGACGAACTGGAGGTGCTGGGTGAGGAAGTAGAAGGCGCCGAACACCGCGAGGAAGAAGAGCGCCACGGCGAGGTTCGAGCCCGCGAAGCCGCGGTCGGCGAACTTGCGGACGTCCAGGACCGGCCGCGGGTGCCGCAGCTCCCACACGACGAACAGGACCAGGCCGATTCCGGCGACCACCGCCGCGCCGATCGCCCGCGCGCCCCAGCCGAAGTGCGGGCCGTCGATGATCGTGAAGATGAGCGCGCCCACCCAGACCACCGAGAGGAGGCCGCCCACGTAGTCGATGCGGCCGTGCTGAGCGGCCTTCGACGGAGGGACCAACACAAACGCGCCGATGATCGCGAGCACCGCCACCGGGATGTTGATCAAGAACGTCGAGTGCCAGCCGTTGTCCCGCAGCAGCGCGCCCGCGATCAGCGGTCCCGCCGCGATCGCGATGCCCGACGTGGCCGCCCAGATCGTGATCGCCTTGGCGCGCTCCTCGCGCGGGAAGGTCGCCGCGAGGAGGGAAAGCGTCGCGGGCATGATCAGGGCGGCGCCGACGCCCATCACCGCGCGGACCACGATGACGGCCGTCGCGCTGTCCACCAGCGCGCCCGCCCCCGCCCCGGCGGACATGATGATCAGGCCGAGCACCAGCGCGCCCCGGCGGCTGTACTTGTCGCCGATCGCGCCGAGCAGCAGCATCAGGGCGGCGTACGGAACGGTGTACGCGTCGATGACCCACTGCAGGTCGGAGCTGGACAGGCCCAGGTCCATGGTCATGTCAGGGGCCGCCACCGTGAGCGCGGTGTTCGCCATGACGGCGATCAGCAGGCTCAGGCAGAGCACGCCGAGGGCCCACCAGCGGCGGGCGTACGGCCGGTCCATCCTTTCGACCGGTTCCTTGATCAGCAATGGCATTGGATTCCACCCATCCCGTCTTGCACAGATCTGTTGCACAAGCCTGTGCAACTACACACTGCAAGATACCCGACATTGCACAGCAGTGTGCAAGTGGGGGCGTGGGCCCGTTGCGGGAGTGGGCAGAATGGGGGCCATGAACCCCCGCCCCGCGAGCAGCCCGAGCAGCCCGAGCAGCGCCAGAGCCGACGCCAATCGCCGCCGCATCCTCGACGTCGCCGTCACGGAGCTGCTGCGCGACCCCGACGCGTCCATGGACCAGATCGCGCGCGCCGCGGGCGTGGTGCGCCGGACGGTGTACGGGCACTTCCCCAGCCGCGACGCACTGATCGACGCGATCGTGGAGCGGGCGGTGGAGGCGGTGGAGACCGCGCACGCCGCGGGCCGCGACGGCATCGACGACCCGGCGGAAGCGGTGGCCGGATCGCTGCTCGCCGTGTGGGAAGTCGCCGACCGCTACCGCCTGTTGCTCTCGCTCTCGCATCGCAGCGTCACGATGGGCAGCATCCGCGAACGGCTCGGCCGCGTCCACGAGTCCGGCCTGGCGATGTTCCAACGCGGCCTGGACGACGGCACGTTCGTGACGCCGCTGCCGACGCGGGCGCTCGGCTACGTACTCGAAGGGATCCTGTTCGCCGTGATGGAGGCCATCAACGACGGTGTCGTACCAGCGGAGAAGGCGGGCAGGTCCGCCGCGATCACGTTTCTGACCGCGGCGGGCCTGCCCGCCTCACAAGCCACCGAACTGGTGGAGAGGGTCGCCGAGCGCAGGGCGACCGTGACCGGCTAGGCGGTCAGTGCACCGGCTAGGCGGTCAGCGACTTCTTCTCGCTCCCGCTCGCGCTCCCGCTCCCGCTCTCGCTGCTGCCGGGCTGACCGGGCACCGCGTCCACGGTCGACGCGGCCTCCACGGCCGGGGCGTCGTCGCCGTCGTCGCCGTCGTCGCCGTTGTCGAGCAGTGTCTTCTCGTCGAACGGCAGCTTCCCGTCGAGGACCAGGGTGACCCGCTCCCGGTCGACCTCCTTGGTCCACGTACCGATCAGGAGCGTCGCGACCGCGTTGCCCGCGAAGTTGGTCAGGGCGCGGGCCTCGCTCATGAAGCGGTCGACGCCGATGATCAGGCCGACGCCGTCCACCAGGGCCGGCTTGTGCGACTGCAGGCCGCTGGCCAGGACCGCGATGCCGGACCCCGAGACGCCCGCCGCGCCCTTCGATGCGATCATCATGAAGAGGAGCAGCGAGATCTGCTCGCCGATGCCCAGCGGCTGGTCCATGGCGTCGGCGATGAAGAGCGAGGCCATGGTCAGGTAGATCATCGTGCCGTCGAGGTTGAAGGAGTAGCCCGTCGGGACGGTGATGCCGACGACCGGGCGGCTGACACCCAGGTGCTCCATCTTCGCGATGAGCCGCGGAAGCGCGGACTCGGACGACGAGGTGGAGAGGATGAGCAGGAACTCGCGGCCCAGGTACCTCAGGAGCTTGAAGAGGTTCACGCCGGTGACCAGGCGCAGCAGCGTGCCGAGCACGACGAGGATGAACAGCGCGCAGGTGACGTAGAACCCGATCATGATCGTGGCCAGGGCCTTCAGGGCGTCCGTGCCGGTCTCGCCGACCACCGCCGCCATCGCGCCGAACGCGCCCACCGGGGCGGCCCACATGATCATGCCGAGGACCCGGAAGACCAGCTTCTGGATGTGCTCGATGCCGCGCAGGACCGGCGTACCGGCCGAACCCATCGCCTGAAGGCCGAAGCCCACGAGGAGCGCGACGAGCAGAGTCTGAAGCACCTCGCCCTCGGTGAAGGCCGAGACGAGCGTCGTCGGGATGATCCCGATCAGGAAGTCGACGGCTCCCGTGCTGGCCTCGTCCGCGGCAGCGTGGCTCGCGTCCTTGGCCGCCTCGGTCAGGTCCATGCCGGAACCGGGGTGCAGGATGTTGCCGACCAGGAGGCCGATGGCGAGGGCGACGACCGACATCACGACGAAGTAGCCGAGCGCGAGCCCGCCGACCTTGCCGACCTTGGCGGCCTTACGGACCGAGCCGACGCCGAGCACGATGGTGCAGAAGATGATCGGCGAGATCATCATCTTGATCAGGCTCACAAAGCCGGTACCGACCGGCTTGAGCTCCTTGGCGAAGTCCGGGAAGAGCAGACCGACGCCGATACCGAGCACGACGGCGATGATGACGGCGATGTAGAGATAGTGGGTGCGGTCCCGCTTGGCTGCGGGTGCCGGAGCCACCTTGCTGTCGGTGGTGTCGGCCACGGGGGCCCTCCTTGAACGACTACGTCGGCGTTTTTCAGCCAGTGCGTGCGGCTCACGTCCTGGGCGGGGAATCCCGGCGACTATCTCTCGCCCTGTGAGGGCGGTCACCCTTACGTTCATTTAGTTCGTGCTTATACGGCGAGGCAGACTGGCACCATGCCCCTCACCCGTCCAGCCCGCCCGCGCAGCCTCGCGGGCCAGCTCTTCGCGATGCAGATCGTGCTTGTCACCCTGGTGGTGGCCGGATGCGCCCTGTTCACGTTCCTGAGCGACCGGCAGCAGGCGGAGGAGGGCGCGCGCCGCCAGGCCACGGCCGCGGCGCGTGCGGTCGCGGACTCCCCTTCGGTACGTGAAGCGGTGCGCGGCGAGGATCCGACGAAGACCCTCCAGCCGTACGCGACCGATGTGCGCAGGCACACCGGCGTCGACTTCGTCACGATCATGAACCCGGACGGCATCCGCTGGACGCACCCCGACGAGGAACAGATCGGCGAGCGCTTCCTCGGCCACCGGGCGGACGCCCTGCGGGGCAAGACCTTCACCGAGACGTACACGGGGACGCTCGGCCCTTCCGTGCGCGTGGTCACCCCGATCCATGACGGCGACCGCATCACGGGCCTGGTCAGCGCGGGCATCACCATCGAGGAGATCAGCGAGAAGGCGCGCGGCCAGCTGGCCGCCCTGCTCGGTGTCGCGGCGGCCGCGCTCACGCTCGGCGCCATCGGTACGTACGTCATCAACGCCCGCCTGCGCCGCCACACCCACGGCATGAACGCCACCGAGCTGAGCCGGATGCACGACTACCACGAGGCGGCGCTGCACGCGGTGCGCGAGGGCCTGCTGATGCTGGACGGGCAGCGGCGGATCGCCCTCATCAACGACGGGGGACGCGAACTGCTCGGCGTATCCGGCGACTTGGTGGGCCGTAATGTCGCCGAACTGGGCCTGCCCGCCCCGCTCACGGGCGCGCTGCTCGCCGCCGAGCCCCGGGTGGACGAGCTGCACCTGACGGCGGACCGGGTGGTGGTCGTCAACACCTCCCCCGTGTCGAGCGGCGAGCGCAGAGGAACGGTGGTCACCCTGCGCGACCACACCGAACTCCAGGCCCTGACCGGTGAGTTGGACTCGGAGCGCGGCTTCACGCGGGCGCTGCGCTCGCAGGCGCACGAGGCGGCGAACCGCCTCCACACGGTGGTGTCCCTCATCGAGCTGGGCCGCGCCGACGAGGCGGTCGACTTCGCCACGGCCGAGCTGGAACTGGCCCAGACGCTGACGGACCAGGTCGTCGCGGCGGTCAACGAGCCGGTCCTCGCGGCCCTGCTCCTGGGCAAGGCGGCCCAGGCGAACGAACACGGCGTCGAGCTCGTCGTCTCCCCCGACAGCAGCATCGACGACGGCATGCTCCCGCCGGACCTGCCGGCCCGCGACCTGGTCACGGTCCTCGGCAACCTGATCGACAACGCGGTGGACGCGGCCCAGGGCTCCCCGGCGGCCCGCGTGACGGTGACGGCCCGCGCGGACGAACAGGGCCTGACGCTACGGGTCTCGGACACGGGCCCTGGCGTGGACCCGGCCCACACGGAAGCGGTCTTCGAACGAGGCTGGTCCACCAAGGCCGCAACGGGCCGCGGCCTGGGCCTGGCCCTGGTCCACCAGACGGTGACGAAACACGAGGGAACACTTACGGTGCGGGAGGCGCCGGGGGGTGGGGCGGAGTTCGAAGTACACCTACAGACAGCCGCTGAGGTTGTGGGCAGGCGTTCCGCACGGCGAGTGGGGTCTCCCCTGCTCGAGCGAAGCCGAGAGCTTGGGGAAGGGTGGGCACAACCCCCGATGCCGGGTGCCGATGAAGAGGCGTCCAGTACAGAGGACGTACCAAACGGAGGCACCAAGTGACCGAGGAAATCCGCGTACTGGTCGTCGAAGACGACCCCGTCGCCGCAGACGCCCACGTCCTCTACGTGAACCGAGTCCCTGGCTTCCGGGCCACCGGAAAAGCCCACACCGCCGCCGAGGCGAAACGCGCCCTCGACCGCACGGACGTCGACCTCCTCCTCCTCGACCTCCACCTCCCCGACGGCCACGGCCTCCAACTCGCCCGCACCCTGCGGGCCGCGGGCCACCGAACGGACGTCATCGCGGTGACGTCCGCCCGCGACCTGGCGGTGGTCAGAGAAGGCGTATCCCTGGGCGTGGTCCAGTACGTACTGAAGCCCTTCACCTTCGCCACCCTCCGCGACCGCCTCACCCGCTACGCGGACTACCGCACCGCCGCAGGCGAGGCCACCGGCCAGGACGAGGTGGACCGCGCCCTGGCGACCCTGCGCGCCCCGAGCCCCGCCGCACTCCCCAAGGGCCTCAGCGGACCCACCCTGGAACGCGTGACCCGCGGCCTGCGCGACGCCCCGGCCGACGGCCTGACCGCGGCGGCCACCGCCGAGTCCGTCGGCATCTCCCGCATCACCGCACGCCGTTACCTGGAGCACCTGGTCACCACGGGCCGCGCAACCCGCACCCCGCAGTACGGCCATGTGGGCCGCCCCGAGTATGTGTACCGCTGGCTGACTTCGGCCACCTGAGGCACCGGGGAACCACCCGGCGGACATCGGCACCGGGCCCGCCATAACAACGTTGTCACGTTGATGACTTGGGGCGACGCACGGGCATTGACCTTGCTCCGAGCACGCCCTTACGTTCACCGGGCAGCCCGCGTTGCAGCCCCGCGTGGCAACCTCGCCGCGTCGGCCAGTAGGAGGTCGTGCCCGTGCGCCCCACCACTCCACTGCTCCTCGCCACCGCCCTGGTCGCCGCCGGCACCCTCACCGCCTGCGGCGGGGACTCCGGCGATGATCCGGACACCGTGAAGGTCTCCTTCAAACAGTCCACGGACAACCAGGTCAAGGTCATGGACACCTTTCTGGCCGACGTGAAGAAGCAGTTCGAGAAGGAGAACCCCGGCAAGAAGGTCAAGCTGGTGCCGATCAAGGCGCCGGACTCCGAGTACTACACCAAGCTGCAGCAGATGATGCGCTCCCCGAAGACCGCGCCCGACCTGGTCTACGAGGACACCTTCCTCATCAACTCGGACATCACCAGCGGGTACTTGAAGCCGCTCGATCCGTATCTGGACAAGTGGAAGGACTGGGACCAGTTCATCGACACGTCCAAGTCGGCGGCGAAGGCGGCCGACGGCAAGACGTACGGCGTGCCGGACGGCACCGACACCCGCGGACTCTGGTTCAGCAAGGCCATCTTCAAGAAGGCCGGTCTTCCCGCCGACTGGCAGCCGAAGTCGTGGGACGACATCTTGGAGACGGCGCGGACCATCAAGAAGAAGGTCCCCGGGGTCACACCCCTGAACGTCTACACCGGTAAGCCCGCGGGCGAGGCGGCCACCATGCAGGGCATGGAGATGCTCCTGTACGGCACGGGCAAGGACCCGATGTACGACCCGAAGTCGAAGAAGTGGGTGACGGGCAGTCAGGGATTCAAGGACTCCCTGAAGTTCGTCGAGACGGTCTACAAGGAGAAGCTCGGCCCGGACGTCTCGGACGCCCTCGACCCGAACTTCGCCACCCGGGTGCGCGGCGAGCTCCTCCCCGAGGACAAGCTCGGCATCAACCTGGACGGATCCTGGCTGCCGCAGGACTGGGGCAAGGGCGCCGGCCACGAGTGGCCCGAGTGGTCGCAGAAGCTGGGCCTTGCCCACATGCCGACCCAGAACGGCGAGGCTCCCGGCAAGGTGAGCATGTCCGGCGGCTGGACCTGGGCGATCCCGTCCAAGGCGTCCAACCCGGACCTGGCCTTCAAGTTCATCGAGCAGATGCAGACCAAGGCCAACGCCCAGAAGTGGTACGTGGCGAACTCGGGCATCGCGGTCCGCAAGGACGTCGCGGCCGACCCCGCGTATCTCAAGGCGCAGCCCGGCCTGAAGTTCTTCACCGACCTGGTGCCGTCGACGCACTACCGCCCGGCGTACCCGGCGTATCCGAAGGTCTCCACGGCGGTGCAGGAGTCCATGGAGAAGGTCACGACGGGCGACGCCTCCGTGGCCGACGCGGCGAGCGGATACGACGAAGAGGTCAAGGCGGCGACGGACGGCGAGGTCATCAAGAAGTGACCGCCGCACCCCCCGCCGGGCCCGGCGACATCGTCAAGACGGCGCCGGGCCAGGGCGCGTCGCGCCCCCCGTCCCGCCGCGGGAGGACCGGCAGAGCGCTGACCCGCGCGCTGCCCGTCTCCCCCGCCGTGATCCTCCTGCTCCTGTTCCTGGCGGGGCCGATCGGCTACTGCGCGTACATCGCCTTCACCGACCTCCAGCTCACCGGCCAGGCCGAGTCGAGCTTCGTCGGGTTCGACAACTTCCGTAAGGCGTTCGGGGACGAGGCGTTCCTCAACGCGGTCTGGCTGACTCTCGTCTTCACCGTGCTGTCGTCCCTCATCGGCCAGAACACCATCGGCCTCGCGCTCGCGTCCCTGATGCAGCGGGCGTCCAAGCCGGTCCGGACGGTCACCGGCGCGATCGTGATCACGGCGTGGGTGCTGCCCGAGGTGGTGGCGGCGTTCCTTCTGTACGCGTTCTTCCGCCGCGAGGGCACCCTCAACGCCGTCCTCGACTTCCTCCATCTCCCGTCCCAGAACTGGATGTACACGCTGCCGATCCTGGCGGTGTCGTTCGCCAACGTCTGGCGCGGGACGGCGTTCTCGATGCTGGTCTACTCGGCGGCCCTGAACGAGATCCCCAAGGAGATCACCGAGGCGGCCGAGGTGGACGGCGCGGGCGGCTGGCGGCGCATGTGGCACATCACGCTGCCGATGATCCGCCGCTCCATCGGCACGAACCTGATGCTGAACACCCTGCAGACCCTGTCCGTCTTCGGCCTGATCTGGGTGATGACGCGCGGCGGCCCCGGCAACCGCAGCCAGACCCTCCCCCTGTTCATGTACGAACAGGCCTTCCAGAAGAGCATGATCGGCTACGGCACCGCGGTGGCACTCCTGCTCCTGGTCGTCGGCTCACTCTTCTCCCTCGTCTATATGCGCCTGCTCCGCACGGAGGTCTGAGTGTCCGCCAATACCGTCAAGGTGTCCGCCGGCACCGTCAAGTCACCTTCCAGGACGCTCACTTCACGTCGTACGAGCCGGCGCCTCGCCGCGGACGCGGGGCTGCTCGTGGTCGCGGCGGCGTTCGTCCTGCCGCTGGCCTGGGTGATCCTGTCCTCGCTCGACACCAAGGCCGATCTGAAGGTGAAGGTCCCGGACGGCATCACCCTGGACAACTACGACGCCGTACTGACCCCCGAAATCACCTTCACACCGCTGATGAACAGCCTGCTGCTCTGCGGCGGCGGCACGATCCTGACGGTGGTCTGCGCGGCACTCGCCGCGTACCCGCTCTCGCGCTTCAAGTCCCGCCTGAACCGCCCGTTCATGCTGACGATCCTCTTCGCGACGAGCCTGCCGATCACGGCGATCATGGTCCCGGTGTACGCACTGTTCGTCCAGGTGGACCTCATCGACACGATGCAGGGCACGATCTTCTTCTTCGCGGCGTCCCAACTCCCGTTCGCCATCTGGCTGATGAAGAACTTCATGGACGGCGTACCGAAGGAACTGGAGGAGGCGGCATGGACGGACGGCGCGTCGCCCTTCCAGTCGCTGATCCGTATCGTGCTGCCGCTGATGGGCCCGGGAGTGGCCGTGGTCACGGTCTTCTCGTTCGTCATGATGTGGGGCAACTTCTTCGTCCCGTTCATGCTGCTCCTGACCCCGGAGCAGATGCCGGCGTCGGTCAGCATCAACGACTTCTTCGGCAACAAGGGCACAGTCGTCTATGGCCAGTTGGCGGCCTTCTCGATCATCTACTCGACGCCCGTGATCCTCCTGTACGTCCTGATCTCACGGAAGCTGGGCGGCGGCTTCGCGCTCGGCGGCGCGGTGAAGGGGTGAAGGGGTGAGGGAGTGAAGGGGTGACCTGCCCGCCCGCTGTCCGAGCCGCTGGCTAGGATCACCGGGTCTGAGGGAGGACACATGCGGGGGCGTTTGCTGAACGGTCGGTACGAGTTGCTGGCGCCGATCGGTGCCGGTGGCATGGGGCAGGTCTGGCGGGCCCGGGACAGAAGCCTGGGCCGCGAGGTGGCGGTCAAGCTCTTCGTGCCGTCGACGTCGGCGGGCGAGAGCGAGGCCGATCAGCTCCTGGCCAGGTTCCGGCAGGAGGCCCGTGCCGCGGCCGCGCTCGACAGCCCGTACATCGTCGCCGTGCACGACCACGGCACGGACGACGGGACCCCGTACCTGGTGATGGCCCTGGTGCAGGGGCGCTCGCTCGACCAGGTGCTGCGCGAGAGCGTCCGGGTCCCGGTGGCGGACGCGCTGCGCTGGGCGGCGGACATCTGCCGCGCCCTGGACGCGGCGCACTCGGCGGGCGTCGTGCACCGCGACATCAAGCCCGGCAACGTAATGATCACCCCGGACGGCACCGCGAAGGTCGTCGACTTCGGCATCGCCACGTTCATGGAACGCGTCGCGGGCGACTCGCGCCTGACCCAGACCGGGCAGCTGCCGTTCGGCAGCGTGCCGTACCTGGCGCCGGAGCGGTTCCGCCAGGAGCCGGGCGACGGCCGCACGGACCTGTACGCGCTCGGCTGCGTCCTCTACGAACTCCTCATCGGCAGACCGCCGTTCACCGGTTCCGCGGCCGGCGTCATGTACAACCACGTCAACGACGCGCCGCTGCGCCCGAGCGCGGCACGCGGCGAGGTGACGCGGCCGGTGGAACGCCTGGTCCTCGACCTGCTCGCCAAGGACCCGGAGGACCGCCCGGCGGACGCGGCGACGGCGCTGGAACGGGTCCTGGCGGCGGCTGGGGCGCAGCCGCCGGGTGCGGAGTCGACGCGTACGAAGTCGTCCGATTCCGTACGTCCCGCTGAAGTGCCGCCCGACGTACAGGACTCGGTTGCCGATTCCCCCTCGGACCGTCGACCGGCGACCTCACCGGCGGCGGATCCGCCCCACGAGCCGACGGTCCGGGTGGGGAACCCGGGCGGAGATCCGGGCGAGGCGCCCGCGGTGGCCCGTATCGCGAACGCCGACACCCGACCGGCCGTCCACAAGGACGCCGCCGCTCCGGCCGCGCCGGACGCCCGGCAGCCCCGCTCCCGCAAACGCCCGCTGATCGCCGCCGCCCTCGTCCTCGCGGTCGGCATCCCGACGGGCCTGGGCATACGCTCCCTGACGTCCGACTCCTCCAACGATTCCAGCAACTCCGTAGGCAAGGACAAGGAAACGATCTACGAGATCGGCGTCGCCCACGACTCCCGCCACGTCGGCGCCCCCAGGGAAGGCGTCGAGCCGGACGAGTACGAGACCTCGGAGTTCAAGCAGTTCACCACGCAGCAACTGCGCACCGTGAAGTCCGCGTTCGCCGAGACGCTCGGCACCAAGGGCGGCGGCCGCTTCCGCATCGTCCCTGTGACGGCCGACCCGGACGTCAGCTCCCGCAAGATGCTGGCGAAGCACCCGCGCATGCTCGCCGTCATCGGCGACACCTCCGGCTTCGCCTGGGTGCACGACACGGACGAGGCGTTCCTCCCCGAGATCAGCACCTGCTCGGGTGTCGCCCACGCCGACGGTGCGTTCGCCATCCCCGCGGATGACGCGCGGCAGGGCACGGCGATGGCCCGCTACCTCCTGTCGCAGACGAAGGCCCGCCGGGTGCTGGTGGCGGAGGACGAGCTCTGGGCGAACCGCGAGGACGGCATCGGCACGGCGCTGCGCAGGGGCGGCATCACCACCGAGGCACTGAACACCAGCCCCAGCGACGTGAAGCCGCCCCAGATCCCTGCCCTGGCCACCAAGGCACGGGCGGAGGCGGTGGTGGTCCCTGCCAACTCGGACGCCGGAATGTGGACCAAGCGCCTCAGGGCTGACGGCTTCAAGGGCCCCGTGCTCACCCAGAGCAGCTTCGAGGGCGTCTGCCAGGACTCCGAGAAGCGGACGAGCACCGAAGCCACCGAGAAGAACGTCCCCGCAGGCGTCCTGCGCACCCGCAACTACACCGGCGAACCCGACCAGAACCTCCCCGCGCAGGGCAACCAGGAGCTGTACGACGGCGCGCTGGCCCTGGCCACAGCCCTCGGCAAACTCCCCGCCGACGACTCGGCAACCTCCCTGCGACACACCCTGGACCGCGAGATCCAGCGGGTCTCGGTCAACGGCGTACTCGACGAGGTGTCCTTCGAGAAGCGCCGTTCGGCACGGGGCCGCCCCGTGTGGATCGACCGCCGCGGCAACGGCACTTGGCAGGAAATCGGCAAGGTGGACGACAAGTACGAGCGCATGGGTCAGTAACCCGGGGGCGGACACCAAGCCCCGCCCGACGTCCTACCCGTGCTCCTCACCATGCTCCCCGAGAACACCCCGCGCGCCCACAGCCGCACGGATCCGCGCGGCAATGCCGGCGGCCTCGTCCGGCGACACGGCAAGGACCCCGTTCTCGGTCATCAGGGAATGGAACTGCTGCTCGCAGTAAGGGACTCCGGGCGGCAGAGCCGCGATGTGCCAGTGCAGATGACTGTTCCCCTGCCGGCTGCCGAGGGAGTAGAGGTAGGTCCGCTCGACTTCGAGGACATCTTCGACAGCGAGGGCGACTTCCCGCACGACGAGCATGAGTCGTACGTAGGCGTCCTCGTCGACGTCACGGACGACATGCTCGATGTGCGCCTTCGGCGCGACGAGGACCTTCCCGGGGAGGGTGGGCCACCGGTCGAGGAAGGCGACATGTGCCTCGTCCTCGAAGACGATCTCGTGCGGGTAGTCCGGATGCCCGCCGAGAAACGCACAGACAAAGCACGGCCCGCTCCGCGAACGCTCCATATAGGCCTCGAGATCCATGTCGTCACCCTGAGGCAGGGTCAGTTCGCTTCGCGGTGACCGCCACCGTCGCGTACTCCATCGTGAATCCGCCGCCCATCGCGTCGATGGCGGACCCGACGCCCTCAAGGACCTTCGCCAGCTTGTCCGGCGGGAGCTGGGTGAGGTTGCCGTGGGTGGGCAGCTGGTCCAGCCACGCGTCCCGACCATAGGACTGCTCCCAGTCGAACCGCCACTGCTCCGGGGCGCTGAACCCACCCACTGCCCGCATGCCGTCGGCGGCCTTGTCGAACATGACCTGATACACGTCCAGGGCTCGCTTCGGCAGCGCGTCGACGTTGAACGGGGAGTCCGGCATCACCCGCCGGAAGACCGTCGCCTGGGCTTGTGCCAGTTCGGGCGGAAGCTGGAACACATGCCAGAACGCCGCAAGGCGGCCGCCGGGCCGCAGCACGCGCGCGGCCATGGCCGCTCCCGCGACGGGGTCGATCCAGTGCCAGGCCTGCCCCGCGACAACGGCATCGAATTCCCGCCCGGCGGGATCCCACTCCTCGAACGTCGCCACCTCCGCCTCCACCCCGAACTGCCGCGCCAGTCCGGCCATCCGCGGGTCGGGCTCGACGCCAAGGACCCGGCAGCCGGCGGCCTGGAACTGCCGGGCGACGATGCCGGTACCGGAGCCGACATCGAGAACTTCGGGTCCCCCGGCGACGATCCGGTCCACGAGACCCTGGGGATACCGGGGCCGGGCCCGGTCGTACCGCTCGGCGCCAGAACCGAACGACTCGGCCACGTGCCGATACTGATGAGGCTTGAGGGCAGGGGGAGTTGATCCCTCCGAAGGTATAGTGGGCATGCGCCCACTATGGTGGGCACGTGCCCACTCGTCAACGGAGGAGCGGGCCCGCCCACCCCCGAAGTGGAGACACACGGTGCCGACAGGGGTAGCCATCCGCGACGCCCGCGAGCAACTCTTCGACGCGGCAGAACGCATCCTGCTCCGCGACGGCCCGAGCGCACTGACCAGCAGGGCGGTCACGACGGAGGCAGGCTGTGCAAAAGGCGTCCTGCACCGCCACTTCACGGACTTCGACGCGTTCCTGGCAGAACTGATCCTGGACCGCATCGCGGTTGTCGAACGTCAATCCGCCGCCCTATGCGAAGCCGCCGGAACCAGCACGGTCACGGCCAACCTCACCACGGCCGTGACGACCCTGTTCGGAGGCTCGATCGCGGCGTCGATCGTCGCCCTGATCACCTTCCGAGACGACCTCAGAACCCGCCTCCGCGAAACGAGACCAACCCCCGGCATCCCCCTCCTGACGGAGGCCACGACCATGCTCGCCTCGTACCTGACCGCCGAACGGGACCTGGGCCGCATCACCCCCGGCGCGGACATCACCACCCTCGCCCCCACCCTGATCGGCGCCGCCCACCTCCTCTTCGCCGACCGGAGCGGCGCCCCGCCGGAGGCAGCGGCAGTCCAGAGAACCGTGACCACGGTGCTGGCAGACGCCGTACGGATTCCGGACCGCCCCTAGGCTCGGGCGAGATGCACACGGAACACGACCACATCCGAACCTGGCTGACCGGCCGTCAGCACTGGACCCTCGGGGCCGACACCTCCGACCGCTTCAACACCTTCCTGCGCGGCTTCCCCTGGACGACGAGCCGGGTCAGCACGCGTTCACGTACCTCATGTACTCCTGGCGCGAACCCGGCATCGTCTGCCGCACCGTCGACGCCATGAAAGACCTAGACCTGCTCTTTTCCTCGGCCCCGGGCCCGAGGTACTTCTGCGGTGCCGATCTGGTGAACGGTGTCCCGCGTCCGGTATTCGGTGACTTCGCGGAGTACGACGGCCACGATGTCGTCACGGCGTACGGAGCGAGGACTTCCGGATCGACGAAAGAGAGCCATGAGCACACCGCCCCCGCCGGGGCGGTCCACCGTCCACGAGGACGCGTCACCCCGGCCCGAGAGTCCGAGGGGCGAGACGGATGTAAACCCCACGAAACCCCCGTAGCTTCCTACCAATCCGCAACCTCGTGTGAACGCACCGTAGTCACCACCCCCGCGTGCACCTACCGTGTGCCCGTGCAACCGAGCCAGCCCAACCAGCCCACGCCCCCGTTCAACTTCCCCGCCGCCCGTCGCCTCCGCGAGGCGTTGGGGATGGCGCACGGGCATGTCGCCTACGGGATGCGGGCGAGCTACGGGCTCGCGTACATCACGCCCGAGACCATCGCCGCCTGGGAGCGCGGGCTCGCCGCGCCCACCTCCGCCGAGCTCACCGCGCTCGCGGGCACCCTGTGGTGCTCGCCCGGTGAACTCATGGGCGCCGCCACGACCCTGCGGGAGCACCGGATCGCCCGCGGGCTCGCCCCGGAGGACGTCGCTCGGGGGTCCGGCGTCGAGATCCAGGCGTATCTGCACATGGAGGAGACCAACACCTGGCGCGGCAACGACCGGCAGTCCGCCGCCCTCGCCGAAGTGCTGCAGCTGCCGCTGCAGGATTTCATCACCGTCACCGGGCGCGCCGACGAGCTCGCCGAGCTGCTGCGCAGCGCCGTGACCAGCCGCTGGCAGGGGCTCGTGCGGCCCGTGAGCAAGATGCTGCCCGTGCCGAAGCGGCACCTGGAGGACGTGCTGCAGCAGCTGCACACCGACTATCAGTCGCGGATGGTACGGACGCTGAGCTGGGGCGGCGGGACGGGTGCGGACGCGTCAGGTAGCGCCGGCCGCGACTACCTGGACCGGATCCTCGAGCACTTCTGGGCGCAGATGCGGGGGACTGGGACCGCCGGGCGCTGACACCCGGCAACCAGCCAGACCCACAGCTAGAAGACCGACTCCGCCTCGTCCATCCGGTCCTTCGGCACCGTCTTCAGCTCCGTCACCGCGTCCGCGAGCGGCACCATCACGATGTCCGTGCCCCGCAGCGCCGTCATCCGGCCGTAGTCCTCGCGGTGCGCCGCCTCCACCGCGTGCCAGCCGAAGCGGGTCGCGAGGACGCGGTCGTACGCCGTCGGGGTGCCGCCGCGCTGGACGTGGCCGAGGATGACCGGCTTGGCCTCCTTGCCGAGGCGGGCCTCCAGCTCGTACGCGAGAGCCGTACCGATGCCCTGGAAGCGCTCGTGGCCGAATTGGTCGATCTTGCCCTTGGTGTAGTCCATGGTGCCGTCGGCGGGGTGCGCGCCCTCGGCCACGCAGATCACCGCGAACTTCTTGCCGCGCGCGAACCGCTCCTCGACCAGCTTCACCAGGTCGGCGGGGTCGAAGGGGCGCTCGGGGAGGCAGATGCCGTGGGCGCCGCCCGCCATGCCGGATTCGAGAGCGATCCAGCCCGCGTGGCGGCCCATGACCTCGACCACCATCACGCGCTGGTGGGACTCGGCCGTCGTCTTGAGGCGGTCCATCGCCTCCGTCGCGACGCCCACCGCCGTGTCGAAGCCGAAGGTGCGGTCGGTCGAGGAGATGTCGTTGTCGATTGTTTTCGGGACGCCCACCACCGGCAGGCCCGCGTCCGACAGCATCTTCGCGGCCGTCAGGGTGCCTTCGCCGCCGATCGGGATCAGTACGTCGAAGCCGATCGACTTGGCGAGCGCGGGCGCGTCCTCGCAGGCCGCGCGGAAGCGGTCGCGCTCGAGGCGGGACGAGCCGAGGATCGTTCCGCCGCGGGCGAGGATGCCGCTGACCTCGTTGAGACCGAGGCTGCGGTAGCGGCCGTCGAGCAGGCCCGCGTAACCGTCCTCGAAGCCGATGACCTCGTCGCCGAAGTGCGTCACGGCTCGGTGCACGACCGACCGGATCACTGCGTTGAGGCCGGGGCAGTCGCCGCCTGCGGTGAGAATTCCGATGCGCATCGTGCTGTGTCTCCTGCTCCCTGTTGATACTTGTGAGCCGGTCCGATTGTTCCATGGCCGCGGAGGGGTCGCCGCTCGCGGCTGGGCCGCCGGATCCTGGGGAGGAGGGGCTTGGGGCCGCCCGACAGGGCCTTTCGTCCGGCGGGCGGCCTAGCCAGCCACGGAGGTATTGTCAAGGGGGCACGGCAACCTTATCGGGTCATTTGTGCAGCCTTGCCCGGTCTTGCCGGGACGGGTACCCAGACCGCAGCGAAGAAGGAGAGAGCACGCGTGACGCGCAGCGTGTACGTGACCGGGATCGACCGGGGCGACGGCCGCCAGGTCATCGAGCTGGGAGTCATGGAGCTCCTGACCCGTCAGGTCGACCGGGTGGGGGTCTTCCGGCCCCTCGTCCATGACGGGCCCGATCGTTTGTTTGATCTCCTCCGCGCCCGCTACCGGCTCGCGCAGGACGCGGCCTCCGGGTACGGCATGGACTACCACGAGGCCTCCGCGATCCAGGCCGAGCAGGGCACCGACGAGCTGGTCTCCCAGCTCGTCGACCGTTTTCACCGGGTGGCCAGGGACTACGAGGTCGTCCTCGTCCTGGGGACCGACTTCGCCGCCACCCAGCTCCCCGACGAGCTCGCACTCAACGCCCGTCTCGCCAACGAGTTCGGCGCCGCGGTCATACCCGTCGTCGGCGGCAAGAACCAGACCGCCGAATCGGTGCGCGCCGAGACGCGCAACGCCTATCGCGCGTACGAGTCGCTCGGCTGCGACGTCCTGGCGATGGTCACCAACCGGGTCGCCCCCGCCGACCGCGACGAGATCGACGAACGGCTCGCGGCCAGTCTGCCCGTGCCCAGCTACGTCCTGCCCGACGAGCCGGCGCTCGCCGCCCCCACGGTCGCCCAGATCACCCACGCGCTCGGCGGCCGGGTCGTCCTCGGCGACGACGCGGGCCTGGCCCGTGACGCGCTCGACTTCGTCTTCGGCGGCGCCATGCTGCCGAACTTCCTGAACGCCCTGACCCCGGGCTGCCTCGTGGTCACCCCCGGCGACCGCGCCGACCTCGTCGTCGGCTCGCTCGCCGCGCACAGCGCCGGTACGCCGCCCATCGCGGGCGTCGTGCTGACCCTCAACGAGCAGCCGGGCGAGGAGATCCTCAAGCTCGCCGACCGGCTCGCACCCGGCACCGCGGTCATCGCCGTCTCCGGCGGCTCCTTCCCCACCGCGGCCGAACTCTTCGCCCTGGAAGGGAAGTTGAACGCCGCCACACCCCGCAAGGCGGAGACGGCCCTCGGCCTCTTCGAGCGGTACGTGGACACCGGCGGCCTCCTCAAGCGCGTATCGGCGCCCAGCAGCGACCGCGTCACGCCGATGATGTTCGAGCACAAGCTGCTCGAGACGGCCCGCTCGGACAAGCGCCGCGTCGTGCTGCCCGAAGGCACCGAGGAGCGCGTCCTGCGCGCCGCCGACGTGCTCCTGCGCCGCGGCGTCTGCGACCTGACCCTCCTCGGCCCGGTCGAGCAGATCCGCAAGAAGGCCGCGGACCTCGGCGTCGACCTCACCTCCGCGCAGCTCATCGACCCGCAGACCTCCGAGCTGCGCGACGCCTTCGCCGCCAAGTACGCCGAGCTGCGCGCCCACAAGGGCGTCACGGTGGAGCTCGCGTACGACGTCGTCGCGGACGTGAACTACTTCGGCACGCTGATGGTGCAGGAGGGGTTCGCCGACGGCATGGTTTCGGGTTCTGTTCACTCCACGGCCGCCACCATCCGGCCCGCCTTCGAGATCATCAAGACCAAGCCCGACGCCTCGATCGTCTCGTCGGTCTTCTTCATGTGCCTTGCCGACAAGGTTCTCGTGTACGGCGACTGCGCGGTGAACCCGGATCCGAACGCCGAGCAGCTCGCCGACATCGCCGTCCAGGCGGCCGCCACCGCCGAGCAGTTCGGCGTGGAGCCGCGGATCGCGATGCTCTCGTACTCGACGGGCACGTCGGGTTCGGGCGCGGACGTCGACAAGGTGCGCGAGGCGACCGAGCTGGTGCGCGCGACACGCAGCGATCTGAAGATCGAGGGGCCGATCCAGTACGACGCCGCCGTCGAGCCCTCGGTCGCGGCGACGAAGCTGCCGGACTCCGAGGTCGCGGGCCAGGCCAGCGTGCTGATCTTCCCGGACCTCAACACCGGCAACAACACCTACAAGGCGGTCCAGCGCTCGGCCGGCGCGATCGCCGTCGGCCCGGTCCTCCAGGGTCTGCGCAAGCCGGTCAACGACCTGTCCCGCGGCGCCCTCGTCCAGGACATCGTCAACACCGTCGCCATCACCGCGATCCAGGCCCAGGGCCCGGCCAACGTGTGACCGATGACAGATATCAGATGACAGATATCCAATCCCGTACGACGTCTACAGAAAGCACCTCCCCCGTGACCGCCACCCGCGTCCTCGTCCTCAACTCCGGCTCCTCGTCGGTGAAGTACCAACTGCTCGACATGCGCGACAGCTCACGTCTCGCGGTCGGCCTGGTCGAGCGCATCGGCGAGGAGACCTCGCGGCTCAAGCACACCCCGCTGATCGGCGGCGGCGCCGAGGAGCGGGAGCGCGAGGAGCCGATCGCCGACCACGAGGCGGCCCTGAAGGCGGTCTCCGCCGAGCTGGCCGCCGACGGGCTCGGCCTTGACTCCCCCGAACTGGCCGCGATCGGCCACCGCGTGGTGCACGGCGGCCTGAAGTTCAGCGCGCCCACCGTCATCACGGACGAGGTGCTCGCGGAGATCCAGCGGCTCGTCCCGGTGGCGCCGCTGCACAACCCGGCCAACATCACCGGCATCCGCACGGCCCAGGCGCTGCGCCCCGACCTCCCCCAGGTCGCCGTCTTCGACACGGCGTTCCACACGACGATGCCGGAGTCGGCGGCCCGCTACGCGATCGACGTGGCCACCGCCGACGAGCACCGCGTGCGGCGCTACGGCTTCCACGGGACCTCGCACGCGTACGTGTCGCGCGAGACCGCCAAGCTGCTCGGCAAGGCGCCCGAGGACGTGAACGTCATCGTGCTGCACCTGGGCAACGGCGCCTCCGCGAGCGCCGTCCGCGGCGGCAAGTGCGTCGATACGTCGATGGGGCTCACGCCGCTCGAGGGGCTCGTGATGGGTACCCGCTCCGGTGACGTGGACCCGGCGGTCGTCTTCCATCTGGCCCGCGTCGGCGGGATGTCGATCGACGAGGTCGACGCCCTGCTCAACAAGAAGAGCGGCCTGATCGGGCTCTGCGGCGACAACGACATGCGGGTCATCCGGCGCCGCATCGACGAGGGCGACGAGGCGGCCGCGCTCGCCTTCGACATCTACATCCACCGTCTGAAGAAGTACATCGGCGCGTACTACGCGGTGCTCGGCCGGGTGGACGCCGTCGCGTTCACGGCGGGGGTCGGCGAGAACGCGGCTCCCGTGCGGGAGGCTGCCGTCGCGGGCCTGGAGGAGCTGGGGCTCGCGGTCGACGGCGAGCTGAACGCTGTACGTTCCGACGAGGCACGGCTCATCTCGCCGGAGTACGCACGGGTCACCGTGGCTGTTGTCCCGACGGACGAGGAGCTGGAGATCGCGCAGCAGACCTACGCACTGGTCGGGAATCGGCCATGACCGCAACGCCTGAGCGCGCCTCCGCCCATTTGTAGTTTCCACCAGACGGAATATTCCGTAGCGAAACAAACCGATAGGATCGCCCCCATGCGCCGTTCCAAAATCGTCTGCACGCTGGGTCCAGCCGTCGACTCCGAAGCACAGCTCGTCTCGCTGATCGAAGCCGGCATGAACGTGGCCCGATTCAATTTCAGCCACGGCACGCACGCCGAGCACTCGGGGCGGTACGACCGCGTCCGGGCCGCCGCCGAGAAGACCGGCCGGGCGGTCGGCGTCCTCGCCGACCTGCAGGGGCCGAAGATCCGTCTGGAGACCTTCGCCGAGGGACCCGTCGAGCTGGTGCGCGGTGACGAGTTCACCATCACCACCGATGACGTGCCCGGTGACAAGTCGATCTGCGGCACCACCTACAAGGGCCTGCCGGGCGACGTCTCGCGCGGCGACCAGATCCTCATCAACGACGGCAACGTCGAGCTGAAGGTCATGGACGTCGAGGGCTCCCAGGTCAAGACCATCGTCATCGAGGGCGGTGTCATCTCCGACCACAAGGGCATCAACCTGCCCGGCGCGGCCGTGAACGTGCCCGCCCTTTCGGAGAAGGACGTCGAGGACCTCCGCTTCGCCCTGAAGATGGGCTGCGACATGGTCGCCCTGTCCTTCGTGCGCGACGCCGACGACGTCAAGGACGTCCACAAGGTGATGGATGAGGAGGGCCGCCGGGTCCCCGTCATCGCCAAGGTGGAGAAGCCGCAGGCCGTCGAGAACATGGAGGGCGTCGTCGCGGCGTTCGACGCCGTGATGGTGGCCCGTGGCGACCTGGCCGTCGAGTACCCGCTCGAGAAGGTCCCGATGGTGCAGAAGCGCCTCGTGGAGATGTGCCGCCGCAACGCCAAGCCGGTGATCGTCGCGACCCAGATGATGGAGTCGATGATCACCAACTCGCGCCCCACGCGCGCCGAGGCGTCCGATGTCGCCAACGCGATCCTGGACGGCGCGGACGCGGTCATGCTGTCCGCCGAGTCGAGCGTGGGCGCGTATCCGATCGAGACCGTGAAGACGATGTCGAAGATCGTCACCGCGGCCGAGGAGGAGCTGCTCGCCAAGGGTCTGCAGCCGCTCGTGCCCGGCAAGAAGCCGCGTACGCAGGGTGGTTCGGTCGCCCGTGCCGCCTGCGAGATCGCGGACTTCCTCGGCGGCAAGGCGCTGATCGCCTTCACTCAGTCCGGCGACACGGCCCGCCGGCTCTCCCGCTACCGCGCCGCGCAGCCGATCCTGGCATTCACCACGGACGAGTCGACCCGCAACCAGCTGGCCCTGAGCTGGGGCGTGGACACGTACGTCGTCCCGCACGTGGACAACACCGACGCGATGGTCGAGCTGGTCGACGCCGAGCTGATCAAGCTGCAGAAGTTCAACGACGGCGACACGGTCGTCATCACCGCGGGCTCGCCCCCCGGTGTCCCCGGCACCACCAACATGGTCCGGGTGCACCACCTGGGCGGCGGCGACCGCGACTGACCCGCCCGTCCTGTACGCCACTGAGGGCGCCCCCTGTGAAGGGGGGCGCCCTCAGTGGTGTTGCGGCTCCCGAACGGGTCTGTCGCGACTGGAGAGATCAGTCGGTGATCGACTGGTGCAGCCCGGGGACGTGCAGGTTTCCGCCGAACTGACCGGCCTGCTTCACCTTCACGTCCGTGAAGTAGATCAGCGGGATGTTCAGCGGCGGCGGGTGCTCCGGGTCGAACGTGATCGGGATCAGGCCGAAGAGCTTGCCGGAGATCGACTCGGTGTACATCGTCGTCTCCCCGCCACGGATCGTGGAGGTGGAGCCCTTCTCGGCCTGCACGTGGTACTTCTTGCCGGCCGGTCCTTCGACGATCTGGTGCAGGTCGCCGATGTCCGTGTTCTGGATGACGTACTTCAAGGCCTGCTTGGTCTGGCCGTTGGGCTGCGTCAGGTTCACGACGCCCTGGTAGTCCGCGCCCTTGAGCGTCAGAGAGCTGGCTTCCAGGTGCCAAGGCTGGTTCGGGATCGGCGCGGGCGTCTGCTCGGCCTTTCCGTCGACCTTCTTCTCGACCACGCACGGGAACGGCTTCTTGCCGTTCTCGTCCGGTGCCATCGGGTCCTTGGCCTCGGCGCCCTCGTCGGTCGCGTCGTCCGCCGCCTTCTCGGCCTCTTCCTTGGCCTTGTCAGCCTTGTCGGCGGGGTTCCCGGCCTTGTCCGCACCGTCCTTGACGCCGTCCTCGACCTTGTCGGCGGTGTCCTCAACGGGCTTGGTGACGTCCTCGACCGTGTCCTTCGCCGTGTCCTCGGAGGACTCCTCCGAGGCGGAGGGCGTCGGCGTCGGCTCGGCGGACTCCTCCTCGTCGGGCGTGAAGAGGTCCTTGAGCGCGGGTCCGACACCCAGCGGGTCCAGCGGGTTCTCGGTCTCGGTCTCGGAAGGCTCCGGAGCGGGCTCCGTCTCCTCCTTGTCGGCGTCGTCGGACGGCGACGGAGTGGGCTCCGCCTCGTCCGCGCCGTCGTCGCCCGAGCCGGCCTTGTCGTCGGCGGAGGGCGAAGGCGTCGGCTCGGCGGTGTCCTTGCCGGCCTCGTCCTTCTCGGCCGCTTCCTGCTCGGCCTTCTCCTTCGCCGCCTTCTCCTCCGCAGCCTTGTCGGCCTCCTTCTCGGCGTCCTTGGACGCCTCGTCCGGCGCCGTGACACACGGGCCGTCCTGGAAGGGGTTCTTCGGCAGCGGCTTGGCCTGCGCGAGCTGCGGGGTCAGTCCCATGCCCATCAGGACGGCGGTCGGCATGGCCGCGATGGCTATCGCCTTGCCCGCCGGAACGTGCAGGCGGGTAAGGAGCGGCTTTCTGGGTGCCGCGTGGCGCGGCCCGGATCTCGCGCGGGACTGGCCCGCGGAGTCCTCATGGTGCACCTCGTCAGCCGGCACGGTGCCTCCCGTTCGTCCCGTTGTCCGGGCTCGTTCCTGACAGATCGTCCGTAGTGCCGCTCACCCCGTTCGCGGCCCCCGCGGCCGCGGGCTCCGGCGCCCCGTCGTCGGAGCCGTCGCCGTCCTGGTCGGCACGTCCCTTCGCGGGCTTGGCATCGGGCTTGGCCGCCGCCCACGAGATGCCGAGGGCACCGCCGATCAGGGCGAGCAGGAAACCGATGACGAAGCCGCCGAAGTTGGAGACCACCAGGGAGACCAGAGCGAGCAGAATCGCCGCGACACCCGCGAACACCCGGGAATGCGGCTGGAACCACATGGTCAGACCGAGCACGACAAGCAGGACACCGATGATCAGCGAACCGGCACCGGCGGTGGTCGCCATCCGGATCGTCATCGTGCCGAGCGTGAGGTTCGCGTACGGGAAGTACATGATCGGGATGCCGCCGAGCAACGTCAGCAGACCACCCCAGAACGGGCGCTGACCGCGCCACCCTCGGAACGATCGGCGCATCCGGCCGAGCTTGATGCCAAGGCCCACTTGCGCTTCGGCGCTCATGTCGTACAGCTCCTCGGGGAATGGCGTTTGGTTCTGTGTGTCCTGCGGTTTCGGGCACGGGGACGACTCACGTTCCGTCGCGTCCCCGCGCCCGGCCGTTCTTCGCAACAAGTACTGAATTAAGGCGTCAATTGCCTCAGTAGCACTCGTGCTTGCCCTTCTTGACCGACATCGCCAGGCCAGAGAGCTTGAAGGTGCCGGCGGTGGTCGCCCACGCACGCTGCTTGACGTCGGTGAACCGCACCTTGTCAGCCTGCTGCGCGAACGAGTCCGGGGCGTACTTGTCGCCCTTCGCCGGGCCGGGGCCCTTGGTGGTCTGGTCGACCGAGACGCCGATGTCGACGTTGGTGAACGTCGCGTCGGCCTTCAGGTCATCGGCGTCGATGTAGAGCTTCTTCGCCTCGACCCTCGGGCCGCCCTTGGCGCCGGCCTTGAGGGTCATCGACACATCGCCGAAGACCGGGACCGGGACGACAACGGACTGGCACAGGTTGGTGATCTTCGCCGATTCGAGGCCGACGACGGCGACCGGGTGGTTACCCGACTTACCGCTGTCAAGCGCCCCGTACTGGACGAATCCCTCGCCGTCGAGCTGGTCGGCAGTCACCTTGAACTGCTGACCGGACACACTGAACGATGCCGCCAGCGCACCCTGGGACAGGGCCACGCCTATCGCGGCAGTAGCCGCGACGCTCGGCACCATGACTACGGCGAACCGCTTCCATCTGGTTCCGCCACGAGCCACGGACTCCATGACTTTCCTCCTTCTCGGACGTACATCTCCGGCCCTGACTGCTCCCGTTCGGGCGGCTCAGTCGGGCAGGGATGGGAGAAGTGCTACGTCCTCGGGAAGGAGAGCGCCCGCATCGGAGGCGCGCAACTGCGCCCTAATCACCGGCGATCACCCCCGAGCGACAACCACTGGTCGCACGCAACACGCACAACCTGCCGGACAGGCCCTGCCGGATGGCAGAGACCCCCCTGTCCAAGACCGGTGACGGGGTGTCTCCGGCCTGCTCGGTGGGGACCCAGAAACCCCGCTCCCGATTGGCTGTCGGGCTGCGGGTTATTGGACCGAGCGTCGCCGATCGTGGTGCATTCTCGCCGCCCGCACAAGGGGGTTCGTTACTCGCTAGTAACGGCGCGATAACCGATGCACGACCGCGCGGTATCGGTCGGGCACGGACGGTGTCGTCAACGCGCGGAACAGACCGGGATGTTGAAGGACGCAACCGGACAGAAGACCGGCTCGGACTTACTCCAAGTAACAGCGGCCGCGATTACCAAGATTTGGTAAAACGCGGCCACTGTGGCGCCTTGGCGACCAAGTTTTCACTCGGGCATCACAAGCCCCAGTGTTTAGGGACTGGTCAGCGAACGACTCGCGAGGGGTCGAACAGGGTCAGAACAGGACCCGCGCGAGCTGTGTGCGCGCCGCCGTCACCCGCGGGTCGTCCGAGCCGACCACTTCGAGGAGTTCGAGCAGCCGCACCCGCGCGGCGTCCCGGTCCTCGCCCGCCGTGCGCCGCACCGCGTCGATGAGCCGCCCGAAGGCGTCCTCGACATGACCGCCCACCAGATCCAGGTCGGCGGCGGCGATCTGCGCCGGCACGTCCGCGGGGTTGTCGGCCGCGTCCTTGCGGACCTGCTGCGGGTCCAGGCCCTGGACGCGCTGCAGCAGTTCGGCCTGGGCGAGACCGAGCTTGGCCTCCGTGTTGCCCGGGTCGTCGCCGAGTACGTTGCGGTACGCCTGGACCGCGCCGCCCAGGTCGCCCGCGTCAAGCGCCTCGACCGCCGCTTCGAGCAGCGCGTCATAGGGACCCGCCGGAACCTCGGCGGGAGCGGGCGCCTCCTGGTCGCCGCCCTGGGCGTCCGGGTCGACGACGAGACCGGTCAGGCCGAAGCGCTCCTCTCCGACCTGGATCAGCTGGTCCAGGGTCTGGCGGATCTGCTCCACCGGGGCCGCGCCCTGGAAGAGCGGCAGGGCCTGCCCGGCCACCACCGCGAAGACGGCCGGGATCCCCTGGACCCCGAACTGCTGCATCAGCATCTGGTTGGCGTCGACGTCGATCTTGGCGAGGACGAACCGGCCGTTGTACTCCCGCGCGAGGCCTTCGAGCAGCGGACTCAGCTGCTTGCACGGCTCGCACCACTCGGCCCAGAAGTCGATGACGACCGGGACCTCGGTGGAACGCTGCAGGACCTCGCTCTCGAAGCCCGCCTCGTCTACGTCGATGACGAGACTCGCGGGAGAAACGGCGGACACGGCGCCGCCGCCCTGCCGGGCCGCTTCGGCGCGCGCCTGCTCCGCCTTCGCCTTGGCCTCCTGGGCCGCCTTCACGGCGGCGAGGTCGACGACTCCGCTCATGGACATGTTCCGTGGCTGCATGAGTACATCCTCCCCCAAGCCGTGCGGGAACCGCGCCTGTCCGTGACCCCCCGCCGGATTGCGGGGCCACGGACGGCCGCGGTGCCAAGGTCCCGAGGAGGACCGCTGGTTGTCGGTACGGGGTCCCCACCCCGTACCTGTGGTGTCGCTGTGGTTGTCGCTCCACTGTCGCTGCTTCGGATCGTGGGCTTCGAGAAGTGCCGTTCGTCTGCCGCTCACGATCTTTCGCTACGAGTCGTAGCGTAACTGTCCCGCGTCGCGCGTGGACCGCCCACCTGGACGAACTTCGGTGATCTCGCTCACTCGCCGCCGTTCAGGACGGATCCGTACTGGCCGGTATGGTCGCGGGATGCAGAGCCGCATCCCCCCATCCGCCCGCACGGGCGGCCGTCCCCGCAGCGCGGCGGCGGACACCGCGATCCTGGAGTCGACCCGTCAGGCACTGGTCGAACTCGGCTGGTCCAAGCTGACCCTCGGCGATGTCGCCACGCGGGCCGGCGTCGCCAAGACGACCCTCTACCGCCGCTGGGCGGGCAAGAGCGAGCTGGTCGTGGACGCGGTGGCGGAACTCTTCGACGAGCTGGAACTGCCGGACCGGGGCAGCCTCGCCGCCGACATCGAGGGCGTGGTCCTGCAGTTCGCGGCACTGCTGAGCCGCCCCGAGACGAAGACCGCGCTGATGGCGGTGGTCGCCGAGTCGACGTCGGACGAGCCCCTGCGGGAGCGGATCCGCACGTCGATCGTGGACCGCCAGAAGCGGCTGGTCCTCGCGGGGCGGCAGCGGGCACAGCAGCGGGGGGAACTCCCCCCGGAACCCGACCCCGCGGCCGCCGCGCGGACGGCCGACCTCATCTTCGACGTGACAGCGGGCGCGGTGGTCCACCGCGCCCTGGTCAGCGCGGAACCAATCGACGAGGCCTGGGCCCGCAGCTTCACCTTGCTGCTGCTGGGCGGGCTGTCGGCGGCTGCGGCGCAACCTTGATCGGGCGGCGACGAGAGTGCCCCGCAAGGGGCGCGGGGAACTGCGCGACCAGCCACACACAGCCCGCGGCCGAAGATCAGACCTGATAGCGGTCCGGAGCAAAGAGGCGCAGGTTCTCGGCAACCCAGGCCGAGGTCAGCTTCAACCCCTCCGTCAGGGAAACCTGAGGCTCCCACCCCGACAGCTCCCGAGCGAGGGAGTTGTCGGACAGCAGCCGCTGCACCTCGCTCCCGGAGGGGCGGAGGCGGGACGGGTCGACGACCACCTTCGCCTCGCGGCCGGACGCCACGATCAACGCCTCCGCCAGGTCACCGATCGAAATCTCCCGGCCCACCCCGAGATTCACCGCATGGCCAACGGCACCCGCACACCCCGCCAGCGCCATGAACCCCCGCGCGGTGTCCGTCACGTACGTGAAATCACGCGTCGGCGTCAGCGAGCCCAGCTTGATCTCCCGTGCCCCGGAGTGGAGTTGGGCCAGGATCGTGGGGATCACCGCGCGGGCCGACTGCCGCGGCCCGTACGTGTTGAAGGGGCGCACCACCGTCACCGGCAGCTCGAAGGCGTGCCAGTGGGAGAGCGCCATCATGTCGGCGCCTATCTTCGACGCGGAGTACGGCGACTGGGGCTGAAGCGGGTGATCCTCGGAGATGGGGGCGGTCAGCGCCGTCCCGTACACCTCGCTGGTGGACGTGTGGACCAGCCGCCGCACCGAGTGCCGCCGGCACGCCTCCGCCACGTTCTCCGTGCCGACGACATTCGTCTGGACGTACGCGCCCGGGGAGTCGTACGAGTACGGAATGCCGATCAGCGCGGCCAGGTGGAAGACGGTGTCACAGCCCTCGACCGCGTCCATCACGCGCCCGGCGTCCCGGACGTCGCCCGCGAGCATCTCGACCCGCGGGTCGCCGAGCAGATGCGCGAGGTGCCCCTTCTCCGCGTACGGCTTGTAGTGCACGAAGGCGCGGACCTTCGCGCCCTGCTCCAGGAGCAGATCGACGAGCGTCGAGCCGATGAAGCCCTCGGCTCCGGTGACGAGGACAGTACGGCCGGTCCAGTCGAAGGTGTCGTTGCGGTTCATGCGTACTCCAAGTGAGAGGCGTGGTGGGTGAGTTGGATGACCCGCTCGGCGAGCAGATCGGCGGCGCGGGCGTGCGGCCCCGGATCGGCCGCACCGCTCATCGCGGCGAGCCGCGCGGGATCGGCGAGCAGCGGCCCGACAAGCTCCGCGAGCCGCGCCGCCGTCGTCTCGCCGTCGGACAGCAGCAGACCCGCGCCCGCGTCGGAGAGGACCCGCGCGTTGTGGGTCTGGTGGTCGCCGGGCGCGTGCGGGTAGGGGACGAGGACGGCCGGAACCCCGGTGGCGGCGAGCTCCGCGACGGTCGCCGAACCGGCGCGGCAGACGACCAGGTCCGCGGCGGCGTACGCGAGGTCCATCCGGTCGAGGTAGGGCACGGCGCGGGCGATGGTGTCCGCACCCGCCTCCGTCAGGCGCCGCCGCGTCTCGTCGAGGGCGGCGGGCCCGGTCTTGATGAGGAGCTGTACATCGCCGCGGTGCCGCCAGCGCGCCGCGAGCCCCACGGCCGCCTCGGTGAGCCGGGCCGCACCGAGACTGCCGCCGTTGAAGAGCAGCATCCGGGCCGCTTCCGGCACCCCGTACTCCCGGCGGGCCTCGGCCCGCAGCGCGGCACGGTCGAGCGCGGCGAGCGGCGCGGCGATCGGCATCCCGGTGGTGAAGGCCCGGTCGCCGCCGGGCAGATGCGCCTTGCTGCGGTCGAAGGCGACCGCGATGTTCGGGGTGAGCCGGGCGGCGAAACGGTTGGCGCGGCCGGGGACGGCGTTCGACTCGTGGATGAGGCTGGGCAGACCGGCCATCCTGGCGCCGACGATGACCGGGGCGCTCGGGTAGCCGCCCATGCCGACGGCCACCTGCGCGCCCTGTGCCCGCAGGATCGCCCGGCACTGGGCGCCGGACTTCACCAGGGCGGCGGGCAGCAGATACCGCTTGGCGCCGAGCGACGGGTCGAACGGAATCATGTCGACGGTGTGGAGCCGGTACCCGGCGTCCGGTATCAGCCGGGTCTCAAGCCCCCGTTCCGTACCGACGAAGGAGACGACCGCGCCGGGCACGGCCCGCCGCAGGGCGTCGGCGAGGGCGAGCCCGGGATAGATGTGCCCGCCGGTGCCGCCCGCGCCGATGACGACGGAGAGCGGCGGCCTGGCCCCCGCATCGGGAGATCGCATATCGGGTGTTCGCATGGCAATGGAGCATCACGAGCAGGTCTAAGAGTGTTTTAAGAGCAAGGTTTGGCACCTTTGATCCATGAGATCTCCGAGCACAAGCGACGCCCGTCCGCGTTGTGGGCAGGCGTTCCGCACGGCGGAACGGGTGGGCACGACGCCACACCGCCGGGCACCGATGAACCAGGCGCCCAGCACCGGCACGGCAGGCCCCACGTGACGCAAGCCCCCGCCGCCAAGATTCTCGTAGTAGATGACGACCCCGAGGTCCGCGCAGCGGTAGAGGACGCCCTCACGATCGAGGGCCACCTGGTCCGCGGCGCCGCCGACGGCCAGCGCGCGCTCACGGCAGTGGCCCGCTGGGAGCCCGACCTCCTGGTCCTGGACGTCCTGATGCCGGTCCTGGACGGCCTCGCCGTATGCCGCCAATTGCGCGCCGCAGGCGACCGCACCCCCGTACTCGTCCTCACCGCCCTGGACTCCGTCAGCGAACGCGTCGACGGCCTCGACGCGGGCGCGGACGACTACCTGGTCAAGCCCTTCGCCCTGGACGAGCTGGTGGCCCGCGTCAGGGCCCTGCTGCGCCGCGCCGCCCCCGAGCGCGCCGCCGACGAAACCGGCGGCGAGCTCAGCTACGGAGACCTCACCCTCGACCCGGCCACCCGCACCGGCCGCCGGGGCTCCCGCCCGATCGAGTTCAGCCGCACCGAAGCCGCCCTGCTCGAACTGCTCCTGCGCAACGCGGGCCAGGTGCTGCCCCGCGAACTGATCCAGGAGTCGGTATGGGGCCGCGACTTCGGCCCGGACTCCAACTCCCTTGCCGTGTACGTCGGTTATCTGCGCCGCAAGCTGGAGTCGGACGGCGAGCCCCGCATCGTGCACACCGTGCACGGCGTCGGCTACCGGCTCGGCAGCCCATGAGCGCCCGCCGCAGGCTCGGCGCCCGGTGGCGCCGCCGCCGCCCGCTGCGCGCCCGGCTCGCGGTGGCCACCGCCGCGGCGGTCGCCCTCGTCGCGGTCGGGGTGTGCATGGCCGCGTTCCTCGTCATCCGCTTCAAGCTGTACCAGCAGCTCGACCAGAACCTCGCCCAGTCGGCGACCCTGATCGCCCAGCAGCAGCACGACGGCGGGCCGGGCGTCGTCACGGGCCAGTGCCGGTTCCTCGGCGCACCGGCCTGCTCGCAGATCGTCCCCGCCGACGCGGACGACGACCCGTCCGAGCCCTACCTCCTCCCGGTCTCGTCCGCCACCCGGCGGGTCGCGAGCGGCCAACTGGCGCCGTACAGAACGGACTTCACGCTGCACGGGAAGCCGGTCCGGATGCTCACCACCAGCTACGGCAAGGGCGAGGCCGTGCAGGTCGCCCTGCGGGCCGACATCGCGAACCGGGGCGTGCGGCAGACCGCGTACCTCCTCTCGGCGGTGGGCGGCGTCGGCATCCTGCTCTCCGGGCTCGGCGGCTACTGGGTCTCGCGCACCGCCCTCGCCCCGGTCGCCCGCCTCACCGCCACCGCGGAACGCATCGCGGCCACCCGCGACGCCCGGCACCGCATCGAGCTGCCGCCGGGGCCACCGGGCCGCGAGGACGAGGTGACGCGGCTCGCGACCTCCTTCAACACCATGCTGGCCGAGCTGGAGGAGTCGGTCACCGCCCGCCGCCGCCTCGTCGCCGACGCCTCGCACGAGCTGCGTACGCCGCTGACGGCGCTGCGTACGAACGCGGAACTCCTGGCCCGGGCCGACCGCCTGACGGACACTCAGCGCGACCGGGCATCAGGAGCCCTGACCCGCCAGCTCCGTGAAGTCACCGGCATGGTCAACGACTTGATCGAGCTGGCCCGGGACGAGGAGCCACAGCCCCTCCTGGAGGAGGTACGCCTCGCACCACTGGTGGCCCACGGGGTGGACGCGGCGCGCGGCCACTGGCCCCAGGTCCCCTTCACCCTCCAAGTGGCCCCGGAAGCCGCCGAGTTGAACATCCCAGGAGTCCCCGCACGCCTGTCCCGCCTGCTGACGAACCTCCTCGACAACGCGGCCAAGTTCAGCCCGCCGGGGACGCCGGTGGAAGTGACCCTCACCCGCACCACCCTGACGGTCCGCGACCACGGGCCCGGCATCGCGGCGGAGGACCTCCCCTACGTCTTCGACCGCTTCTACCGCGCGGAGAAGGCCCGCGCCCTTCCGGGCTCGGGCCTTGGCCTGGCGATGGCACGCCAGATCGCGCACGCGCATGGCGCGGAGCTGACCGCCGAGGCGGCGCCGGGCGGCGGCGCGCAGTTCAGACTGACGCTCCCTGCTTAGCCCACGCCTACTGGGTCCACTCCTACTTGGTCCACCCCTACTTGGTCCACGCGCAACTGCCGAGCGTCGCCTTGCCCTCGGCGACGAGCCGGTCCGCTTCCTTCGCGTACGGCACCTTCGTGTGCTTGCCGCGGCAGATGACCGTCCGCTCCCCCTGCCCGGCCAGGTCGACCAGGATCTGATCCCAGTGCCGGTACTGCACGTCGTGCCCGGAGTCGGCGTACGTACGCACCTTCGCCGTGTCGGGCAGCGCCTCCTGCCAGGTCTTGAGGGTGGCCGGCGGAACGGTCGTGTCCTTCTTTCCGCCGTAGAGGTAGACGGGGGCGTCGAGCTTCGCGAGATCCGGGCCCGGCCGCTCGCAGTACAGCTTCTGCTCGTGCACCTGCGGCGCCGGATCGGCCTGCTGGCCGCGCTGGTTGTAGGTCCGCGCGCCCTCTTCGTACGCCGTGTCGGCGAAGCCCGGTATCGACTTGACGGGGCTGTCGTCGGGGAACGCCCACCACTTGCGGGGATCCTTGATCGAGTCCTTCAGGGCGGCGGCAAGCGCCTCGTCGGACATCGCGCAGTACGCGGGCTTCGCCCCGTACGGCGGGAGCGCGGCGGCCAGATGCAGCGCCGAGATCCGCCCGGGCGCCCGCGAGGCCAGCTCCGCCGCGTACGGCCCGCCGCCGGAGATCGCGACGACGCTGACGTCGTCGATCTTCAGCCGGTCGAGCACCTCCAGCGCGTCCTTCGCGAAGTCCGCCTTGCCCAGGCCCTTGTCGAATTCGGTGTCGCCGAAGCCGTTGCGCTCCACGGAGATGATGCGCAGGCCGAGGTTCTCGCGCGTCGTACGGAAGTAGTCCGTCATGTGCGCGGCGCGGGCGCTGGTGCCGGTGCCGCCGATGTAGAGGACGGGCTTGCCGTCCTTGTTGCCGGAGTCGGAGTAGTGCGCCGTCCGCCCGTTCGCCAGCTTCGCCGCGTACACCTCGGGGCCCAGCGAGTCGAAGGCGTCCTGGACCTTCGGCTCGGCCGGCGGGCTGGCGCTCACCTCACCGGAACCGCCCACCGCCAGCGCACCGAGCAGAGTGACCGAGGCGACTCCGATGGCGGTGACGGCGGTACGGGTGGGCCCGGGCAGGCTCGCAGGTGACACAGGTGGCTCCAGGGGCAGAACGAACTGACGTTCGCCGCGCCTACCCAACTAAGTGCCGACCACACCCATCACTTCGACCATGCAGGTGCGCCCCGCAGGGGCGCGGGGCTGTGACACTTGCGGCTCCGCCGCGTGGGCGCGACAAGCCACAACGAGCCCGCAGATCCCCACGCACCACCAAACCCCCGAACTAGAACCCAGGCGGCTCGGTGTAAATCCCCCACTCATCCCGCAGCGCATCACAGATCTCCCCGAGGGTCGCCTCGGCCCGCACCGCCTCCAGCATGGGGCCGATCATGTTCGACCCGTCCCGCGCGGCAGCCAGCATGGCGTCCAGCGAGGCCCGCACCCTCGCATCGTCCCGCGCACCCCGGCGGGCCCCGAGCACCTTCACCTGCTCCCGCTCCACCTCATGACTGACCCGCAGAATCTCCAGGTCACCGGTGACGGAACCATGGTGGACATTGACGCCCACGACCCGCTTGTCACCCTTCTCCAGGGACTGCTGGTACTGGAAGGCCGATTCGGCGATGTTGCCGGTGAACCAGCCGTCCTCTATGCCCCGCAGGATCCCGGAGGTGATGGGCCCGATGGGGTGCTGCCCATCCGGGTGCGCCCGACGCCCCCGCTCCTTGATCTGCTCGAAGATCTTCTCGGCGTCGGCCTCGATACGGTCGGTGAGCTGCTCCACGTACCAGGAACCGCCCAGCGGATCCGCCACGTTGGCGACGCCGGTCTCCTCCATCAGCACCTGCTGCGTGCGCAGCGCGATCTCGGCGGCCTGCTCGCTGGGCAGCGCGAGGGTCTCGTCGAGGGCGTTCGTGTGCAGGGAGTTGGTGCCGCCGAGGACCGCGGAGAGCGCCTCGACGGCGGTGCGTACGACGTTGTTGTACGGCTGCTGTGCCGTCAGGGAGACCCCCGCGGTCTGCGTGTGGAAGCGCAGCCACTGGGCCTTGTCGGTCTTGGCGCCGTACACGTCCCGCATCCAGCGGGCCCAGATCCTGCGGGCCGCGCGGAACTTGGCGATCTCCTCGAAGAAGTCCAGGTGCGCGTCGAAGAAGAAGCTCAGTCCGGGCGCGAAGACGTCCACGTCCATGCCGCGGCTCAGGCCCAGCTCGACGTAACCGAAGCCGTCGGCAAGCGTGTACGCCAGCTCCTGCGCGGCCGTCGCCCCGGCCTCGCGGATGTGATAGCCGGAGACCGACAGGGGCTTGTACGCGGGGATGTCGCGCGCGCAGTGCTCCATCAGGTCGCCGATGAGGCGCAGGTGCGGCTCGGGCTGGAAGAGCCACTCCTTCTGGGCGATGTACTCCTTGAAGATGTCCGTCTGGAGCGTGCCGTTCAGGATGCCCGGGTCGATGCCCTGCCGCTCGGCGGCGACCAGGTACATGCAGAAGACGGGGACGGCGGGTCCGGAGATCGTCATCGACGTCGTGACGTCACCGAGCGGGATGTCCTTGAACAGGACCTCCATGTCGGCGGCCGAGTCGATGGCGACCCCGCAGTGCCCGACCTCGCCGAGCGAGTGCGCGTCGTCGGAGTCGCGGCCCATCAGGGTCGGCATGTCGAAGGCCACGGAGAGGCCGCCGCCGCCGGCGGCCAGGATCATCTTGTAGCGCTCGTTCGTCTGCTCGGCGTTGCCGAAGCCGGCGAACTGGCGGATGGTCCAGGTCCGGCCGCGGTAGCCGGTGGGGTGGAGTCCGCGGGTGAAGGGGTACTCGCCGGGCCATCCGATCCGCTCGAATCCCTCATAGGTGTCCCCGGGCCGCGGCCCGTAGACGGGCTCGACCGGGTCGCCGGAGAGCGTCGTGAAATCCGCGTCGCGCTTCTTCGCGGTGTCGTACCGGGCCTGCCAGCGACGGCGGCCCTCCTCGATGGCGTCAGCGTCCATACCTTCGAATTTACTAGGACGTCCTAGTAAATGTCGATGGCTGACCGCCACGGGTATCTCCGCGGCGGTGGAGGCTACGCCTTGGCGGTGACCGGCGAACCGTCGACGATCAGCGGCTCGACGTCCCGCGCGACCTTGCGCTCGACGAAGAACGCGGCCGTCGGAATGGTGCCCGAGACCAGCACCCAGAGCAGCTTCCCGAAGGGCCACTTCGCCTTGGAGCCCAGGTCGAAGGCGAAGATCAGGTAGATGATGTAGAGGACGCCGTGGACCTGGGAGACGACCAGCGTCAGGTCCTCACCCTTGTCGAAGCCGTACTTGAAAACCATGCAGGTGCACAGCACGAGCAACATGACGGCGGTGACATAGGCCATCACCCGGTATCGGGTCAGCACGCTCTTCTTCATGCGTTCGAGGGTATCGGCCCGTTTTGCGCGATCTTCCGGCGGCCCCGCTTCCGGTACCGCCCGCCCCCTACTGCTCCTCGAAGTCCTCCGCCGCGACCCGCAGCGGCCGCAGCATCGCGAAGATCTCCGCGCACTCCTCGGCGTCGTACACCCCGAGCCCGAAGTCCATCGCCATCAGCTCGCGGGTGGCGGCCTCGACGACCTCGCGGCCCTTCTCCGTGATGGAGGCGAGCGTGCCGCGCCCGTCGTTGGGGTTCGGGCGCTTGTCGACGAGGCCGGACTTCACCAGGCGGTCGACCGTGTTCGTGACCGACGTGGGGTGGACCATGAGCCGCTCGCCGATCTTCGACATCGGCAGCTCGCCGGCCTGCGAGAAGGTCAGCAGGACCAGCGCCTCGTAGCGCGCGAAGGTCAGTCCGTACGGCTTGACGACCGCGTCGACCTCGGCGAGCAGGATCTGGTGCGCCCGCATGATCGAGGTGATCGCACCCATGGCCGGGACCGATCCCCAGCGCTGCTTCCAGAGTTCGTCGGCGCGGGCGATGGGATCGAAGGGAAGGCTGAGCGGCTTCGGCACGCCAAAGACCTTACCCGCCGGTCACATGCTGGTCAGCCCCGTCTCGCAATTCGGTCGCCCGTTCCCGTACGTCATTGGATCCGCCGGGAGCGGTACGGGCCGTGGCCCGGACTTCCACCACCAGGACCAGGCAGCACACCGTGCCCAGGATGCCCGCGCCCGTCACGACCGTGCTCACCGCGAAGAACTCGGCGGCAAGACCGGCGAGCGCCATGCCGACCCCCTGGATCGTCATGAGCCCGGCCGTGTGCACGGTCATGGCCCGCCCGCGCAGCTCCTGCGGCACGGCGTCGACGAACCAGCGGTCGAGGCCCAGGGTGTACGCGGACCCGGCCCCGGCGAGCGCGAGGGCGAGCATCGCCCAGACCAGGCCCGGCGTCACGGCGTACACGGCGAGCGGCAGCAGTGTGACGGAGGCGAGCGGCAGGGCGATGCGGGCACGGGTGCCCGCGGAGAGCACGGACCCGGCGTACAGCTCGCTCGCGATCGTGCCGACCGGCAGCGCGCACATCAGCAGGCCGACGCCCGCGACGCCGACGCCGATCTCGTCGGCGTACGGGGCGGCGAGCGCCTCCGGGGCGACCATGAACATCGGCGGTGCCCAGAGCAGGAGCAGCAGCGCCCGGATCCGGCGGTCGCCGAGGATCTGCCGCGTGCCGCCGAGGGAGTAGCGGACGAGCGCTGAGCCACCGTCCCCGCGGGCGGGCCTGCGCCGCGTGCCGAGCCGCAGGAGCAGCGCCGACGCCAGGAACGTACAGACGGTGATGACGAGTGCCCCGCGCGCGGGCACGAAGGTGAGCAGCACGCCGCCGAGGCCGAAGCCGACGAGCACGGAGCTCTGCGAGACGATCCGCAGCAGGGAGCGCCCGAGCACGAACAGATCGCCGTCCCCGAGGATGTCGGTGAGGGTCGCCATCCGCGTCCCGTTGAAGACCGGCGAGACGACGGCGATGACGCACCGCAGCGCGAGCAGCGCGAAGACGGGCGTCGCGGGCAGCGCCATCAGGGCCGCGCACCCGGCACACAGGAGGTCGCAGAGCACGAGCACCCGGCGGGGCGGATACCGGTCGGCGATCCCGGAGAGCAGCGTCCCCCCGATCAGGTAGGGCAGCATGCCGAGCGCGAAGGTGAGCGCGCTGAGCAGCGGCGACCCGGTGAGCGAGTACACGAGGACGGTCAGCGCGACCTCGCTGACGATGACGCCGAGCAGCGAGAGGGCGTGCGCGAGGAAGACGGTGCGGAACTCACGGACGGCGAAAACGCGGCGGTAGCCGGTGGGTTTCTCTTCGGGCATGTCCGCACCCTGCACGCGCGCGTGCCCTCGCCCTAGAGTTTCGGCTCCAGGCGAATCGGGCGGTCTTTCGGGCGGGGGCGTCATGCCGTATCAATTGCACTTCGGGCAGGACGACCTGCTGCGCTGCCGGTTCGCGATCTCGCCCCTGTGGGAGACGCAGGAGGCCGTGCGCACCCTCAAGCGCCCCGACCGGCACGGCTACCACCCGCAGTGGCTGCGGCGGATCCGCGGGGCGGGTGCGCGGCTCGACCTCGCGGCGGTCTGGCTCCTGATGCCGCGCCGCGGGCACTGCCCCGACTTCCTCGGGCCGCCGCCGATCGGGCCCGCGGCCACCTTCGATGAGGAGATCGCGGCCGTGCGCGCGACGGACCCGGAGGTCGCGCTCGACGACATGGCCCGTGCCCTGGACTGCACGCCGGGGGCGGCGGCCAGCCCGCTGGGGCGCGCGCTCGTCGGCGATCCGGCGCGCGCGGTGCGGGAGCTCGCGGACGTCATGGAGGCCGCCTGGCACGCCCTGATCGAGCCGGACTGGCCCCGCCTTCGCACCCTCTTGGAGGCCGACGTGGCCTTCCACTCGCGCCGCCTCGCCGAGGTCGGGCTCGGCGGGCTCCTGAGCGAGCTCGACCCGCGGCTCAGCTGGAACGCGGGGACGCTCGCCGTGGACTGGAACGGCGAGCATGTGCGCGATCTGCGGGGCGAGGGCCTGGTCCTGATGCCGAGCGTCTTCACCTGGCCCGACGTGGTCGGCGGGCACGACCCGCCGTGGCAGCCGACCATCGCCTATCCCGCACGCGGCCTCGCCGGGCTCTGGGCGGGGCCCGGCGAACGTACGCCCGAAGCACTCGTACGCCTCCTCGGCCGCGGCCGGGCGACCGTCCTCGCCGCGCTCGGCGACCCCGCCACCACCTCGGCCCTCGCCCACCGCCTGGGCCTGGCCCCGTCATCCGTGTCCGCGCACCTGGGCACGTTGCGCGACGCGGGTCTGCTGGTCTCGCGGCGGTACGGGCATCAGGTCCTGTACGAGCGGACGCCGCTGGGCATCGCGCTGGCGAGTGGCGGCATCTGAGGCGGCCCAAGGCGCTATCTGAGGTGATCCGAGTCGATCTGAGGCGACCGGTCCCGGTGTCGCAACCGAAGCGTATTCGACCGTTATGTAACGATTGCCGCGACGCGTCACCGTCGCCCAAGGGGTCTGGATGCACCGGCTGCTCCGCACGTTCACGGCACTCACGGCCCTCACGGCCCTCACGGCCCTCGGGCTCACGGGCTGCTCGTCCGGCTCCGGGTCCGGCTCCGGCAAGGAGAAGCCGGCCGCCGACGCGGGCCCCTCCACCGCCGCCGACCGGCCTCCCGAAAGCGCCTTCTGGGTCGACCCGAAGAGCGCCGCGGCCCGGCAGGTCGAGCAGTGGGAGCAGGAGGGGCGCCCCCAGGACGCCGCCGCGCTCAAGCGGATCTCCGAGCGGCCGATGGCGGTGTGGCCCGCGGGCGACAACCCGGCGCCCGACATCAAGGCCGCCGTCGACGGTGCCGCACAGAGCAACCGCACCGCCGTGTTCGTCGCGTACAACATCCCGCACCGCGACTGCGGCCAGCACTCCGCGGGCGGCGCGCACAGCTCCGACTTCTACCGCCAGTGGATCGACAAGTTCGCGGGGACGATCGGGGACCGCCCGGCCCTCGTCATCCTGGAGCCCGACGCGATCCCGCACATCGTGGACGGCTGCACGCCCGGCGAGTATCACGCCGACCGCTACCAACTGCTCTCCGAAGCCATCCAGCGGTTCAAGCAGCAGCCCCGGGTGAAGGTCTATCTGGACGCGGGCAACCCCGGCTGGATCGACCAGGCGGCCAAGCTCACCGAACCGCTCCGGCAGGCCGGCATCGACCGGGCCGACGGCTTCTCGCTGAATGTCTCCAACTTCCAGAACGACGAGACGATCAAGGCGTACGGCCGCAGCCTGTCGGGAACGGTCGGCGGGAAACACTTCGTGATGGACACCAGCCGCAACGGCAAGGGTCCGCTGGCCGGCGACCGCGAGGACGCCTGGTGCAATCCGCCGGGCCGGGGCCTCGGCACCCCGCCCACGGACAAGACGGGCGACGCGCTGCTCGACGCGGTCCTGTGGATCAAGCGCCCCGGCGACTCGGACGGACCGTGCCGGGGCGGCCCGGAGGCCGGCCAGTGGTGGCCCGACTACGCGCTGGGCCTCGCGCTCAACGCCAAGGGCGCCTGAGGGCACGTCACTTCACGTGGATCCACTTGGCCTCGGACGACGTGCCGTTCCGGTCCGTCACGAACAGCATGTACCAGCCCGGCGGCACCAGCGCGGTGTCGCCCCGGGGCACGTCCACCGTCACCGAACCCTTGCCCTTGGTGAGCCCGAGCGCGATCGACCGCTGCTCCACGTCCGTCGTGTGCGTCACCGCGCTGGGGCGCATCAGCCGGGCCGACGCGATCTTCGCCGCGTCTCGCGTACGGAACGTCGCGCGGCCGTCGGCGGCAAGAACCTCGGGCCCCTTGCCGAGCACGGGACGGTCCTTGCCGGCCTTGTGCAGGGTGGGCGGCGTGAAGACCTCCATGCGCTGCTCGAAGTGGCCGAGCTTGGTGTTCTCCTGGTTGTCGAAGAGCGGGTCGGAGCCGAAGGTGACGACCCGTCCGTCGGGCAGCAGCAGCGCCTCGGAGTGGTAGTTGCGGCCCACTCTGGGTGACGCCGCCTCACGGAAGGCGTTCGTCCTGGGGTCGTAGAACTGCGCCTTGAGGAGGTTGCTCGCGCCGCGCCCCCGGTAGTCCGTGGAGCCGTTGGACGTGAACACCGAGTCGTCCGGCATGATCACGCTGTTCAAGTAGCGGGTGCCATGCGGGAGTTGGGGCCCGGTCCGGAAGACGGGGCTGTCCTCCTTGAGATCCACCACCGCCGTGCGCCGGGTCGCCTTCTCGGACTCACCGACACCTCCACCACCAAGGATCATCACCTTCTGATCCTGCGCGGGCGGCAGCAGCACGGACGCGGACGTCTCCGTCTGATCGAGATCGACAAGCCCGGGGATCTTCTGGAACTTATTGGTCTTCAGATCCCACAGGCCGGGGGCACGGCCCTTGTCGGCAGGGCCGTAGCCCGCGTTCGACGCCGGGTAGAAGAGCTTGCCGCCCTTGGTGAGGAAGAGCGCGGGGTAGGTCGGGAAGTAGCGCTTGGGCCCGTTGGTCCACTTCTTCGTCTTCGGGTCGTAGATCTCGTTGTCGCCCGGGTCGATCATGCCCACGTCGTCGAGCCCGGAGACCGCGAGCACCCTGCCGTCGTCGAGACCGACGAGCGTCGGGTACCAACGGGCCTTCTCCATCGGCTCGACGGGGATGTATTTCTCGGCCTTCGGGTCGAACTCGTAGGCCGCCTTGATCCCTTGGAAGTCCTGCTTGTCCATGGTGATCTTCTCGGCGATCCCGTAGGCGTTGTCCGCTTCCTTGCCGGTCAGGCCCTCGATCTCGTACTGCGCGGACTCCTCGGTGACGGACCGCTCGCCCTCCTGGACGGCCTCCACGAAGACGCGTGCCTCGCTCGCCTTGACCGTCGCCTTCCAGGGCTGCATCACCCCGGACTTGGTGTACGTGATCTTGAAGTCCCGTTTGGCCTTGGGCACGTTGACGTCGAACCTGCTCACGTACTCGACGCCGGAGGGCGAGCGGAAGCGGGTGCCCTTCTTCAGAACGAGCGGCTTGTCGGGGTTCTCGTTCTTGACCCGCATGCCGCCGCCGGCCCGCTCGATCTCGCCGTCGAGGAGTTCGTAGCGCGCCGTGCCGCCCGCCACCAGGAGGCGCCCGTCGGGGAGTTGGGCGTGCCCGGAGCAGAAGAAGTCCTCGGGGGTCGCGATCTTCTTGAAGGTGTCCGTCTTCGGATTCCAGAGGATCGTGTCGAAGGACCCCTTGTCGAACTTCTTCTGCTCGTTGCCGGAGCCCGCGACGATCAGGACCTTGCCGGTGTGCAGGAGCGCCGCGTGGATGGCATTGGTGCGGTACTCGTCAGGAATACCGATCTGCTTCCAGGAGCCGTACTTCGCCTTGTAGCCGGGCTGGGCGATCTTGTACTCGTAGTACTGCTGCTCCGCGAAGGAGAGCGCCGCCGGTGCGTTGAGTCCGACGAGCAGCGCGCCCGCCCCGACTCCGAGGAGTGTCTTCTTCGTCCGTTTCGAGGGCCGGTAGGCCATGGGTCAGTTCCCTCCTGTCGTCGTACCGGTGGCGAATGCCGGCTCCGGATCGCCGTCCGAGCCCGTGGCGACCAGGCCTTCCGTGTCCTTGGCTCCGAGGCGGCGCGCCTGCTGCCGGGCCTCGGCGCCTGCCTTGCGCCCCTTGCGCTCCTTGATCAGCGTGAAGGCCCAGATCGTGATCGGGGCGAGCGAGATGGCCATCGCAAGGACGGCCCAGGTGCGCATCGCCACATGGGTGTGGCCGAGCACGAACGAGGCGGCCAGCGAGGTGGCGAGCAGGGCCGCCCAGAAGAGATGGATGCGGAAGGTGAGCACCCGGTCCGGGCTCGCGCCGCCGCCCTTGGGGGTGACCACGAAGCGGCTCGGGCGGCGCAGGAGGGCGGCGCCGAGCGACTTGGCGTAGATGGGCGCGGAGAGCGCGGACATCGCCATGCCGGCCAGGCCTCCGGAACCCTCCGGCTCGTGCGGGGAGACGTTGTGCCGCCGGTTCCAGAGGTAGAGCCCGACCTGGAGCGCGGCCGCGTCGCTGTAGAGCATCAGCCACACGGACGCGGCGACCTGCGTACCGGACGCCCCGAACCACAGGAAGAGAACACAACTCAGCACGCCGAGCAGCCAGTTGACGGCCGTCATCGGGTAGTAGACGAGCATCATCGTGTACGAGAACAGCCGGCCGGGCGGCATCGTGAACGGCGCCTTCCAGTACTGCTTGAACAGCGTCTCGTACGTCCCGCGCGACCAGCGCATCTGCTGGGTGAAGAAGTCCGTCCAGAAGGCGGGCCCCTCGCCGACGGCGAGCACGTCCGGGGTGTAGACGGACCGCCAGTGCCGCCGGGTGGCGGGGTTCTTGTGGCGGTGCAGCTCGAAGCCGGTCGCCATGTCCTCGGTGATCGAGTCGTAGAGACCGCCGATCTGCAGGAGCGCCTTGATCCGTACGACGTTGTTGGTGCCGACGAACATGGGGGCGCGGTAGCGGTTGCCGGCGCGCTGGATCAGCGCGTGGAAGAGGAACTGCTGCGACTCGGCGGCTTTGGTGACGGGGGTGTCGTAATTCCCGTAGACCTGAGGCCCGACGACGAACGCGACATCTTCGTCCCGGAAGTAACCCATCATCCGCTCAAGGAAGTTGGGGAGCGGGACGTGGTCGGTGTCCACGGAGGCGAAGAAGTCGTAGCCGCCGCCGTGCATCGCGAGCCAGGCGTTGTAGTTGCCGTGCTTGGTGCGGGCCTTGTGGACGCCCTGCTCGCGGTTCCACTCGGGCACGCCGTTGCGGGTGAAGTGCCGGACGCCGAGCTCCGCGCAGAGGGCCTTGGCCTCGTCGTCGTCGCCCTCGTCCAGGAGCCATATGTCGAGCGGTCCGTCATGACGTATGCGGGTCGCGCCCTCGAGGGTGGCGCGGACCATGGCCAGGGGTTCCTTGCCGGGGACGTACGTGGTGAGGAAGGCGACCCGCGTGCCCGGCTCGGGAACGACGGGTATCGGGTCTCTCGCCACCATCGTCGCGTGGGCGATCGATATGACATTGACGAGCATGAAGAGCTCGATGAGCCCGATCGCCACGAGCATCGTGATGTCGAGGCCGATGAGCCAGCTGTCGGCGCCCTCGCGTTCCGTCCAGTGGGTCGGCCAGACGAGATAGACGAGGAGGAGGCCGGTGAGGACGGGGGCGAGCGTCATGAGGAGGACGGCTCGTATTCGGTGCGGCTCGCCGGAGAGGAGCTTGGTGTACTGCACCCGATAGCAGCCGTCGCCGTCCGGCTCGGTGAGTGGGCCGGCGATCGTGCTGTGGGTTTCGTAGTTGTAGCCCTCCGACCGCACAGCGCCTCCAGGTCTTCGATGATCTGGCGATGGCAGGTTCTGATGCGAACGAGCCAATACCCATACGAAAAGGGAGTTTTCGCCGGGTGTCGAACCGGACTCGTCCGTGTGAGCGGTTTTGGGGCGAGCGGTTTCACCGGGGTTGCGGAGCGGGCCCGCTCCTGCTGTGGAGTGTCAGCGCGGAGGGGGCGCCTGCCTGGAGCGCCAGGAGTGCGCGGGGACATACGGCGGTTTCTGATCCCACCAGGCGCGATGGGCACCGGCGGAGTGCGGGGCGCGCAGGGTGTGGGCACCGCGTATCAGCGCGATGAAGACCGCGGTGAGGGCAGCCAGCTCCAAGTGGTTCGGGCTGCCTCCGACGACCTTGATCGTGTGGCGGCGTATCACCAGGACACCGGCAGGGTCTTGGGCCCTCGGATCAGGCCACCCGTCTGCCACTCGATCCGCTCGGGCGGCACCGCGAGCGCGAGTGCGGGGTAGCGGTCGAGCAGCGTGGCGATGATGATCTCGGATTCCATCCGGGCCAGCATCGAGCCCACGCAGTGGTGGGGGCCGTTCCCGAAGGCCATGTGGGCGATGGGCCCCCGGTCGAAGTCGAGCGTGTCGGGGTTCGGGAAGGCCTCGGGGTCGCGATTGGCCGCGAGGTACGAGGAGTAGACCGCCTCACCGGCCCGGACCACGACACCGGCGATCTCGACGTCCTGCGAGGCGATCCGCGGGAGGCCCACTCCGCTGCGGTGCGGGATGTAGCGCAGCAGCTCGTCGACGGCCTGCGGCATCATGTCCGGTTCGGCGCGCAGCCGTTCCAGCTGCCGCGGATGGGTGAGCAGGGCGTAGACCATGTTGGCGCTGTTGTTGCGTACGGCGTGTGCGCCACTCACCAGGATGGCGGTGGCCAGGGAGATGGCCTCCGGCTCCGTGATCTCACCGGCGTCGGAGGCCGCGGCGAGGACCCCGGCCAGGTCGTCCCTCGGCTCCTCGCGACGCCGGGCGAGCAGACTGACGACGCACTCACGGACGGTCGTCCTGGCGTCGCCGCTCCGCTCGGGGGCCGGGCCGGGAGTCGTGATCAGGTTCGCCCAGGACGTCATGCCCTCCCGCATGTCCTGGTCCATTCCCAGCAGGTCGGCGACGGCCGCGAGCGGGAAGGGGCCGTGCAGGTGCTCCACGAGGTCCGCCGGTGAGCCGTGCCGCTCCATCGCGTCGAGCAGGCTGTCGGCGGTGGCCTGCACGGAGGGCCTGAGCTTCTGCATGCTCTTGGCGGTGAACGCTCGCGCCACCACGCGGCGCATGTCATTCAGGCGTGGCGGGTCGGCGTAGTCGAGGGACGCCTGCCGGGAGGCGATCGCGTGCGGGGAGGAACTGGTGACCGTACGCCCGACCAGCTCCTCTCTGCTGAAGCGCGGGTCGGTCGTCGCCGCCTTGACGTGGGAGTAGCGCGCCATCAGCCAGGCGCTGCCCTCGCCGAACGGCAACTGGATCCGAGTGGCCTGCTCGTGCCGCAGCCGGTCGCTGAGGAAGGGGTCGAACTCGAGACCCTCCAAGTCGTCAAGGCCCCAGCAGTGGACCGTCTCGTCCGAAGCCGGCTCCGTCTGCGGCCCGAGGACCGTGCGCGGCTCTGACGTCATGGTTCATCTCCCTGTTTCGATGTCAGCTTTCCTGTCGCTCCCAGCGGTCGATTCCGCCGGATATCGGCTGTGGCATGCCTTCCCTCTCGCCGCTCGATCCGCCTTCCGCCTCGCCCAGCGTCACCGGAATGGCCCCTAGCCACCGGCGGATCAGTCCCGCGCGCGCATTGCGCACGGGTCCGTGAGGCTTTGTCGAAACAGGAAGGGAGAGCCACTGTGGCGACTCTGTGCAGACCGACGGTGTCCGTGCCCGAGTACGTGATCACCATGGAGCAGACCCTCGACCTGGCCCGGTACGTTCATCCGGACCATCCGCAGCTCGAACTGGCTCTGCGGCTGATCGAGAACACCGGCGTCGCGAAGCGGCACTTGGTGCGCCCCATCGAGGAGACCCTCGCGCACCCCGGCTTCGAACAGCGCAACGCCGTGTACGAAGCCGAGGCCAAGGCACGGGTGCCGGCGGTGGTGCGTCAGGCGCTGGCCGACGCGGAAATGCGCCCGGTGGACATAGACCTGATCGTCTACGTGTCGTGCACCGGCTTCATGATGCCGTCGCTGACCGCGTGGCTGATCAACACGATGGGGTTCCGCACCGACACGAGGCAGTTGCCCATCGCCCAGCTGGGGTGCGCGGCGGGCGGAGCGGCGGTCAACCGCGCGCATGACTTCTGCACCGCCTACCCGGAGGCGAACGCCCTGATAGTCGCCTGTGAGTTCTGCTCCCTGTGCTATCAGCCGAGCGACTTGGAGGTGGGGAATCTCCTCTCGAACGGCCTGTTCGGTGACGGCGTGGCTGCCGCCGTCGTCCGGGGCCGCGGCGGCACCGGCATCGAACTGCGGCGCAACGGCTCGTACATCATTCCCCGGACGGAGGACTGGATCGCGTACGAAGTCAAGGCCACCGGGTTCCACTTCAGGCTCGACCGACGCGTTCCCGGCACCATGGAGCCGCTCGCCCCGGTGCTGAAGCAGCTGGCCCACGCCCATGGTTGGGACGCCGCCGCCTTGGATTTCTACATCATCCATGCCGGTGGCCCGCGCATCCTCGACGACCTCAGCAAGTACCTCGGTGTGGCATCCGAAGCATTCCGCTTCAGCCGGGCCACACTGACCGAGTACGGCAACATCGCGAGCGCCGTCGTCCTGGACGCGTTGCGCCGGCTCTTCGACGAGAACGGCACCTTCGACACCGCGCGAGGTCTCCTGGCGGGGTTCGGCCCGGGCATCACCGCCGAGGTCGCACTGGGCAACTGGACCACGGGGCGAGACACCGCTTAGGCGAGACCACTCAGGCGAGACCACTCAGGCGAGAGACCGCGTCACGGAGGAATCGGAACGATGCTGAGGGACGGCCCCGACACCTCGAAGCCACCCATCACGCAGTGGCCCGCCCTGGACCTGGACGGGGTGGACTTCGACCCCGTCCTCGCCGGACTGATGCGGGAGGGGCCGGTGACCCGCATCAAGCTTCCCAACGGAAGCGGGTGGGCCTGGCTCGTCTGCCGGTACGACGACGTGCGGATGGTGACCAACGACCCGCGGTTCAGCCGCAAGCTGGTCGCCGAGCACGATGTCACCCGTCTGGCCCCCCATTTCATCCCCGCCCCCGGCGCGGTCGGCTTCGAGGACCCACCCGACCACACACGACTGCGTCGCGCCGTCGCCGGAGCCTTCACCGCCGGCGGTGTGGAGCGCCTTCGTACGCGGGCGCGGGCGATTCTCGGCGAACTCGTCGACGGGATGCTGAGCGACGGACCGCCCGCGGACCTGACCGAGCGCCTGCTCGCACCCTTCCCCCTCGCCGTCGTATGCGAGCTGATGGGCATTCCGGAGGCCGACCGTCCCACGGTGCACACGTGGACCACCCTGATCCTTTCCTCGGCCAAAGGCGCGCAACGCAGCGAGCAGGCCAAGACGGACATGCTGGCCTACCTCGGTCAACGCCTGCGCGAGGGGCGCGGAACGGGCGGTGACAACGTCATCGGGCTCCTCGTCAAGGCCGTCGAAAACGGAGAGGTCACCGAAGAGGAAGCCACCGGCCTTGCCCTGCTCATCCAGATCGGTGGCGAGGCCGTCACCAACAACGTGGGCAACATGGTCTACATCCTGCTCACCCGGCCCGACCTGCTCGAGCGGCTGCGGAACACACCCGAGCTGCGGCCCTCGGCGCTCAACGAACTCCTGCGCTACATCCCGCACCGCAACGCCGTCGGGCTCTCCCGGATCGCCCTCGAAGACGTCACGATCGCCGGCCACCGCATCCGCGCGGGTGAAGCGGTCTACGTCTCCTACCTCGCCGCCAACCGCGACGCGGAGATCTTCCCCGACCCCGACGAGCTGCGGCTCGACCGCTGCCCCAACCCGCACGTCTCCTTCGGGTACGGACCGCACTACTGCCCCGGCGCCGTGCTGGCCCGCCTGGAGTCCGAACTGCTCATGGACGCGGTGCTCGACCGCTTCACGGAGCTGCGGTTCACCGTCCCCCCGGACGAACTGCGCTGGCGCCCCGGAGCACTCATCCGAGGGCCCGAGGGGCTCCCCGTGACCTGGTCATGACCGCGCACCTCGCCCGCCCTGGACTGCTCGTCCCCCCTGGCCACGGCCGGACCCTGATCACCGCCGCCCAGCAGGTCACGTTCAAGGTCACCGGGGAGCACTCCCGGGTGAGCTCCAGCTTCGAGGTCGTCGTACCGCCCGGCTTCGACGTCGGGGCGCACCTGCACACGCGCAGCGAGGAGCTGTTCTACGTCCTCGAAGGCGAACTCGACGTGATGGCGTTCGAGCCGCGCGTCCGCACCGGGGACGACTGGCGGCACTGGCGGGCACTCGACGGCCGCCGGGTCGTCCGTGCGACTCCCGGAACCGTCATCGTGGTTCCGCCCGGCTGCCCGCACGCCTTCGCGAACCCCACGGGCGAACCGGCCCGCATGTTCTTCCAGGCCTCGCCACCACCGGATCACGAGCGGTACTTCGAGGATCTCCTCACCCTGCTCGACACCGGCGACCCACCGGACCCGGCGGCGATCCAAGAACTGCGGGCCCGCTACGACATCGAGCAGCTCACTCCGCTGCGCCACGGCCTGTCCTGACCACCAGGGCACCCTCATCCCAATACCACCAGGGCACCCTCACGCCATTCTCATGCTCGGGAGACCCGGCCCACTGCGGTGCACCGTCAAGAGGTCAACAACCTCTACCCCCGCAACGGCGACTCGACCCGGCACGTACCAGCGCGGCGGAGGCCAGGTGTTCGGCAACGACGGCAACAAGTGCAAGGTGAAGCACGCGTCGACCGGCGACCGGATCCGCAGCTCAATCGCGAGCTGCCCCTGAGGGACGGCGGCCGGGGTGTGCGCCATGGGCGCGCTCCACGGACAGGCCGCCGGGAAGCATGAGGAACGTCAGGACGACGCCGGCGACGAAGATGACCGCCGATGCCGTGAAGACGGTGTGATAGCTCGCCAGGGCGGCCCGAGCCTCGACGTCGGGCGTGGGCCGCCTGCCCGCCAGGTAGGCGGCTGCGGAGCCGGCGGCGAGGGTGCTCATGAGCGCGGTGCCGAGGCCGGTCGCGACCTGGGCCGGCACGATGTCGACGACGTACGCGCTGTCCGGCGAGAGGTCGGTCATCCATGCCATGCCGGCCGCCGAGTCTGCGGAACAGGCCCGTGCCGCTGCCGATCGCACTGAGCACCATGGATCCGGACATGGGCATGAAGGCCAGACCTGTCTTGGCGGGGCTGTATCCGCGGGTGTGCTGCAGGTAGTACGTGAGGAACAAGAAGACGCCGAACATTCCCATGCCGGTGATGAACACGGCCGCCAGAGCCGTCCCCCGGACGCGGTCGAGCACGATACGCAGGGGCAGCAGTGGATGCCGGGCCCTGCCCTGCCACCACACGAACGCGGCGATCAGCACGGCGGCGGCCGTGAGGAAGCCGCAGCTGTCCGGGGACGTCCAGCCGTGGTCGCCGGCTTCCGCGAGGCCGAACACCATGCAGAAGACCCCGGACGAGGCCAGTGCGGTGCCGGGCAGATCGAGCCTGGGAGGAGCGGTGGGCCGCCGCCTCCTGAGCAGCAGTGCGCCGCCGGTGAGCCCCCCGAGGCGGCGATGGCCCCGAACACGCCGAACGCCCTGCCGCGTTCGGGGCCGACGAATGTCGTGGTGAGCAGGGCGAGGGCAGCGGGTACAAGGAGGGCCGCGAACACGCCTTGCAGGGCGCGGGCCGTCACCAGGACCTCGAAGGTGGCCGCGGCGCCGCCCAGTGCGGAGGGCAGGGCGATGTTCACGATGGTGGCGTCGAGGACGACCATGAGCCCTGGGTGAGGCCGATGACCGCGAGGATCTTCCAGCGGCGCGGATCGGGCGGCGGTGCCCCCTCGGGGCGCCCGTGGCTACGGAGTGCGTGCAGGGCCGCGTCAGGGCCGCGCCCGGCGGAGGCGGTGGCGGACCGCACGCTGGGCCAGTGGGCCCAGGTCCTCAACTGCCGTCACCAGGAGGGACAGTTGCTCCAGAGCATCCAGCGCCCTGTTCGCCCCATCGGCATCCACACCTTCGTACAGCTCGATCCCTACGAAGGACGCCGCCAGCGCCTTGGCAAGACCGGACGGATCGGCGAACTCCCCCAGGGGAGTTGTCGAGAGGACCCGGGTCAGGACCTTCTCGATCTCTTCGATCCAGAGGGCCAGGCCCGCCGCCGTGGCGGGGGCAAGACGGGGCTGCGTCTGAGCCCCCGCCAGGAGCTGGCCGAGGACGGCGACATGACCGGCCGCCCGCTCCTCCTCGTGCATCTGCCTCCCGAACTCAAGGAGTTCGGACAGGGAGGACACCGCCGCCAGGCGGTCCCGGTAGCGGGACACCCGCTGCTCCGAACCGTGCCTGCACGCCGCCGCCAGCAACTCGTCCACCGACCCGAAGTGATAGAAGACCAGCGCCTGATTCACCCCGGCGGCAGCCGCGATCGTGCGCGCCGACGTCTTGGCGATGCCCTGTTCGATGAGGGTGCGCAAGGTGCCCTCGAGCAGCTTCGTCTTGGTGTCGGCGCTCACGCCCGCGCCTCCTCGCGGACAGGCCGAAGGCCCGCCCGTACACCGCAGGCGCGGACATCGGCGTACGTGGCCGTGAAGGAGCCCTCGTACCCGAAGAGCGGCCCGAAGTGCCGGTTCACCACCCGGACTTGGATACGGAAGCGGCCCGTCCTGTCGTCGAAGGACTCCCGGACCTCGGCGTCACCGCCGATCAGCCCAGGAACGCGGACGTCCACCGGCCCCTCCCGGAAGCGGTGCTCTCCGGAGCGGATGAGCAGCGAGCCGTCCGGCTCCACCCGGGGGTGGAGGTCGCTCGCGAGGTGCTGGTGGGTTCCCAAGTAGTCGAGGATCCGGTCCCGGCTCGGTGCGAGGACCATCTGGGCGTCGAAGCGCCGGGAGCGGCCCGGCAGGTCGAAGGTGCGCACGAAGGTCACCGTCTCACGGCCGAACGAGTCGGCGTACGGCACGTTCTCGATGGTGAAGGGGACGTTCCGGCCCACCCTCGGGACGAGGATGTTGCGGGTGCCGCCGACGACCAGGAAGGGCTTCACGAAGCCCCTGCCGTGCCAGATGCGGTCCATCATCCCTCGGCCCGTGCACGCCTCACCGCTCGCGAGGCCCACGGAGAAGCGGCGCTGGAGCTGCGGGTGCAGCCGGTCGAAGTCGGGGCCGAGCACGGTGCGGAAGATCGACGGCGTCATGACGGCTGCTCCTGGAGGGTGGTCAGAATGCGGGGTGCACGCGTGCGTGGCGGTGGCGTACGAAGGCACCGGCGCGCCGCCGGCGTCACGGGCAGCGGCGGCACGAGGAACGCGAGCGCCAGCACCGCAAGGGCCACGACCGGCGCGGCGAGCACCGCCGCGAGCACACAGCCGGCCCGGAAGGCGGCCTCGCCGAGCGCGTGCAGCAGCTGCCGCTCGGGGGTGATCCCCCGCTCCAGCCACAGCCGCAGCCGGTCGAAGGACCACGCCGTGGCCCAGCCCATCAGCGGCCGGAAGAGGGCCCGGTCGGCACAGACACCGAAGCGGCCCCAGCGCGGCCGGTAGTCGTACCCGGTGAGGAAGCGGACGCCGCCGTCCGGGGCGGGTACGTAGCGCCAGTAGCCCGAGCCCTCCTGGAGCAGCGACAGCGGATGCTGGGATGCGAACCGCAGCGCCGACGTCCTGGTGCCGTCGGGGCGGCGCTTCTCGCCCGCGGAGATCCCGGTGCCCGCGATGGTGAGGAAGGGCAGTACGCGCGTGCCGTACCGGAAGTGCTGCGGCTCCCCCGCGACCTGCGGCAGGTAGTCGATCTCGGTGAAGCGCAGGTCCCAGCGCTGGTGCTGTGAGGGCTCCTGCGTACGCGCCCAGAGCTCGTCGAGGCCGGCGGCTATGTGCGCTTCGACGTACAGGCTCACGGCGTATCCCCCAAGTCAGTGCATGCACGTTCGGCATGTTTGAGCGACTGCTCAAACAGACCGTACGGGGATTTGAGCAGTCGCTCAAGTCCGTCGGGTCGACCACGGAGACACAAGGTCGACCGCCGAGACACAAGAAAGCCCCCGCCGTTGCCGGCGGGGGCTCTCAGAAGTCTCGGGGCGTCACTGCGAAAGGTGGCGCTCCACCGTCTCGACCTTCGACGTCATGCCGTCCGTCACCCCGGGGCGGATGTCCGCCTTCATGACGACGGAGACGCGCGGCGCACGCGCCTCGACCGCCGCGACGGCACGCTTGACGACGTCCATCACTTCGTCCCACTCCCCCTCGACGGAGGTGAACATCGCGTCCGTCCGGTTGGGCAGTCCCGATTCGCGGACGACGCGGACCGCGTCGGCGACGTACTCACCCACGTCCTCGCCGACGCCGAGCGGCGTCACGGAGAAGGCGACGATCATGCGCCGACGACCCCCTCGCGGCGGGCGCGCGACGCGATCACGGCGGCCTCGGCCTCACGCTTCAGCTTGCGCTCGGCGAAGAAGCCGCCGGTCGGCAGGACGGAGAGGACGAAGTAGAGGGCGGCCGTCTTCCCGTTCCACTTCGTGCGGTTCCAGGCGTCGAGCCAGAAGAGCACGTAGAGGACGAAGAGCACGCCGTGGATCATGCCCATGGCCGGCACGGCGTTGAAGTCCGTGGTCCGCTTGAGCACCGAGCAGACGAGCAGCAGCAGGAAGGAGACGGCTTCGGGGGCCGAGACCAGACGGAGGCGGCGGAGTGCGGATGCGGTCTTGATGTCCACGGATCACCTTCGGGGGAGGACGGAGGGGGTGAGGGGCGGGCCGCTCGCCGCGATCTTGTGAATGCACGCACAAGCGACCCCCATTGTGACATCGGGGTGTTCTCGGGGTTCGCTCAGGGGCCGTTGCCCTGTTCCGAGCGCATATCCGACGGCTACCGTCGATACGTGGCAACGTTCCGACTGCAAGGCAGCAGGGTGCTCGCCGTGGACATGTCCGGCGACGCCGTCAAGGCGAAGAACGGCTCGATGGTCGCGTACGACGGCCAGATGGCCTTCAAAAAGATGTCCGGCGGCGGCGAGGGCATACGGGGCATGGTGACCCGCCGCCTCACCGGCGAGCAGATGACGGTGATGGAGGTGAAGGGGCACGGCACCTGCTGGTTCGCCGACCGCGCCACGGAGATCAACCTCGTGGAGCTGCGCGGCGAGAAGCTCTTCGTCGAGTCGAGCAACCTGCTCTGCACCGACGCGGGCCTGCACACGGGCACCAGCTTCACCGGGCTGCGCGGCGCCTCACAGGGCAACGGCCTGTTCACCACGACGGTGGAAGGCACCGGCCAGGCGGCGATCATGTCCGACGGCCCCGCGGTGGTCCTGCGCGTCAGTCAGCAGTACCCCCTGACCGTGGATCCCGGGGCGTACATCGCCCACCAGGGAAACCTCCGCCAGAACCTCCAGTCGGGAGTCACGTTCCGTACGTTCATGGGCGAGGGCGGCGGCGAGGCCTTCCAGATCCGCTTCGAGGGCGACGGTCTGGTCTACGTCCAGCCCAGCGAGCGGACCACGATGGCGGGGGACGTCTGACATGCCCTTCCGAGAGATCAACTCGAAGGTGGTCGAGGCGACGGTCCTGCCGGGCCAGAAGCTGTTCAGCCAGCGCGGCGCCATGCTCGCCTACAAGGGGGACGTCTCCTTCACGCCCAACATCCAGGGCGGGCAGGGCGGCCTCGCGTCCATGATCGGGCGCAGGGTCGCCAATGAGGCGACGCCTCTGATGACCGTCGAGGGCAGCGGCACCGTCCTCTTCGGGCACGGCGGGCATCACATCCAGGTGATCGCCCTCTCCGGAGACACCCTCTATGTGGAGGCGGACCGGCTGCTCGCCTTCGACGGCACGCTCCAGCAGGGCACGATGTTCATGGGCTCGCAGGGCGGCGTGATGGGCATGGTGCGCGGCCAGGTCACCGGGCAGGGACTGTTCACGACCACCCTCAAAGGACAGGGCGCGGTCGCCGTCATGGCGCACGGCGGGGTCATCGAGGTGCCGATCACCCCGCAGCGCCCGGTGCACGTGGACCCGCAGGCCTATGTGGCGCACCACGGCGACGTGCGCAACAAACTCTCCACGGCGCTCGGCTGGCGCGACATGGTGGGGCGGGGCTCGGGCGAGGCGTTCCAGCTGGAGCTGTCAGGGAGCGGTGCGGTGTTCGTCCAGGCGTCGGAGGAGAAGCTGTGACCCCCTCAATGCCCGCGGGCGGACCCCCCGGGAACACGGTGTTCGACCCGATGACGCTGCCGAGCGACGACAGCGTGAACGCGTACACGTTCTGCGTGGAGCTCAAGGGGAGCCAGTGGTTCCTGCAGAAGGGGAAGATGATCGCCTACTACGGGTCGATCGACTTCAACGGCATCGGGCACGGCCGCCTGGACCGCCTGGTGCGCACGAGTTTCCATTCGCCCCTGCACGCGAGCGACTGGGTCGTGGCGGAGGGCCAGGGCAAGATGCTCCTCGCCGACCGGGCCTTCGATGTGAATTCGTACGACCTCGAGGACGGCAACCTGACCATTCGCTCGGGCAACCTCCTCGCTTTTCAGCCAACTCTCGCCCTGAAGCAATCAATCGTTCCGGGCTTCCTGACCCTGATCGGATCCGGAAAGTTCGTGGCCGCGTCGAACGGTCCTGTGGTGTTCATGGAGCCGCCGATCCGCGTCGATCCGCAGGCCCTCGTGGGCTGGGCGGACTGCCCTTCGCCCTGCCATCACTACGACCACGGATACCTGACGGGGGTCATCGGGGGCGTGCGGGCACTGACCGGGATCGGCGGGACCTCGGGCGAGGAGCACCAGTTCGAGTTCGTGGGGGCGGGGACGGTGCTGCTGCAGTCCTCGGAGATGCTCATGGCAGACCAGGCGACGGGTGCGGTGCCGCAACAGGCGGGGGTGCCGGGCGCCGGGGGTGCACCCGGTCAACACGGACAGCAGCCGGGACAACCACGCCTTCCCGGACAACTGGGGGACCTCCAGCGTCGCTTCGGCCTGTGAGCGGTAGTCTGCGGAGTGTGACGACGAACGTCTGTGCCCCTCCGTGACATGGAGGGTGAGAGGCGCGTGTCACACACCCCCATTCGTTCACCTTTCAACTTCTTAGGTAGAATCGATTTCATGGAGACCGATACGGCCCCGCAGTGGCTGACCAACGAGGAACAGTGCGCCTGGCGCACCCACGTGGAGGTCAACAGGATGCTGACATACCAGCTCGAGAAAGACCTCCAGCCGTTCAACCTGACCATGAACGACTACGACATCCTCGTGCATCTCTCCGAGTCGGACGAGAAGCGGATGCGTATGAGCGATCTCGCGGCCGCCACGCTGCAGTCCAAGAGCCGCCTGTCCCATCAGATCACCCGCATGGAGAACGCGGGCCTGGTCCGCCGGGAGAACTGTGAGTCCGACCGGCGCGGCCTCTACACCGTGCTCACGGACGAGGGCATGGAGACCATGAAGAAGGTCGCCCCGCACCACGTGACCTCGGTCCGCCGGCACTTCATCGATCTGATCTCGCCCGAGGCGCTCGGCGAGCTCCACAAGGCACTGACCCCGATCGCGGAGCACTTGCGCGCGCAACGGGGCAAGCCCTGACGCTCAGCCGGACCGCGGCGCGAGGGGCACCCTGAGTTCGAAGAGCGCTCCCCCGCCGGGAGCCTCCTGGACCGTGAGCGTGCCGCCGTGCCGTTCGGCCACGTCCCGCGCGATGGCGAGGCCCAGACCGGCCCCGCCGTCATCACGGGTGCGTGCGTCGTCGAGCCGTACGAAGCGCTCGAAGACGTGCTCGCGCTCGCTCTCCGGCACACCGGCCCCGTCGTCTGAGACCGCGAGGACCGCCCAGGCCCCTTCGGCACGGGTGGCGACCGTGACGTGGGTACGGGCGTGGCGCTGCGCGTTGTTCACGAGGTTGCCGAGCACGCGCGCCAACTGGCCGCGCGATCCGGCGACTTCGGCGCCCGACAGGTCAGTCCGCACCTCGACGCGGTCCCTCGTCCGCTGGGACAGCTCCTCGCGGGCGAGGGCCGCCAGGTCCACCCGCGTCGCGCCGGGCTTCTCCCCGGCGTCCAGGCGGGCGAGCAGGAGCAGGTCGGCGGCCAGCTCCTGAAGGCGCACGGTGTCCTCGACGGCGCCGTCCACATCCAGCAACTCCGGGTGTGCCGCGCCCACTTCGAGCTGGGTGCGCAAGGACGCGATGGGGCTGCGCAGTTCGTGCGAGGCGTCGGCGACGAAGCGGCGCTGGCGTTCCACCGACGCCTGCAGGGCGGCGAGCGTCTCGTTCGTGGTCCGGGCCAGGCGGGCGACCTCGTCATGCGTGTCCGGCTCGGGCACACGCCGCGCGAGGTCCTCCGAGGCAGTGATCGCCGCCATCTCGGAGCGGATCGCGTCCACCGGGCGCAGGGCGCGCCGCGTGACCAGCCAGGTCACCGCGGCGATCACGGCGAGCAGCAGCGGGAAGCCGATGAGCAGGGATGTCAACGCCGTTGACATCGCGCTCTGTTGGGACTCCAGCGAGCCGCCCGCGTAAACGGTGAGATCGCCCTTCTTCTCGACGCTCACCTCGACCTCGGCGAAGCGGTAGTCCTCCGTCTCGCCGTCGACGGTCGCCGAGCCGTCGGTGAACTTCTTGTCGTCGGACAGCTCACCGCGTTCGAGCGCTTCCTCCGCGCTGTCGTCGTCATCGTCATCGTCGCCGCCGGGCGCGGGGGACGCCTGCTCGGGCTTGACCGCGGCGGTGCCCGTGCCGCTGATGCGCTCCAGGTCCTCGCTGGCCGCGACCAGTCGGCCGTCGGCGTCGACGATCTGCACGGGGTTGTCCTCGCCCTCGGGCAGATCCAGCTTGTCGTACGCGATGTCGGCGGTGATCTGCGAGGCCAGTCGCCGGGCCGCCGAATCCGCGTCGGACTCCGCCTCGCCGATGAGACTGAACCGCAGCGAGAGCAGCACGGCGGCGCCCGCCGCGACCAGCGCGACCGCGACGACGAGGCTCGCGCCGAGGGTGGCTCTGGCCCGGACCGAACTGAACAAGCGGCTCATCGGGGGGCCTCCAGGCGGTAGCCGGCGCCGCGCACCGTCTTGATCAGCCGCGCCCCCAGCTTGCGCCGCAGGGCACTCACGTACACCTCGACGATGTTGGGGTCGCCCTCGTACGCGAAGTCCCAGACATGCTCCAGGATCTCGCCCTTGGAGACCACCTCGCCCCGGCGCAGGACGAGCTGCTCCAGGACGGCGAACTCCTTTGCGGTGAGCGTCACTTCATCGCCGTCGTCGTTGCCGTCGCCACCGCGGAAGACGCGGCGCGCGGCGGTGTCGACCTTCAGGTCTCCGAGGGTGTGGACCGGGGACGGGCCCGCGTTGCCGCGGCGGCGCAGCAGCGCCTTCACGCGGGCCACGAGCACGACGTACGAGAAGGGCTTGGTGAGGTAGTCGTCGGCGCCCGTGTCGAGCCCCTCGGCCTCGTCGTACTCGCCGTCCTTCGCGGTGAGCATCAGGATCGGTACGTCGTGACCGGCCGCGCGCAGGGTGGCGCAGACGCGGTAGCCGTTCATGCCCGGGAGCATGATGTCGAGGATGACCAGGTCGTACGTTCCCTCGCTCGCGCGGTGCAGTCCGTCGACGCCGTCGTGGACGACGTCGACGGCGTAGCCCTCGGCGGTCAGGCCCTTGGCGAGCGACAGGGCAAGCCGCTTCTCGTCCTCCACGATCAACAAACGCATGCGCTCAGGGTCCCAGAGCGAACCTGAAGAGTTCTTCAGGCACCTTCAGGCTGGCTTCAGCATCACTCAGCCAGATTGTTCCTCGTCGAAAGCGAACGGCCGCTGAACGGTCGGACCGACTCGGGAGGAACCCTCATGAAGCGCAACATCGTCATCGCCACCGTCGCCGCCGTGGCCCTGATCGGAGGCGGCACGGCGACAGCGATGGCCGTCACCGGCGACGACGAGTCGACCGCCGCCAAGCAGTCCAGCGTCCAGGTCAAGGACGACGACGGGCAGGACGACGCCACGGAGAACAAGACCGAGGTGAAGGTCGCGAAGGTGACGGCCGCCGACGCGATCAAGGCGGCGCTGGCCAAGCAGTCCGGTACGGCGGTCTCCGCGGAGCTGGACGACGAGGACGGCGGCAGCCTGTACTGGGACGTCGACCTGGTCGGCAAGGACGGCAGCTGGCACAGCGTCCAGGTCGACCCCGGCACCGGCAAGGTGCTCGGCTCGCACACCGAGCGGGACGAGGACGGCGACGCCGAGCGGGTGGCCGCCGTCCTGAAGGGCGCCTCCACCACGGCCGAGGACGCGGCGAAGGCCGCGGCGGCCAAGGGCACGGTGACGTCCGTGGACCTGGATGACGACGGTGCGGCTACCGCCTGGGACGCGGAGACGGTCGCCTCCGGCGGGGTTGAGTCGGACTGGCACGTGGACCTGCGGTCGGCCGCGGTGACCCCTGACCGCGGCGACAGCGCCGACCACGACGACAGCGACGACAGCGACGACAGCGACGACTCGGCGCACGACGACCGCGACGGCCAGGACGACTGACGTCGTACCTGCCGCTTGAACCACGGGGCCCGCGCTCTCTCCCCCGGAGGGCGGGCCCCGTTTCGTGCTCCTTGGCGCCGGGCACCAAGCCGCCGCTCCGCGGCGGACCTTTCCCGCCCGCCCACCCGATTACCCCGCAGGGGATCGGGCGGGTGGGTGGGAGACCGACCGCGGAGCGGGGAAACCCCCGGCACCCGCCCGGCTCAGGGGCAGCCCCAGCCCGCCCTGCGGGCACCGCGGGACCAGCCCAAGGTCAGCCGGGCGCCCGCGCCAGCACCCTCAGCCCGAAGTCAGCCCCGCGACCAGCTCGTCCGCCGCCGCATAGGGATCCAGCTCGCCCGCGACGATCCGCTCCGCCAGCGCCGAGAGACGCCGGTCGCCGTGCAGATCCGCGATCCGCTCCCGCAGGGCCGTCACCGCGATGGTCTCCACCTCACGGGCGGCCCGCGCCGCCCGGCGCTCCGCGAGGACGCCCCGCTCCTCCATCCACGCCCGGTGCTTCTCCAGGGCCTCGACGACCTCGTCGATCCCCTCGCCCCGCGCGGCCACCGTCTTCACGATGGGCGGGCGCCAATCCCCCGCGCCGCGGGACTCCCCGAGGCCCAGCATGTGGTTCAGCTCGCGCGCCGTCGCGTCCGCGCCATCACGGTCCGCCTTGTTCACGACGTACACATCGCCGATCTCCAGGATTCCGGCCTTCGCCGCCTGGATTCCGTCGCCCATGCCGGGCGCCAGAAGCACCACCGACGTGTCCGCCTGCGAGGCGATCTCCACCTCGGACTGGCCGACGCCCACCGTCTCGACCAGGATCACGTCGCAGCCCGCCGCGTCCAGGACGCGGATCGCCTGCGGTGCCGACCACGCGAGGCCGCCGAGGTGGCCCCGCGTCGCCATCGAGCGGATGTAGACGCCGGGGTCGGACGCGTGCTCCGACATGCGGACCCGGTCGCCGAGCAGGGCGCCCCCGGAGAAGGGGGAGGAAGGGTCGACGGCCAGGACGCCGACCCGCTTCCCCGCCCGCCGGTACGCCGACACCAGCGCCGACGTCGAAGTCGACTTGCCGACACCGGGCGAACCGGTGAGGCCCACCACGTACGCATGGCCCGCCAGCGGAGCCAGCGCCGCCATGACCTCACGGAGCTGCGGTGACGCCCCCTCGACCAGTGAGATCAGCCGGGCCACGGCCCGCGGCCTGCCCTCGCGGGCCTGCGCCACCAGGGAGGGGACGTCCTGCATGTCAGACAGCTCCGTTCCAAGACGTAGGGAAGGTGTGCACGCGGCAACGCGTCAGGCCTTCGCCACCTTCACGATCAGCGCGTCGCCCTGGCCACCGCCACCGCACAGCGCCGCAGCGCCCACGCCGCCGCCGCGCCGCTTCAGCTCCAGGGCGAGGTGCAGCACGACCCGCGCGCCGGACATCCCGATCGGGTGACCCAGAGCAATGGCCCCGCCGTTGACGTTCACCTTTTCCGAGGACACCCCGAGGTCCTTCATTGACTGCACCGCGACCGCGGCGAAGGCCTCGTTGATCTCGATCAGGTCCAGGTCCTCGACCGCCAGGCCCTCCTTCTTCAGGGCGTGCTGGATGGCGTTGGACGGCTGCGACTGGAGCGAGTTGTCCGGGCCGGCCACGTTGCCGTGCGCCCCGATCTCGGCGATCCAGTCAAGGCCAAGCTCCTCGGCCTTGGCCTTGGACATGACCACGACCGCGGCCGCGCCGTCGGAGATCTGCGAGGACGTGCCCGCGGTGATCGTGCCGTCCTTGGCGAAGGCGGGGCGCAGCTTGCCCAGGGACTCGGTGGTCGTCTCGGCGCGGATGCCCTCGTCCTTGGCGAAGAGGACCGGGTCGCCCTTGCGCTGCGGGATCTCGACCGGGGTGATCTCGGCCTCGAAGATGCCGTTCTTCTGGGCGGCCGCGGCACGCTGGTGGGAGGCGGCGGCGATCGCGTCCTGCTCGGGGCGTGCGATGCCCAGGCGGGTGTTGTGCTTCTCCGTGGACTCGCCCATGGCGATGTTCTCGAAGGAGTCGGTCAGACCGTCGTACGCCATCGAGTCGAGCATCTCGATCGCGCCGTACTTGTAGCCCTCGCGGGACTTGGGGAGCAGGTGCGGCGCGTTGGTCATCGACTCCTGGCCGCCGGCGACGACGATGTCGAACTCGCCGGCGCGGATCAGCTGGTCGGCGAGCGCGATCGCGTCGAGCCCGGAGAGACACACCTTGTTGACGGTGAGTGCGGGGACGTTCATGGGGATGCCCGCCTTGACGGCGGCCTGCCGTGCCGGGATCTGCCCTGCCCCGGCGGTGAGCACCTGGCCCATGATCACGTACTGAACCTGGTCGCCGCCGATGCCGGCCCGGTCGAGCGCGGCCTTGATGGCGAAGCCGCCCAGGTCGGCGCCGGAGAAGGACTTCAGGGAGCCGAGCAGGCGGCCCATGGGCGTGCGCGCGCCCGCGACGATCACTGAGGTGGTACCGGTCGTTCCAGACATGTGAACGGCCCCTTGGGAGGAGAGGTTAATGAGGGTTTACTTGAATGTACTGAGCGGTACGGCGTGCGTCATCGGGGCCTGGGTGTGATCGCGCGCACGTTGCGTAATCGCCGCCGGAAGGGCTGCACTTAAACCATGCTGACGCGAATCGATCACATCGGGATCGCCTGTTTCGACCTCGACAAGACCGTCGAGTTCTACCGGGAGACTTACGGCTTCACGGTCTTCCACACCGAAGTCAACGAAGAGCAGGGCGTACGCGAGGCCATGCTCAAGATCAATGAGACGAGTGACGGCGGGGCTTCCTACCTGCAACTCCTCGAACCCACCCGCGACGACTCCGCCGTGGGCAAGTGGCTGGCCAAGAACGGCGAGGGTGTGCACCACATCGCCTTCGGCACCGCTGACGTGGACGGCGACGCCGCGGCCATCAAGGACAAGGGCGTACGAGTCCTTTATCAGGAGCCCCGGATCGGGTCGATGGGGTCGCGCATCACCTTCCTGCACCCCAAGGACTGCCACGGCGTGCTGACCGAACTCGTCACCTCGGCAGCTCAGGAGTCACCGGAGCACTGACCTCCGCATACTTGGGCCGGTAAGGTTGGGGTCGGCCGTCCGAAGTCTGGGCGGCCGGTCGTCCGTACGCTGGGCGGCCGCGTGCCGGGGTCCGGGTTTCGGGGGACGAGCGTCGGGGCAGCAGCCCATGCTCCGCTGTTGATCTGACACCATTCCCCGGGGGCCCCGTTCGGCGGATGGACAGGGCTCGTACTTCAGGACTTGCGACCAGGGGACGGATGGGACCGCGCAGTGCGGGGCTACGAACGCCAAGAGAGCTCGCGGGCTGAGACGGACCATCTTTCGCGGTTCGAGGCCGAGATGGACCGGCTGAAGACCGAACGAGAGAAGGCTGTTCAGCACGCCGAGGACCTCGGCTACCAGGTCGAGGTGTTGCGCGCCAAGCTGCACGAGGCGCGCCGCAACCTCGCGTCCCGCCCTGCCTATGACGGCGCGGACATCGGCTACCAGGCCGAGCAGTTGCTCCGTAACGCCCAGATCCAGGCCGATCAGCTGCGCCAGGACGCCGAGCGCGAGCTGCGGGACGCCAGGGCGCAGACCCAGCGCATCCTCCAGGAGCACGCCGAGCAGCAGGCCAGGCTCCAGTCCGAGCTGCACTCCGAGGCGGTGTCGCGCCGTCAGCAGCTCGACCAGGAGCTGTCCGAGCGCCGCCAGACCGTCGAGTCGCACGTCAACGAGAACGTGGCGTGGGCCGAGCAGCTGCGCGCGCGTACGGAACAGCAGGCGCGCCGTCTGCTCGACGAGTCCCGCGCCGAGGCCGACCAGGCCCTGGCCGCCGCCCGCGCCGAGGCCGAGCGCGTCGCCGAAGAGGCGCGGCAGCGCATGTCGAGCGACGCCGAGTCCGCCCGCGCGGAGGCCGAGTCGATCACGCGCCGGGCCCGCACGGACGCCGAGCGCCTCCTGAACGCCGCGTCGACGCAGGCGCAGGAGGCCACCGACCACGCGGAGAGCCTGCGCTCGACCACGGCCACCGAGTCCGAGCAGGCGCGCCGTCAGGCCACCGAGGCGAGCCGGGCCGCCGAGCAGCGGATGGCGGAGGCCGAGACGGCGCTGCGCGAGGCGCGCACGGAGGCCGACAAGGTCGTCGCCGAGGCGAAGGAGGCCGCGGCCAAGCAGCTGTCGGCCGCCGAGGGCGCCAACGAACAGCGCACGCGTACGGCCAAGGAGCAGGTCGCCCGCCTGGTCGGCGAGGCCACGAAGGAAGCCGAGGCCACGAAGGCCGAGGCCGAGCAGGTCGTCGCCGACGCCCGCGCCGAGGCCGAGAAGCTGATCAAGGACGCCGGCGAGAAGGCCCGCACGATCACCGCCGAGGAGACCGCGGGTCAGCTCGCCAAGGCGGCCCGTACGGCGGAGGACGTACTCGACAAGGCTTCGAAGGACGCCAAGGAGACGACGAAGTCCGCCACCGAGGAGGCCGAGCGGATCCGCTCGGAGGCCGAGGCGGAGGCGGACCGGCTGCGCGGCGAGGCGCACGACATCGCCGAGCAGCTCAAGGGCGCGGCGAAGGACGACACCAAGGAGTACCGCGCCAAGACCGTCGAGCTGCAGGAGGAGGCGCGCAGGCTGCGCGGCGAGGCCGAGCAGCTGCGGGCCGACGCGGTCGCCGAGGGCGAGCGGATCCGTGGCGAGGCCCGGCGCGAGGCCGTCCAGAAGATCGAGGAGGCGGCCAAGTCCGCCGAGGAGCTGCTCGCCAAGGCGAAGGCCGACGCGGACGAGCTGAAGTCGGCCGCGACCACCGAGAGCGAGCGGGTCCGCACCGAGGCCATCGAGCGCGCCACGACCCTGCGCAAGCAGGCCGAGGAGACCCTTGAGCGCACCCGCGCGGAGGCCGAGCGGCACCGCGAGGAGGCCGCCGAGCAGGCCGAGGCCACGAAGTCGGAGGCCGAGGACGCCGCGCGGGCGCTGCACGACGAGACCGAGCGGGCGATAGCGGCACGGAAGTCCGAGGCCGCCGACGAGCTGACGCGCCTGCACACGGAGGCCGAGGAGCGCCTGGCCGCCGCCGAGCAGGCGCTGACCGACGCCCGCGCGGAGGCCGAGCGCATCCGCAAGGAAGCCGCCGACGAGACGGACCGGCTGCGCACGGAGGCCGCCGAGCGGATCCGCACCCTGCAGGCGCAGGCCGAGACCGAGGCCGAGCGGCTGCGCACGGAGGCCGCTTCGGACGCCTCGCAGGCGCGCGCCGAGGGCGAGAACGTCGCCGTGCGGCTGCGTTCGGAGGCCGCCGCCGAGGCGGAGCGGCTCAAGTCGGAGGCCCAGGAGTCCGCGGACCGGGTCCGCGCGGAGGCCGCCACCGCCGCCGAGCGCATCTCCACCGAGGCCGCGGAGGCGCTTTCCGCCGCCCAGGAGGAGGCCGCGCGGCGTCACCGCGAGGCCGAGGAGACCCTCAGCTCCGCGCGCGGCGAGGCCGATCAGGAGCGCGAGCGGGCCCGCGAGCAGAGCGAGGAGCTGCTCGCCTCCGCCCGCAAGCGCGTCGAGGAGGCACAGGCCGAGGCCGTCCGCCTGGTCGAGGAGGCCGACCGCAGGGCGACCGAAATGGTCTCCAGCGCCGAGCAGACCGCGCAGTCCGTACGGGACTCCGTGGCCGGCCTGCACGAGAGCGCGCAGGACGAGGTCGCGGGCCTGCGCAGCGCCGCCGAGCACGCGGCGGAGCGTACGAGGACCGAGGCGCAGGAGGAGGCGGACCGCGTCCGCGCGGACGCCTACGCCGAGCGTGAGCGCGCCACGGAGGACGCCAACCGCACCCGGCGCGAGGCGAACGACGAGGCCGAGGCCGCCAAGTCCCTCGCGGAGCGCACGGTTTCGGACGCGATCGCGGAGGCCGAGCGGCTGCGCTCGGAGGCTTCCGAGATCGCCCAGCGTTCGCGTACGGAAGCCTCGGACGCGATCGCATCGGCCGAGCAGGACGCCTCACGCACGCGTGCCGACGCCCGCGAGGACGCCAACCGCATCCGCAGCGACGCCGCGAACCAGGCCGACCAGTTGATCGGCGAGGCTCGCGGCGAGGCCGAGCGGCTGCAGACGGAGACGACCGCCGAGGCCGACCGGCAGCGCACGGACTCGGTGGCGAAGGCCGAGAAGCTCATCTCGGACGCCACGGGCGACGCCGAGCGGCTTCGCGCGGACGCCGCCGAGACGGTGGGCTCGGCCCAGCAGCACGCCGAGCGCATCCGGTCCGAGTCCGAGCGCGTCAAGGCGGAGGCCGCGGCCGAGGCCGAGCGGCTCACCTCGCAGGCGCGGGAGGAGGCCGAGCGCACCCTGGACGAGGCGCGTCAGGCGGCCAACAAGCGCCGCTCGGAGGCTGCCGAGCAGGTCGACACGCTCATCACGGAGGCGGCGGCCGAGGCCGAGAAGCTGACGTCCGACGCCCAGGAGAAGGCGCTCAAGGCGACCACGGACGCGGAGGCGCAGGCCGACACGATGGTCGGCGCGGCCCGCACGGAGGCCGACCGGCTTGTCTCCGAGGCGACGGTCGAGGGCAACTCCGCGGTGGAGAAGGCCCGTACGGACGCGGACGAGCTGCTCGTCGGCGCCCGCCGCGACGCGACGGCCATAAGGGAGCGCTCCGAGGAGCAGCGCGACCGTCTGACCGCCGAGATCGAGGAGCTGCACGAGCGTGCGCGCCGCGAGTCCGCCGAGGCGATGAAGTCCGCGGGCGAGCGCTGCGACGCGCTTGTGAAGGCCGCCGAGGAGCAGCGTGCCGAGGCCGAGGCGAAGGCCAAGGAGCTGGTGTCGGACGCGAGTTCCGAGGCCGCCAAGGTGCGTATCTCCGCCGTGAAGAAGGCCGAGGGGCTGCTCAAGGAGGCCGAGACGAAGGTGGCCGGCCTGGTGCGCGACGCCGAGCGGGTCACGGCGGAGGCGGAGGCCGAGGCCGAGCGGATGGTCTCCGAGGGCAAGCGCGAGCTCGAAGTGCTCGTCCGGCGGCGCGAGGACATCAACGCCGAGATTTCCCGTGTCCAGGACGTGCTCGAGGCGTTGGAATCTTTTGAGGCCCCGGCAGCCGGCGCGAAACCGCCGTCGAACGGCGGCTCCGGCACGGGGGGCGTCAAGGCCGGTGCGGCGGCGGGGTCAACTCGATCGGGTGGCAAGACGTCTGAGGGCTAGCCAAGGAGCTTCTGCCGTGCTTTGAAAGGACCTTCGGCACTGTCCCTGGCAAGTGCTCTGGCGGTTAGCCACTCAAAAGGGGTGTCATTCTCCAGATCAAACGGGCATCTGCTCGATGACACGCCGCTTGGACCCCTAGGATTCCCTCTATCACCTCACCGGTCTCATTCGACAGGAACCCCATGAGCGACACTTCCCCCTACGGCTTCGAGCTTGTGCGGCGTGGGTACGACCGCGCTCAGGTGGACGAACGTATCTCCAAGCTCGTCTCCGACCGTGACAGCGCTCTCGCACGTATCACTGCTCTGGAAAAGCGCATCGAGGAACTGCACCTCGAGACGCAGAACGCCCAGGCCCAGGTAGCCGACGCCGAGCCGTCGTACGCCGGTCTCGGTGCCCGCGTCGAGAAGATCCTCCGCCTCGCCGAGGAGGAGGCGAAGGACCTGCGCGAGGAGGCCCGTCGCGCCGCCGAGCAGCACCGCGAGCTCGCCGAGTCGGCGGCCCAGCAGGTGCGCAACGACGCCGAGTCGTTCGCCGCCGAGCGCAAGGCCAAGGCGGAGGACGAGGGCGTCCGGATCGTCGAGAAGGCCAAGGGCGAGGCGGGTGCGCTGCGTACCGAGGCGCAGAAGGACGCTCAGTCCAAGCGCGAGGAGGCGGACGCCCTCTTCGAGGAGACCCGCGCGAAGGCCGCCCAGGCCGCCGCCGACTTCGAGACGAACCTCGCCAAGCGCCGCGAGCAGTCGGAGCGTGACCTTGCCTCGCGGCAGGCGAAGGCGGAGAAGCGCCTCGCGGAGATCGAGCACCGCGCGGAGCAGCTTCGCCTCGAGGCGGAGAAGCTGCGCACGGATGCCGAGCGTCGCGCCCGGCAGACGGTGGAGACGGCTCAGCGTCAGGCAGAGGACATCGTCGCCGATGCCAATGCCAAGGCTGACCGGATTCGGAGCGAGTCGGAGCGGGAGCTTGCCGCTCTGACGAACCGTCGCGACTCCATCAATGCTCAGCTGACCAACGTTCGCGAGATGCTGGCCACCCTCACGGGTGCGGCCGTCGCCGCGGCGGGTACGCCTGCCGAGGACGAGCCGATCACCCGCGGGGTGCCTGCTCAGCAGACGCGATAGCGTCGTGGGGACACTGCGGGTCCGCTGTGGCTTGTCGCGCCCACGCGGCGGAGCCGCAGATTAGTACAGCCCCGCGCCCCTAAAGGGGCACTCCCCCCAAGGCGCGTATAGAGCCCCCTGTCCAAGTGGCAGGGGGCTCTAGCCCGTTTTAGCGTTGGCGCATGATCGAGCTCGAGGGGCTGACCAAGCGGTACGGCGAGAAGGTCGCCGTCAACCATCTGACCTTCACCGTGCACCCGGGCATCGTCACCGGCTTCCTCGGCCCCAACGGCGCGGGCAAGTCCACGACCATGCGGATGATGCTCGGGCTCGACAATCCCTCGGCGGGGAACGTCCGTATCGACGGCAAGCGGTACGCGCAGCTGAGGGACCCGCTGAAGTACATCGGCGCCCTCCTCGATGCCAAGGCCATGCACGGCGGGCGCAGCGCCTTCAATCACCTTCTCTGCCTCGCGCAGAGCAACGGCATCCCGCGCGCCCGCGTCCACGAGGTCCTGGACACCGTCGGCCTGACCCAGGTCGCCAAGAAGAAGGCCAAGGGCTTCTCGCTCGGCATGGGCCAGCGCCTTGGCATCGCGGGCGCGCTGCTCGGCGACCCCGAGATCCTGATGTTCGACGAGCCGGTCAACGGCCTCGACCCCGAGGGCATCCACTGGATCCGCAACCTGATGAAGTCCCTCGCCTCGCAGGGCCGTACGGTCTTCGTCTCCTCGCACCTGATGAGTGAGATGGCGCTGACCGCCGACCATCTGGTCGTCATCGGCCAGGGCCGGCTCCTCGCCGACACCTCCATGTCGGACTTCATCCAGCAGAACTCACGCTCGTACGTCCGAATGCGCTCCCCGCAGCGCGAACGGCTCCTCGACGTGCTGCACCAGGAGGGCATCACCGCCGTCGAGACGGGCAGCGGCTCCCTGGAGATCGACGGCACGCCCCCGGAGAAGCTCGGGGAAATCGCCGCCCGGCATCAGCTCGTCCTCCATGAGCTGAGCCCTCAACAGGCCTCCCTGGAAGAGGCGTTCATGCAGCTGACCGCGGAGTCGGTGGAGTATCACGCGCACGCCGACCATGAAGGGCCCGGCGCACCGCCGCCCCCGCAGCAGGCCGCGGACTGGGGCGCGGGCTGGCAGCAGCAGAAGAAGGGGTCCTGAGCGATGGCCGCGACGCAAGTCCTGAAGTCGGAGTGGACCAAGATCCGCTCGGTCGCGTCGACCGTGTGGACGCTGGGGCTCGCCGTGGTCGTCACGGTCGGGCTCGGCCTGCTGATCAGCATCCTGGCGAAGAACGACTACGACAGCCTCAACGCCCAGGACCGCAGGGTCTTCGACCCGACCTTCACCAGCTTCGCCGGGATGAGCCTCGGCCAGCTCGCGATGATCGTCTTTGGTGTGCTCGTCGTCTCGAACGAGTACAGCACCGGCATGATCCGCACCTCGCTCTCCGCGGTCCCGCAGCGCGGCACCTTCATGTTCAGCAAGGTCGCGGTCGCCACGCTGCTCTCGCTTGCGGTCGGCATCGTGACGAGCTTCATCGCGTTCTTCGTGGGGCAGGCGATGCTCGGCGAGCACAGGGCCGAGATCGGCGATCCCGGTGTGCTGCGCGCGGTCATCGGCGGCGGGCTCTACATGGCGCTCATCGCGATGTTCTCGATGGGCGTCGCCACGATGCTGCGCAGCCCGATGCTCTCGCTCGGCATCCTGATGCCGTTCTTCTTCCTGATCTCCAGCATCCTGGGCAACGTATCGGCCACGAAGAAGGTCGGCCGCTACCTCCCCGACCAGGCCGGAAGCAAAATCATGCAGGTGAAGACGCCGCTGGACGACGACACTCCGTACGGTCCGTGGGGCGGGCTCGCGATCATGGTGGCGTGGGTCGTGGTCGCCCTGATCGGCGGCTACGCCCTGTTGAAGAAGCGTGATGCCTAGCCTCTCGGCGCTCGGCCTCGACGAGGTGCCCGCCCTGCGGCCGCTGACGTATCCGGGGCGTCCGGCCCCCTGGCCCGCCGTCCTGGCCGGCGACGAGCTGCTCCCCCTCGATGTACGTCCGCTGCCGCTCGGCCAGTGGCCCGTGGCGGGGCTGACGCTCGACGAGACGCTGAGCGGGCGGGGCGAGGCGCCCACCGGCCGCAGGCACCCCGTCATCGCCGTGGGATCGAACGCCTCGCCCGCGCAGGTCGCGTACAAACTGGCCCGGCGCGGCATCACCTCCGCCGTGCCGATGGTCCCGATGCGGGTGCGCGGCGTCGCGGTGGGCTGCTCGGCGCACATCGGGCGTGCCGGGTATGTGGCGGCCGCCCCTTACCTGGACCCGGCGGTCGAAACCTCCCTGGTCGTGAGTTGGCTGGATCAGGACCAGTTCCGTGTGGTCGACGACACGGAGCTGCCCAACTACCGGCGGGCGCTGCTTCCGGGCGGCGACTTCGCGATGACACTGCCGTCCGGTGAGCGGCTCGACGGCGCGTATCTCTACGTCAGTACGTACGGCGTCCTCGCCGATCCGCGGTCGGGCCTGCCACGCCCCGGCGGCGGCGACCAGGCGGCGCTGCTCGCCTCGCTCATCGCGGATTCGGCCGCCCTGCGCGGGCTGCTCGGGCCCGGTCCCGCCGACTGGGTGCGCAAGGCCGCCGCGGACCGCGAGCTGCGCGATCGCGGCAGGCGCGCCTTCGCCGACGCGGGCTGGGCGCTGCCACAGCCGGGTTTCCCGTGATGCCGCACTTTTACCCTCTCTTGGCTGGAACCGTCAGCTCGGCTATATCCTCCTAACCCTTACGGGGGCGTGTGCCCCGACGTCCTGAACCATTCGATGGGTGCGGAGAATGATCGAGGCAGTCGGCCTGACGAAGCGCTACGGCGCCAAGACAGCCGTGTACAACCTTTCCTTTCAGGTGCGACCCGGCACCGTCACCGGCTTCCTGGGCCCCAACGGCTCCGGCAAGTCGACGACGATGCGCATGATCCTCGGGCTCGACCAACCCACCACGGGCCAGGTGACGATCGGCGGCTACCCGTACCGCAAGCTCCCCAACGCCCCGCGCCAGGTCGGCGCCCTGCTCGACGCCAAGGCGGTGCACGGCGGCCGGCACGCCCGTAACCACCTCCTGTGCCTGGCGCAGCTCTCCGGCATCCCGGCCCGCCGGGTCGACGAGGTGCTCGGCGTCGTGGGCCTCCAGGACGTGGCGAAGAAGCGCTCCAAGGGCTTCTCGCTCGGCATGGGCCAGCGCCTGGGCATCGCGGCCGCTCTCCTGGGCGACCCGCAGGTGCTGCTCTTCGACGAGCCGGTCAACGGCCTCGACCCCGAGGGCATCCTCTGGGTCAGGAACCTGATGAAGTCCCTCGCGGCCGAGGGGCGTACGGTCTTCGTCTCCTCGCACCTGATGAGCGAGATGGCGCTGACCGCCGAGCACTTGATCGTGATCGGCCGCGGGCAGCTGCTCGCGGACATGAGCGTCAAGGACTTCATCTCGCACAACTCCGCCGACTTCGCCCGGGTGCGTACGCCGGACAGCGAGCCGCAGCAGCGCGAGAAGCTGACGGCCGCGCTGACCGAGGCCGGCGGCCAGGTCCTGCCCGAGCAGGACGGCGCGCTCCGGGTCACCGGGCTTCCGCTGCCCCGCATCAGCGACCTCGCGCACGGCGCGGACGTCCGCGTGTGGGAGCTCTCCCCGCACCAGGCCTCGCTGGAAGAGGCGTACATGCGGATGACGCAGGGCGCCGTCGACTACCGCTCCACGGTCGACCAGCGGGCGGGCCTGCAGCAGCCCGTGCAGCAGGGCGCCATGCCCGGTGGCATGCCGCCGCAGGGCCAGATGCCCGTGCCCGGCCAGGGCCAGCCCGGGTGGTACGCACCGCCGCCGCCCCAGCAGGGCGGTCAGCCCTTCGCGATGCAGCAGGGCGCCCCGCAGGGCCCGCCTCAGGGCACCCCCAACCCGTACGCGGCCGCCCCCGCACCTGAGATGACCAAGAGCGCCACCGACAACGAGGATGCCCGATGACCACGCCTCCGACTCCGCAGCCGCAGGCGCAGCCCCAGCAGGCGTACGCACAGGCCGGCGCCCCCATGCCGCAGGGCGCCCCGATGGCTCCCCCGCCCGCCGCGCCCGCGCCGCCCTCCGCCTGGCAGCAGGCGATGAGCAACGCCTACACCTCGCCGATCCCGGTCAAGAAGACCCACATCGGCAACGCCCTGGCCTCCGAGTGGACGAAGATCAAGTCGGTCCGCTCGACGATGTGGACGCTCGGCGTCTTCCTCCTCCTGGTCATCGGCATCGGCCTGCTCGTCGCCGCGCAGACGGAACCCCGTGACTATCTGGACGTGCCGTTCACCATCCCGGCGTTCTTCGGTCTGGTCCTCGGCCAGATCTGCCTGATCACGCTCGGCGTCCTGGTGACGTCGTCCGAGTACGGCACGGGCATGATCCGTACGACGTTCACGGCGTCGCCGCAGCGCTACCGCGTCCTCGCCGCGAAGATCGTGGTCTTCTTCGTGATCGCCTTCGTCGTCTCGGCGGCGTCCATCTTCCTGGTGGGCGCCATGACGTCGGGGATGCACAGCGGCTCTGAGGCGGGCGACGTGGCGTGGGGCGGCACGGTCCTCAAGGGCGGCCTCTACGTCTCGCTCCTGGGCGTCCTCGCCCTGGCGGTCGGCTCGATGCTGCGCCACTCGGCGGGCGCGATCACCGCGATGCTGGGCCTGGTCCTGGTGCCCGCGATCCTGCCCGCGTTCCTGCTGATCTCGGAGAGCACCCGCAGCGTGGGCGAGAAGATGATGGACTACAACGCGCCCAACTCGCTCGCCAAGATCTTCCAGATCGACACCGGCTCGGGCAACGGCAACTCGCAGCTGGTGCTGCTGATCGTCGTGACGCTGGCCGCGATCGTCGGCGCCTTCGCGCTTCTGGAGAAGCGCGACGTCTGATCCTCAGTACCGAGGCGCGTTACGGGACCGCTGCACCCGCGAGGTGCGGCGGTCCTTCGCGTTCCAGCAGGCCTTGTGCCAGTGCCTGCGCTCGTCCACGCCCGAGTGCTCGGGCCAGGCCACCACATGCGCCATGCCGGACGGGATCTCCTGGTCGCAGCCGGGGCAGCGGTAGGTCTTGCCCGCCGCGCTCGCGCCCGCGACATGGCGCACGCTCCACTGCTCGTCCTGCCAGCTCTCGGCCCGCTGGAAGCCGCCGTAGCGGCCCGAAGGCTCCGCGTCCGCACGCGGACTGTCTTCTCCGGCTCCGGCGCCCTTGGGGCGGTTGCGACGCGGGGACACAGGACACCTCACTGGATGTACGGGGTTCAGGGGTGTGTCCAGCCTACGCGTCGCCCTCAGGGGTAGGCGTCCTGCACCAATCCCCACAGATCCCCCCTGCATTGCGCAGAAAATCCGTCAATCTTCATGCCAGGCCGTGCCTTTGGCACGTGTCACGCGTTGTTGCCCGTAGGGGGAGTGCCTGCGTCGGCGCCAAGGAGGCAGGAGTGCGATGCGTGTAGGTAGTTTTGTTCTGGCCGCCCAGTTCCCCGGACAGGGGCAGGGGGAGGCGCTGCACCGTGCGGTGCGGTCCGCCGAGGTGGCCGAGGAGGCGGGTCTGGACGCGGTCTGGCTCGCCGAGCACCACTTCGTGCCGTACGGCACGTGTCCGTCCGCCGTGACCCTCGCCGCGCTCCTTCTCGGGCGTACGCGGCGCATCCGCGTCGGCACCGCCGTGAGCGTGCTGCCGACCGCGCATCCCGTCGCGCTCGGCGAGCAGGCGGCGCTGCTGCACGTGACGTCCGGCGGGCGCTTCTCGCTGGGTGTGGGGCGCGGCGGGCCATGGGTGGACCTGGAGGTCTTCGGCTCCGGTCTCGACGCGTACGAGAAGGGCTTCCCGGAGTCCCTCGATCTGCTGCTGCGGTGGCTGACCGAGCCCCGGGTCGCCAGCGAGAACGGCCGCTTCGCCTTCCGCGAGGTCGCCGTGGTGCCCCGCCCGCAAGAGGCCCTGCCCGGCTCGGACGTCTCGGACGCCTCGGGCGCCGACACTCCGGAGGCGGTGGGCGGCCCCGAGCTGATCGTCGCCTGCACCTCGCCGTCGAGCGTGCGGCTCGCTGCGGAGCGCGGTCTGCCGATGCTGCTCGGCATGCATGTCGGCGACGAGGAGAAGGCCGAAATGGTGGCGTTGTGGCGCAGGCACGCGCGCGCCTCGGGGCGCACGCCGGAGGAGATCCACACGGCCGCGCACGTCTCCGCCGGGGTCGCGCAGATCGCGGACCGGCGCCTGGAAGCGGCGGAGACGCTGCAGAAGGCGATGCCGGGCTGGCTGAAGCAGGGACTGGACGCGCATGTCACGGTCGACGGCCGGGCGCGGGCGATGCGGGACCCGCTCGCGTACACCGAACTGCTCTGCGGCATCCACCCGGTGGGCACCCCCCAGGTGTGCGCCGACCGGATCTCGGCGACCTCGGAGCGGACGGGCATCACACGCTTCGCGCTGCTTGTCGAGGGCTCGGGAGATCTGTCCACGACGGAGGAGAACGTCCGCAGGCTGGGCGCCGAGGTGCTGCCCCAGCTGGGCTGAGCCGCCGGGGCGGGGAGCTGCCGCTCCGGTACTAGAACACCTCCCGCGTACGGAGCGGCAGCAACAGGCGTCAGCAGTCCCGCAGTTCGGGTGACTGATTGAGCAACTGACCTCGGATCGAGGTGAATCGGGCCAGCCGGTCGTCCACGGAAGCATCCAGGGGGAACACCGCCACACGGTGGCAGTTCTGGAATGCCAGGCGCACGCCGAAGTGCCGTTGCAGCGCACCGCGGATCGCGTCACTCGCGAGTGCGCGCAGCAGCTGGCCACGCGCCTGCTCGTCGGGCGGCGGCGTCTGATTGTCGGCGAACTCTCCGCCGTCAACCTTCAGCTGGGCCACCAGGGAGCTGATCATCTCCCATGCGTAGGGCAGGGAGGTCCGGACGCAGTCGACGAATTCCGCTTCATCGACCTCGCCTCGCTCGGCCTGTTCCAACAGTGCCGGTGAGACGTCGAGCGACATGGGTTCTCCTCTCGCACCCCCGGGGAGCGGGGGCTTACGGACAGGGAAGAAGTCTGCATACGCAGAGTGCACGCATGACGACCTCCTGCTTATACGGTAAGCATCGGACCGGCACCGCACCAGGAGATTGGGCACATAACCGGCCAGGATCGAACAGCCCCATCGACGGCGAAATCGCGCGCACCACCTGGTGTCGAGTAGCGTTGCGCCCCATGCGTCTCGTCATTGCCCGATGCTCCGTGGATTACGCGGGCAGGCTCACCGCCCATCTCCCGTCGGCCCCCCGCCTGATCCTTGTGAAGGCGGACGGCAGTGTCTCGATCCACGCGGACGACCGGGCCTACAAACCCCTCAACTGGATGTCCCCGCCCTGCACGTTGAAGGAGGGTTCGGGGGACGACGCCGGCGTCTGGACCGTCGTGAACAAGGCGGGCGAGAAGCTCATCATCACGATGGAGGAGATCCTGCACGACTCCTCGCACGAACTCGGCGTCGATCCCGGCCTCATCAAGGACGGCGTAGAAGCACACCTTCAGGAACTGCTCGCCGACCGGATCGAGACCCTCGGCGACGGCTACTCCCTGATCCGCCGCGAGTACATGACGGCGATCGGCCCGGTGGACATCCTCTGCCGTGACGCCGACGGGCAGACCGTCGCCGTCGAGATCAAGCGGCGCGGTGAGATCGACGGCGTCGAGCAGCTCACCCGCTATCTGGAGCTCCTCAACCGCGACCCGCACCTCGCACCGGTCAAGGGCATCTTCGCCGCCCAGGAGATCAAGCCCCAGGCGCGCGTGCTCGCCACGGACCGGGGTATCGGCTGCACCGTCCTGGACTACAACGCGATGCGCGGCATCGAGGACGACAAGCTGCGGCTGTTCTAGTCTTCCGTCGGTTTCCGTACGTACGTGAGGGCCGGGTCCTGATGGACCCGGCCCTCCTCTTTTCGTACATCAGATGCTCGGCGACGCGGGCTCGCTGCTCGTCGCCGGGCCGCTCGCCGAGTCCGAGGTGTCCGGGGACGACGGCGGATCCGAGGTCGGGTCCGTGGTCGTCGGCGGCGGCGTCGTCGGCGGCTTCGTCGTGGGCGGCTTCGTCGTCGGGGGCTTGGTCGTGGGCGGCTTCGTGGTCGGCGGCTTCGTCGTGGTGGGCGGCTTGGTCGTGGGCGGCTTCGTCGTCGTCGGGTCGTCGGACGGGTCGTCCGACGGCTTGTCGCTGCCGCTCGGGTCGTCCGACGGTTCGCCGCTTTCGCTCGGCTCGTCCGAAGTGCCCGGCACACCCTGGTCCGTGTCCTCAGGACGGCTCGTCGAGTCCTTCGCCGGCTTGTCGGCGGTCAGGCCGTCGTCGTCGCGGTCCTCGCTCGCCGACTGCTCCGTCTTGACCTTGTCCGGCGGCGGATCGTCGTTCCCGGACGTCGCGCCCAGCGTCACCACCGTGCCGAGCACGGCGGCGAGGAGGGCTCCCGCGCCCGCCGCCACCAGGTTGCGCCGGGTGCCGCTCACGATGGAGCGGCGGGTCGGTGCCGCGCCGGAGCCCCCGGCGGGCGTGGCCTTGCGGGTCACCAGCGTCTCGGGCTCCGGGGGCGGCCCAGGCAGCGAGAACGCCGCGGGGACGCCGCCCGGGGGCGACGCCGACTCTTCGTAGCGCGCGTCGGGCACTTCCTCGCCCGCGGCCGTGCGGCCGCCGGGCAGCGCGCCGCCGGAGCGGTCGGCGACCAGCGCGAGGGCCCTGCGGCCCGCGATCATGCCGCGCTTGTCGGCGAGGGCGCCGCGCAGGCCGATGGAGGCCTCCAGCTCGGCGCGGGCCCGGTCGAGGTGGCCGCCGCAGAGCGCGAGGATGCCGAGCTCGTGGTGGAAGTACGCCTCCTCGGCGACCTCACCGGCGGTGCGCGCGGCCTCCTGGCCCGACCGCAGAGCACGCTCCCACGCGCCCCAGTTGAGCCCGCCGGCGAAGGCGGGCGCGACGGTGCGGGCCAGCAGCACGGCGGCGCTCTGCTCGCCTCCCACGGCGCCTGAGGTCTGCCCCGGCCGCCCGGCGACCAGGACGCCGAGCGCGGCGAGCACGGCGTCCGCCTCGGCCGCTACCCGCTCGGGGCTGACCGAGGGGTGCCCGGCCCACCAGGCGTAGTGCTGGGCGGCGCTCTGCGCGCGCTCGGCCATGTCGTCGGCGTACCCGGAAGTCTCCAGCTGGGTGCGGACGCCGGCGGCGAGGCGGTAGTGCGCGCCGACCGGCGTGACGAGCGCGGTGGAGACCAGCTCGGCGAGGGCCGCGTCCGCGTGGGTGTTCCCCACCAGGGCCGGCAGATGCGCCTGATGCGGCAGCTCGCCGCCGAGCGCGACGGCGAACCGCAGGGTGGTGCGGGCGGACGGGCTCAGCCGGGAGGCGAGCAGGGCCGCGGGCGCCGCTCCGTCGGCGAGCGAGGGCAGCGGTACGTCGTGGCCCTCGGCGTCGAAGGGCGCGTCGACCGGGCCCTCTACGTAGTAGCCGTACTCGTCGAAGGCGTTGGGGTCGGCGCGCAGCTGGTCGCGCTGGCGCAGCAGGGCGCCGGCCTGCACGAAGCGCAGCGGCAGGCCCTCGGACTCGAACCACAGGTCGCCCGCCCAGGCCGCCTCGTCGTCCGTCAGGACGCGGCCGACGCCGCGCTCCAGGAGCTCGAGGCCGCCGCTGCGGCCGAGGCCGCCGAGGAAGACCTCTTCGAGGTGCGAGTCGGCGGAGGGTGCCGCGACGTCGGGCGTCGCGGATATCAGGAAGGCACACTCGGGCGTCGCGTCGAGCAGCTCCTCCAGGCCCGAGCCGCCGAACTCCAGGTCGTCCAGGACGACGACCGCCCCGATCTCATGGACGAGTTCGAGCAGCAGGGTGCGGTCGGGGCGGTGCAGCGGTGCGTTGTAGACGGCCCCGAAGAGGTCCTGGAGCAGATCGCCCGGGCTCTTGTGGTAGCCGGAGAGCCGGACGACGCCGTCCGGTGCGAGGTCGGCGCAGTCCTCCGCGACGGCGTTCAGGAGCGCCGTGCGCCCCGAGCCCGCGGGACCGGTGAGCCGGACCGAGCGCCCGCGCGCGAGCAGGCGTACGAGCCGCTCGCGCTCCTCCTGGCGTTCGAGGAGCGGCATCCGGGGCAGCGCAGGACCCGGCGGCACGGGCGGCACCGCGGCGCGGCGCAGCTCGGCGCGCTCGGCGGCGGAGCGCTTGACGGGGCGCGAGGGCCGCTCGCCCGGCGGGCAGGGCTCTATCTCGCTGCCGTCGACCGGGTTCACGGTGAGCAGGAAGTCGCCCGAGATGAGCTGGACGGTGCGGGCAAGCGCGGGTGCGGGCTGCCCGAAGTCGGGTGTCAGAGGATCGCGGGGTGGCCGCGATCGGCGCGCCGAATCGTCGTCATTCATGCCGTCTTGGCCATACTCTTCCGGTCCCCGGTTCATCGGGTCCATGGTCAAAGCCCCCCAGATGCGTGGTGTACACAGCCCCCTCCGGCCTTGTGCACACTGCGCTGTCGCTTCTGGTCCGGTGCCCCCGCTCGGGTTCTCACATCGGTGGCGACCGAACCCTAGACCTTCGCTCAGTATCTACGAACGGGCGGGGTACCGCCCCGTCCGAGACGTCACAGTCTCGTGAGGATTGTGCGCGAGATGCGTTTCCTACCGGATCGCCGGGGATCCCCGGCGATCACACACGGGGAAGCGATTCCACCCCGATGCCACCCTCGATCGCGAGGATCCGGTGCAGCCGGGTGGCCACCAGCAGACGCTGCATCTGGGGCGGTACATCACGCAGCACGAGCCGGCGTCCGCACCGTCCCGCGCGCCGGTGCGCGCCCATGATCACGCCGAGTCCCGTGGCGTCCCACGAGTCGAGTTCGGACAGGTCGAGCACCAGGTCGCCGGCTCCGTCGTCGACGGCCGAGTGCAGGACCGTACGGGCGTCCGCCGCGCTGCGTACGTCGAGGCGTCCCCCGACGACCAGCTGGGCCTGGTCGCCCCTGATGTGCATATGCGCTCCCCGAGAGTGCCGAGTTTCCTGTGACGTCTGTTCCGTAAGGCGTCTGCGTATGTCACTGCAACTGACTGCCGCATGGACAAGGAAGTTGCCGTCTGTAAGCGAACCGATACCGAATTCACTCCGAGGGGTGACCCCGCAAGGGAGGAGATGGCGTCAGTGCTTGTAGAACCCCTGCCCGCTCTTGCGTCCGATGTCACCGGCGTCAACCATCCGGCGCATCAGCTCGGGCGGTGCGAACTTCTCGTCCTGGGACTCCGTGTAGATGTTGCTGGTGGCGTGCAGCAGGATGTCGACGCCCGTCAGATCGGCGGTCGCGAGCGGCCCCATGGCGTGCCCGAAGCCGAGCTTGCAGGCGATGTCGATGTCCTCGGCGGTGGCGACACCCGACTCGTAGAGCTTGGCGGCCTCGACGACGAGCGCGGAGATCAGACGGGTCGTCACAAAGCCGGCCACGTCGCGGTTCACGACGATGCAGGTCTTGCCGACGGACTCGGCGAACTCCCGGGTGCGGGCGAGGGTCTCGTCGCTGGTCTTGTAGCCGCGGACGAGTTCGCAGAGCTGCATCATCGGCACCGGCGAGAAGAAGTGCGCGCCGACGACCCGCTCCGGACGCTCCGTCACGGCCGCGATCTTCGTGATCGGGATGGCGGAGGTGTTGGAGGCGAGCACCGCGTCCTCGCGCACGATCTTGTCGAGCGTACGGAAGATCTCGTGCTTGACCTCGAGCTTCTCGAAGACGGCCTCGACGACGATGTCCGCGTCGGCGACGGCGTCCATGTCGGTGCTCGTCGTGATGCGCCCGAGCGCCGCCTCGGCGTCCTCGGCGGCCAGCTTGCCCTTGCTCACGAACTTGTCGTACGACGCCTTGATCCCGTCGGTGCCACGGGTCAGGGCCTCATCGGTGACGTCGCGCAGGACGACGTCCCAGCCCGCCTGTGCGGAGACCTGTGCGATACCGGACCCCATGAGTCCGGCTCCGATGACGGCGAGCTTCCCTGCCACTGTTCCGACTCCCCTACCGCTTATCACGCCTGGCTTACACGCTGTTTACGTCTGCCTGTTCGCCGGACATTAGCGGTCGTGAGCGCCCAGGTGGCGGCGAAGAGATGCGCGTCACGTCTCAGATGACGGACATCACACTGGTACGGCTCATTCGGCGTCCCGCACCGCGTAGTTGAGGACCTTTTCGCTCAGTAGGTCCTCCATCTCGTCGAGGAGTTCGAGGGCATCGCGGGACACCTCGGCGGGCTTGCGGCACTTGACCATCTCGTCGCCGATCCAGGCCATGAGCGTGCTGTGGACCCAGGAGAGCTGACCCGCGATCAGTCCGGGCATGGGGTCGCCGTCGGCGGCCTTCGCCTCTTCGGCGAGGGTCGTCGTGAGATGCGCGAGCGCCTGCTGCTGGATCTCCCAGAGCCGGGAGCGCAGCGGGTGGGCCTCGTGGATGACCTTCATGAAGTCGGCCCATCCTGCGAAGAGGCCGATGCTGGGCGAGACGCTCTCCACGTCCGAGCGCAGCGCACGCAGGACGGCATGGGCGGCGGACTCCCCCGCGCGACGGCCGCGTACGTAGCCGGAGAGCCGGTCGACGACGGCCTCGCCGCGGTCGAGGAACAGGTCCTCCTTGGCGGGGAAGTAGTTGTAGACGGTGTTCACGGAGACGTCCGCGGCCTCCGCGACCTCCGCGACCGTCACCGTGACGAAGCCGTGCTCCAGGAACAGCCCCGTCGCGATGTCCGAGATTCGCTGCCTGGTCTGCCGCTTCTTGCGTTCCCTGAGCCCTTCAGCCATGAGCCCACCCTACGACCCTCTGCTTGGGCAACTGAAAAATTGGTGCCATTGCAAAATTTAAGAGACTCTGTTTTTGTGGTCGCCATGGCAATCATCAGCACGGCTGGGCTCACCCAGACCTTCCGCACCAAGCGCGGTCCCGTGGAGGCGGTGCGGGGCATCGACCTGACCGTCGCGCCCGGCGAGATCGTCGGCCTCCTCGGGCCGAACGGCGCGGGCAAGACGACGACGCTGCGCATGCTCACCACGCTCCTGCGGCCCACCGGCGGCGCCGCCACCGTCGCGGGCCTCGACCTGGCAGGCGATCCGGCGGGCGTCCGACGCAGGATCGGTTACGTCGCCCAGTCCGGCGGCGTCGACCCCAGCATCTCCGTACGCGAGGAACTGGTCACCCAGGGGCGCCTCTACCGCCTGACGAGGACTCAGGCTGCCTCCCGCGCCGAGGAGTTGGCGCACGACCTGGGCCTCACCGAGCTGCTCGACCGCAAGTGCGCCGCGCTCTCCGGCGGCCAGCGGCGGCGGCTCGACGTCGCCATGGGGCTGCTGCACCGGCCCGACGTGCTCTTCCTCGACGAGCCGACCACGGGGCTCGACCCGGGCAGCAGGGCCGATCTGTGGGCGCTGGTGCGGCGGCTTCGCGACGAGCACGGCACCACCGTGGTGCTCACCACGCACTACCTCGACGAGGCGGACGCGCTCTCCGACCGCCTCGTCGTCATCGACAAGGGCCTCGTGGTCGCCGAGGGCACGCCGAGCTCGCTCAAGCTCCAGTACGGCGGCTCGATCGACGCCTCGCTCCAGGACACCTTCCTCGCCATCACCGGGCGCGACCTCGCCCCCAAGGACACGGCGCCGGTCGCCGTCTGAACCCCAGGACCTCTCATGTCTGCGTTTCTCTCCGACACCGCCCTGATCTTCGGGCGGTACGCGCGCCAGACCCTGCGCTCCAAGTTCCAGATCCTCTTCGGCGTCCTGATGCCGCTGCTCTACCTGCTCTTCTTCGGCCCCCTCCTGACCGATCTGCCGCTCGGTTCGCGCGGCGACTCCTGGCAGGTGCTCGTGCCGGGGCTGCTGCTCCAACTCGGCCTGTTCGGAGCCTCGTACAGCGGATTCGCGATCATCATCGAGAAGCAGTTCGGGGTGGTGGAGCGGATGCGGGTCACGCCGGTGAGCCGGCTCGCGCTCCTGCTCGGGCGTGTCCTTCGCGATGCCGCGCTCTTCGTCTTCCAGGCGGTGCTTCTCGTCGTCGCGTCCCTGGCGATGGGGCTGCGGGCGCCGCTGGCCGGCATCCTCATCGGCTTCGCCTTCGTGGCGGTGCTCACCGTCGTCCTCGCGTCCCTGTCGTACGCGCTGGCGCTGCTCGTCTCCAAGGCGCACGAGTTCGGTCCCGTCATCAACGCGGTGAGCATGCCCTCGATGCTGCTCTCCGGCCTGATGCTGCCGATGGCGCTCGCGCCGGGCTGGCTGGACGTGCTCTCGCACTTCATGCCGTTCCGCTATCTCGTGGACGCGGTGCGGGCCGCCTATGTGGGCGACTACGCGAGTACGGCGATGCTGTACGGCGTGCTGACGGCGGCCGCGCTCACCCTGGTGTCCGTGACGGTCGGCACACGTGTCTTCCGGACGGCGGGCGCGTAACTAGGCTGACCCCATGGTCAATCTGACGCGCATCTACACCAGGACCGGCGACCAGGGCACGACGGCCCTCGGCGACATGAGCCGCACCGCCAAGACCGATCTGCGGATCGCGGCGTACGCCGACGCCAACGAGGCCAACGCCGCCATCGGCACGGCGATCGCGCTCGGCGGGCTCGACGAGGAGGTCGTGAAGGTCCTGGTCCGGGTCCAGAACGACCTCTTCGACGTGGGCGCCGATCTGTCCACGCCGGTCGCGGAGGACCCCGAGTACCCGCCGCTGCGCGTCGAGCAGTTCTACATCGACAAGCTGGAGGCGGACTGCGACCGCTTCAACGAGCAGCTGGAGAAGCTGCGCAGCTTTATCTTGCCGGGGGGCACAGCGGGCGCGACGCTGCTGCATCAGGCGTGCACTGTCGTGCGGCGGGCGGAGCGGTCCACTTGGGCTGCTTTTGAAGTCCACGGGGAGGTCATGAACCCGCTGACCGCCACGTACCTCAACCGCCTCTCCGACCTGCTGTTCATCCTGGCGAGGACGGCGAACAAGTCGGTGGGCGATGTCCTGTGGGTGCCCGGGGGCGAGCGCTAGGCACTCCGTCGGGAAGCGGGTACCTCGTCTGCGGGTACTTCGTGGCTGGTCGCGCAGTTCCCCGCGCCCCTTCGGGGCCCGACCACCGGCGGTGCCTTCTTCGGGAAGACCGTGTATGTCGCCGCGATGATGATGTTGATGCCGATCAGCCACAGCATCTTCTGCTGCCACATCCGCAGTGAGTCGATGTCGCCGTCGTCGCCCACGTACCAGACCGCGCCCTGCAGCAGCGCCATCGCGATCAGACCGGCGAGGACCCAGCGGGCGGCGATCTTCCACTCGTCGATCGCCTTGGCCGTGCCGTAGAGCTTGACGGGCGGCGGGCCGCCCGCGAAGCGGTGGGCCACGCGGACGTCGACCCACTTGATCGTGTAGTGGCCAAGGGCGATCGAGTAGCCGATGTAGACGGCGGCCAGGCCGTGCTTCCAGTCCGGCTCGGCGCCGTTCTTCAGGTCGATCGCGGTGACGACGAAGAGGACGACCTCCAGGATCGGCTCACACAGCAGTACGGCGATGCTCGCGCGCGGCATCTTCGCCCAGTAGCGCAGGGTCAGGCCTCCGGCCAGCAGCAGCCAGAAGCCGACCTCGCAAATGATGATCAGCGTGACAATCACGGTTCGCTCCTCTCGGTCACCTTTCCAGGCTCCCGTCAGGGCGGCCGCGGATCATCGTCGGCAGTGACGAAGTGGGACTGCATCCTTCGATGTACCGGGCGGTTCCTCCCTCAGGATCAGGCACCGCCCGCGCCCGCCGTGTTGGATGGAGGGCATGGCCCTGTCCCTGCCCCGCCCGCAACGTTTCGACGTACAGATCGCCGTGGGCAGCGTGCTCGCAGGGCTCGCGTGGTGGGGGCTCGGGCTGCAGATGCAGGCGGACCGGCTACTCGGCGGCACCTGGGCACTGATCCCGCTCTTCGTTCTCTCGGGGCTCGAACTGCTGCGCAGGAGCAGACCGCAGTTCGCCCTGGTCGTCGGCACCCTCGCGTTGGTCGCCGATCAGTTCACGGCGGGCAATCTGGCCTCGGTCTTGATGTTCACTGACATCATGTACGCGGCCGTGGTGTACGGGACACCGGCCGCCGCCCGTCGCATCCCCGTCACCACGGGGCTGATCACGGTGGCCGTGACGCTCGGGTTCCTGGCCTGGTTCCGGGAGCCCGAGGCGATCCTCATCGGTGTCGTCACCGGCATGGTGTCCTTCGGCCCTGCGACGACCGGTGTGCTCGTACGCAATCACCGCGAGGCCGCCGAAGCGGCCAGGCTCCGTGCCGAGCAGACCGCGCTGCTCGCCGAGATGGACCGCGTGCAGGCCGTCACGGCCGAGCGCGCCCGGATGGCCCGCGAGCTGCACGACATGGTCGCCAACCACCTCTCGGCGATCGCCATCCACTCCACGGCCGCGCTCTCCCTGGACGACCCGCAGACCAGCAAGGACGCCCTGGCCGTCATCCGTGAGAACAGTGTCGAGGGCCTTGCCGAGATGCGCCGACTGATCGGCATCCTGCGCGACTCCAGCGACGACCGGGAGCCGGCGGCCGCACCCACCCTGGACGGCCTCGGTGCCCTCATCGGCAACGCCCGTACCAATGGTCTGGACGTCACCCTCGACGACACCCGCGCCCCGGAGGACGACAAGCTCCCCGCCCCGGTCGAGCTCGCCGCGTACCGCATCGTCCAGGAGTCCCTGACCAACGCCCTCAAGCACGCGTCCCCCGGCCGGGTCACCGTGACCCTCGCCCAGGAACCCCGCGCACTCACGGTCCGCGTCACCAGCCCGTACGGCGATCCGTCGGGTCCCCGCGCCCCGGGCTCGGGCGCGGGCCTCGTCGGTATGCGCGAGCGCACCGAACTCCTCGGCGGCACCTTCGATTCGGGCCCCGAGAGCAGCCCCGACGGCAAGGTGTGGATCGTGTACGCGACGCTGCCCGTCGACCCCGCAGACAAGGAAGTGACCGAATGATCCGCGTGCTCGTCGCCGAGGACCAGTCCGCCGTACGCGCGGGACTTGTCCTGATCCTGCGCAGCGCGCCCGACATAGAGGTGGTCGGCGAGGCCTCGAACGGTGAGGAGGCGGTGGCGCTCGCCCGTGAACTGCGGCCTGATCTGGTCCTCATGGACATCCAGATGCCGCGCCTCGACGGCGTGTCCGCGACCCGTCAGGTCGTCGCCGAAGGCCTCGCGGACGTGCTCGTCCTGACCACCTTCGACCTCGACGAGTACGTCTTCGGGGCGCTGCGCGCGGGTGCCTCCGGGTTCCTCCTGAAGAACACCGAGGCCAAGGACCTCCTGGAGGCGGTCCGTACGGTGGGGCGCGGCGAGGGCCTGATCGCGCCGGCCGTCACACGACGGCTGATCGCCGAGTTCGCCGCCCCGAAGACGATGAAGCCCGTACGCCGCGAGAACGGACCCGATCCCGCCATCCTCGACGCCCTCACGCGCCGCGAGCGCGAGGTGCTCGCGTGTCTCGGCGAAGGGCTGTCGAACGCGGAGATCGCGAGCCGTCTGGTGATGGCGGAGGCGACAGTGAAGACGCATGTCAGCCGGTTGCTCGCCAAGCTGGAGCTGCGCAGCCGGGTCCAAGCAGCCGTCCTCGCACAGGAGTTGGGCGTATAAGTCGCGAGATCGCGGTCGCGACCGACGCAATTCGGCCAATGGTTCAGACCTCTTGACCGCTGGTCCAGACCTTTCTATTCTCACCGCACTGCGGTGAGCACTCCCCCACGTGTTCCACGTGCTCACGGGCGGCGCAGGGTCCCATCCCTAACCCCCGTAACTCACCCGAGGAGCACACCGTGCGCTTCAGACACAGAGCCGTGGCAGGCCTCACCACCCTGCTGCTCCCGCTCGCCACCCTGGTCGCCCTCACGGGTCCCGCCGAGGCAGCACCCGAAGCCGCCCCGGCCGCCACCGCCACGTACGCCAAGACCCAGGACTGGGGCAGCGGCTTCGAAGGCAAGTGGACCGTCAAGAACACCGGCACGACCTCCATCAGCTCCTGGACCGTCGCGTGGGACTTCCCCGCCGACACCAAGGTGACGTCCGCCTGGGACGCCTCCGTCACCAACTCCGGCACCCGCTGGACCGCCAAGAACCTCGGCTGGAACGGGACGCTCGCCCCCGGCGCCTCGGTCTCCTTCGGGTTCAACGGCTCGGGCCCCGGATCGCCCGCCAACTGCACACTGAACGGCGGCAGTTGTGACGGCGGCAGCGTCCCCGGCGACAACCCGCCGAGCGCCCCCGGCACCCCGACCGCCTCCGACATCACCAATACCTCGGTGAAGCTCGCCTGGAGCGCGGCCACCGACGACAAGGGCGTCAAGAACTACGACGTGCTGCGCGACGGCGCCAAGGTGGCGACGGTGACCGGCACTTCGTACGCCGACAGCGGTCTGACCGCCGGCACCGACTACTCGTACACGGTCCAGGCCCGCGACACCGCGGACCAGACAGGACCGGCATCCGGCGCCGTCAAGGTGCACACCACGGGCGGCACCGACCCGGGCCCCGGCGGCAAGGTCAAGCTCGGCTACTTCGCCCAGTGGGGCGTCTACGGCCGCAACTACCACGTGAAGAACATCGACACCTCGGCATCCGCCGCCAAGATCACGCACATCAACTACGCCTTCGGCAACGTCCAGGGCGGCAAGTGCACCATCGGCGACGCGTACGCCGACTACGACAAGGCCTACACCGCCGACCAGTCCGTCGACGGCGTCGCCGACACCTGGGACCAGCCGCTGCGCGGCAACTTCAACCAGCTGCGCAAGCTCAAGGCCAAGCACCCGAACCTCAAGGTCCTGTGGTCCTTCGGCGGCTGGACCTGGTCCGGCGGCTTCACCGAGGCGATGAAGAACCCGGCGGCCTTCGCCAAGTCCTGCCACGACCTGGTGGAGGACCCGCGCTGGGCCGACGTCTTCGACGGCATCGACCTGGACTGGGAGTACCCGAACGCCTGCGGCCTGACCTGTGACACCAGCGGCGCCGCCTCGATGAAGAACATGATGTCGGCGTTCCGCACGGAGTTCGGCAAGGACGCCCTGGTCACCGCCGCGATCACCGCCGACGCCTCCAACGGCGGCAAGATCGACGCGGCCGACTACGGCGGCGCCGCGCAGTACGCCGACTGGTACAACGTGATGACGTACGACTTCTTCGGCGCGTGGGCGGCGAAGGGCCCGACGGCCCCGCACTCGCCCCTCACCTCCTACGCCGGCATCCCCCAGGACGGCTTCAACTCCGCCGACGCGATAGCCAAACTGAAGGCGAAGGGCGTGCCCGGCGCCAAGCTGCTGCTGGGCATCGGCTTCTACGGGCGCGGGTGGACCGGGGTCACGCAGAAGGAGCCCGGTGGCACGGCTACCGGCGCCGCGCAGGGGACGTACGAAGCAGGCATCGAGGACTACAAGGTCCTGAAGAACTCCTGCCCCTCTAACGGCACCATCGCAGGTACCGCCTACGCCCACTGCGGCAGCAACTGGTGGTCGTACGACACCCCGGCGACGGTCAAGAGCAAGATGGCCTGGGCGAAGGGGCAGGGTCTCGGCGGCGCGTTCTTCTGGGAGTTCAGTGGGGACACCGCGAACGGGGAGTTGGTGTCTGCCATCAATGACGGTCTGAAGTAGCGGCCGTCCCGCATAGACGAAGCCGGGAAGACAAGTACGCCCCTTGTCTTCCCGGCTTCTCGATTCAGGGCTCTACGCCACGTTCACTCGCTGGCCCGGAGGTGCCGCCTCCAGCCAAGCCAGGAACCCCGTCAGCGCGTCCTCGCCCATCGCCAGTTCAAGGCGTACGCCCCGATGCAGGCAGCCGAGGACGATCGCGTCGGAGAGCAGGGCCAGCTCTTCCTCGCCGTCCGGGGCGCGGCGGTCCACGACCTCGATGGCCGAACGCTCGAGGACCCGGCGCGGCCGGGGAGCGTACGAGAAGACGCGGTACCACTCGATCCGGTCGCCGTTGTAGCGGGCCACCCCGTAGCCCCAGCCCTTGCCGGAGGTGTCGCCCTTCTCCGGGGCGTTCCAGCGCAGGCTGCAGTCGAAGGTGCCGCCGGACCGCTGGATCAGCCGGCGGCGCAGTCCGAAGACGAAGAGCCCCACCAGTACCAGCGCGACCAATACGAGTCCGCACACGAGCAGAGTGAGGATCATCGGCACCGACCTCCTCGCCTCTTCGAAACGGACCAACAGAATTGCACCCGCATTGCCTCAGCCGCGACCCGCTCCGGATTGCTCCGGATCAGGCCGCGGCTGAGTCACGTCAACGCCGACACGCTGGGTTCAGCGCGTCGCCACCGCCCGCAGTCGGACGTCCGCGCGGCGCTCGGCGGAGGCGTCGGCCTCCGACTTCGCGCGCTCGAGCGCCCGCTCCGCGCGCTGGACATCGATCTCGTCCGACAGCTCGACGATCTCAGCAAGCAGTGACAGCTTGTTGTCCGCGAAGGAGATGAATCCTCCGTGGACGGCGGCGACGACAGTGTTGCCGTCGCTCGTACGAATGGTCACCGGGCCCGACTCCAGCACACCCAGAAGCGGCTGGTGACCGGGCATGACGCCGATGTCGCCGGACGTGGTGCGCGCGACGACCAGGGTGGCCTCGCCGGACCAGACACTGCGGTCCGCGGCGACCAGCTCGACATGCAGCTCAGCAGCCAAGGGTGGCTCCTCGGGTCACCACCCGGCGGCTTCGCCGGGTGTTGGGTCAAATTCTAGTGGGCGTACCGGGAGGGGCGGGACGCGCCCACCCCTCCCATGAGTCAAGGACTCAGGAGACGCCGAGCTCCTTGGCCTTCGCCTTGAGGTCCTCGATGCCACCGCACATGAAGAACGCCTGCTCGGGGAAGTGGTCGTACTCGCCGTCGATGATCGCGTTGAACGCGGCGATCGACTCGTCGAGCGGCACGTCCGAACCGTCCAGGCCGGTGAACTGCTTGGCGGCGTGGGTGTTCTGCGACAGGAAGCGCTCCACGCGACGGGCGCGGGAGACGACCAGCTTGTCCTCTTCGCTCAGCTCGTCGATGCCGAGAATCGCGATGATGTCCTGGAGGTCCTTGTACTTCTGCAGGATTCCCTTGACGCGCATGGCGGCGTCGTAGTGGTCCTGCGCGATGTAGCGCGGGTCCAGGATGCGGGACGTCGAGTCCAGCGGGTCCACCGCCGGGTAGATGCCCTTCTCCGAGATCGGACGCGACAGCACGGTCGTCGCGTCGAGGTGCGCGAAGGTCGTGGCCGGGGCCGGGTCGGTGAGGTCGTCCGCGGGGACGTAGATCGCCTGCATCGAGGTGATCGAGTGACCACGCGTCGAGGTGATGCGCTCCTGGAGGAGGCCCATCTCGTCGGCCAGGTTCGGCTGGTAACCCACCGCGGAGGGCATACGGCCGAGCAGGGTCGAGACCTCGGAGCCGGCCTGCGTGAAGCGGAAGATGTTGTCGATGAAGAACAGCACGTCCTGCTTCTGCACATCGCGGAAGTACTCCGCCATGGTCAGACCGGCAAGGGCGACACGCAGACGCGTGCCCGGCGGCTCATCCATCTGACCGAAGACAAGGGCGGTCTTGTCCAGAACGCCCGACTCTTCCATCTCGTCGATGAGGTCGTTGCCCTCACGGGTGCGCTCGCCGACGCCGGCGAACACGGAAACGCCCTCGTGCAGCTTGGCCACACGCATGATCATTTCCTGGATGAGGACGGTCTTGCCGACGCCCGCTCCACCGAACAGACCGATCTTTCCACCCTTGACGTACGGGGTGAGAAGGTCGACGACCTTCAGGCCGGTCTCGAACATCTCGGTCTTCGACTCGAGCTGGTCGAACGCCGGGGCCTTGCGGTGGATCGGCCAGCGCTCGGTGACGTCGGCCTCGGCCTCGGGGTGGTTCAGGATCGCACCGAGGGTGTTGAACACCTTGCCCTTGGTGATGTCACCGACGGGGACGGTGATGCCCTCGCCCGTGTTGGTCACCGCGGCCTGGCGGACCAGACCGTCGGTGGGCTGCATGGAGATCGCGCGGACCACGCCGTCACCCAGGTGCTGGGCGACCTCGAGGGTCAGCGTCTTCAAGGCGCCGTCCAGAGCCGGGTCTGCGACCTCGACGTGCAGGGCGTTGTAGATGTCCGGCATCGCGTCGACGGGGAACTCCACGTCGACGACCGGGCCGATCACCCGGGCGACGCGGCCCGTGGCAACGGCCGTATCAACAGTGGTCGTCATTACTTGTCACTCCCCGCGGTCGCGTCGGCCAGGGCACTGGAGCCACCGACGATCTCGCTGATTTCCTGGGTGATTTCGGCCTGGCGGGCCGCGTTGGCAGAGCGGGTGAGCGCAGTGATCAGGTCACCCGCGTTGTCGGTCGCCGACTTCATCGCGCGGCGCGTGGCGGCGTGCTTGGAAGCAGCCGACTGGAGCAGCGCGTTGTAGATACGGCTTTCGACGTAGCGCGGCAGCAGGGCGTCGAGGACGTCCTCCGCCGACGGCTCGAAGTCGTACAGGGGACGGGCCTCGTCCGTCGCGCCCGCCTCCTTCGCCACCTCGTCGAGGCTCAGCGGGAGCAGCCGGGAACCGACCGCGTCCTGCGTCATCATCGAGATGAACTCGGTGTAGACGATGTGGAGTTCATCCACGCCGCCCTCGGCCGAGTCCTTCTCGATGGCCTCGATCAGGGGTCCGGCGATCGCCTTGGCGTCCGCGTAGGAAGGGGCATCCGTGAAGCCCGTCCACTGCCCGGCGATCTTGCGCTCACGGAAGTTGTAGTGCGCGATGCCACGGCGGCCGACGATGTACGTGTCGACCTCCTTGCCCTCGCCCTGCAACTTCTTCGTGAGCTGCTCCGCACCCTTGATGGCGTTGGAGTTGAAGGCGCCGGCCAGACCGCGGTCGCTCGAGAGGAGCAGGACAGCGGCCCGGGTCGGAGCCTCGGCCTCAGTGGTCAGCGGGTGCTTGTCGCTCGCACCCGTGGCCACCGCGGTGACCGCGCGCGTGAGCTCGGTCGCGTACGGAGTGGAGGCCGCCACCTTGCGCTGTGCCTTGACGACACGCGAGGCGGCGATCATCTCCATCGCCTTGGTGATCTTCTTGGTCGCGGTGACGGATTTGATGCGACGCTTGTAGACCCGGAGCTGGGCTCCCATGAGTCAGGTCCCTTCCGTCGTCACTTGGACGCGTCGACGGCGGCCGGAGCGTCCTCGCCGAGCAGCTTGCCGTCCGACGTCTCGAACTGCTTCTTGAACTCCGCGACGGCGTCGGACATGGCCGTGATCGTGTCGTCGGACATCTTGGCGCCCTCCTTGATGGAGGTCATGAGGCCCTGCTCCTTGCGGTGCAGGTGCTCAAGAAGCTCGCTCTCGAAGCGACGGATGTCCTTGACCGGAACCTCGTCCATACGGCCCGTGGTGCCGGCCCAGATGGAGACGACCTGGTCCTCGGTGGCCATCGGCTGGTACTGCGGCTGCTTGAGCAGCTCGACCATCCGCTGACCGCGCTCGAGGGAGGCCTTCGACGCGGCGTCCAGGTCGGAACCGAAGGCGGCGAACGCCTCGAGCTCACGGAACTGGGCGAGGTCCACGCGGAGACGGCCGGACACCTGGCGGATCGCCTTGTGCTGCGCGGAACCACCGACTCGGGAGACGGAGATACCGACGTTCAGCGCGGGGCGCTGACCGGCGTTGAACAGGTCCGACTCCAGGAAGCACTGGCCGTCGGTGATGGAGATGACGTTGGTCGGAATGAACGCCGACACGTCGTTCGCCTTGGTCTCGACGATCGGGAGACCCGTCATCGAGCCCTTGCCCATCTCGTCCGACAGCTTCGCGCAGCGCTCGAGCAGACGCGAGTGCAGGTAGAAGACGTCACCCGGGTAGGCCTCGCGCCCCGGCGGGCGACGGAGCAGCAGGGACACGGCGCGGTAGGCGTCGGCCTGCTTCGAGAGGTCGTCGAAGATGATGAGGACGTGCTTGCCCTCGTACATCCACTGCTGGCCGATGGCCGAACCGGTGTAGGGCGCCAGGTACTTGAAGCCCGCCGGGTCGGACGCCGGGGCGGCGACGATGGTCGTGTACTCGAGCGCGCCGGCCTCTTCCAGGGCACCGCGCACGGAGGCGATGGTGGAGCCCTTCTGACCGACGGCGACGTAGATGCAGCGCACCTGCTTGTTCACGTCGCCCGAGCGCCAGTTGTCGCGCTGGTTGATGATCGTGTCGACGGCCAGGGCGGTCTTGCCCGTCTGGCGGTCGCCGATGATCAGCTGACGCTGGCCACGGCCGATCGGGGTCATCGCGTCGACGGCCTTGTAGCCGGTCTCCATCGGCTCGTGCACCGACTTGCGGTCCATGACCGTGGGGGCCTGCAGCTCGAGGGCGCGGCGGCCGGACGTCTCGATCTCGCCGAGGCCGTCGATCGGGTTGCCGAGCGGGTCGACGACGCGGCCGAGGTAGCCCTCGCCCACCGCGACGGACAGGACCTCGCCGGTACGGGTGACCGGCTGGCCCTCTTCGATACCGCTGAACTCGCCGAGGACGACGGCGCCGATCTCGCGCTCCTCAAGGTTGAGGGCGAGACCGAGAGTGCCGTCCTCGAACTTCAGCAGCTCGTTTGCCATGGCCGAGGGGAGGCCCTCGACCTTCGCGATGCCGTCACCGGCAGCGCTGACCGAACCGACCTCCTCGCGCGAGGCCGCGTCCGGCTTGTACGCCTGGACAAAGTTCTCCAGTGCGTCCCGGATCTCCTCCGGCCGGATCGTGAGCTCCGCCATCTGGGTTCCCTGCTCTCCTTGTTGGGCCCGAAGTTTCACTTTGGGGGTCTGGGGACTCCCCCCAAGTAAGAGGTGAATCCTCTGCACGGCCCAACTAGGGCCGTAATTACTACGTGTTGCGTTACTGCTAGCTCGCCATGCGGCGGTGCGCGTCCTCGATGCGGTCCGCGATGCTGCCGTTGATGATCTCGTCGCCGACCTGCACCGTGATCCCGCCGAGGACCTCGGGGTCCACGTCGAGGTTCAGGTGCATCTGCCGGCCGTAGACCTTCGCCAGGACGGCACCGAGGCGCTGCTTCTGCTGGTCCGAGAGCGGCACAGCAGAAGTGACGACGGCGACCATCCGGTTCCGGCGGTCCGCGGCCAGCTTCGAGAGGGACTCGAGTCCATCTTCCAGGCTACGTCCACGGGGCGCGGTCACAAGGCGCTCGACCAGCCGCTCGGTCACCGCGTTGGCCCGGCCGCCGAGCAGGCTGCGCAGCAGCTCGCTCTTGGCCGCGTCGGTGGCGCCGTGGTCGGTCAGCGCGGACCGGAGGGCGGGGCTCGAGGAGACGATCCGGCCGAACCGGAACAGTTCGTCCTCGACGTCGTCCAGCGCGCCGGACTTCTGCGCACCGGTCAGGTCGGCGAGGCTGGCGAGCTCCTCGAGGGAGTCCACCAGGTCGCGCGACTGCGACCAGCGCGAGCGGACCATGCCGGCCACCAGGTCGACGGTCTCGCCGCCCACCTGCCCGCCGAGCAGCCGCCCGGCGAGCTCGGCCTTGGACTCGCCGCTCTGCGACGGGTCGGTCAGGACCCGGCGCAGCGAGACCTCACGGCCCAGGAGCGCGGTGACAGCGGCCAGCTCGTCCGCGAGCTTCTTCGCGTCGACCGACGTGTTGTCGGTCAGCGCGTCGAGGCGCTCGCGCGCGGCGGCCGTGGCCTCGCGGCTAGCTCCGTGCGCTGTCATCGAGTGGCCTCGGCCTTCTCCTCGAGCTCGTCGAGGAAGCGGTCGATCGTGCGGCTCTGCCGGGCGTGGTCCTCGAGGGACTCGCCGACGAGCTTGCCGGCCAGGTCGGTGGCCAGCTGGCCCACGTCCTGACGCAGCGTCTGCGCGGCGGCCTTGCGGTCGGCGGCGAGCTGCGTGTGACCGGCGGCGACGATCTCCTCGCGCTGCCGCTGGCCTTCGGCACGCATCTCAGCGATGAGCTGGGCGCCCTGCTCCTGCGCCTCCTGGCGCAGACGCGCGGCCTCGTGCCGAGCCTCGGCGAGCTGAGCCTTGTACTGCTCAAGAACGCTCTGGGCCTCGGTCTGAGCGGCCTCGGCCTTCTCGATACCGCCTTCGATCGCCTCCCGGCGCTCGTCCAGAACCTTGTTGATGTTCGGGAGGAGCTTCTTCCAGAAGAAGAAGAAGACGATGGCGAAGGCCAGTGCGCCGACGAGCAGCTCGGGGCCGGGCGGGATCAGCGGGTTCTGCTTCTCCTCGGCCGCCAGCTGCACCAGGTTGGCGATCACATCAGTGCCTTTCGTCGAAGTGTCAGTAAGAGTGATTACTGACCGAACACGAACGGCATGACGATGCCGATGAGGGCGAGCGCCTCACAGAAGGCGAAGCCGAGGATCTGGTTCGAACGGATCAGCGCGGCAGCTTCGGGCTGACGGGCCAGGGCCTCGGTGCCCTTACCGAAAACGATGCCGACGCCGATGCCGGGGCCGATCGCGGCGAGGCCGTAGCCGATGGAGCCGAGGGAGCCGGTGACGCCAGCGGCGAGTTCGAGGGTCGCGGACATGCCGTTACTTCCTTCTCTTTCATGGACCGGTGGGGGTTGGCCACCGGGCGATCTGGGGGGCTAGAAAGCCGGGGGGCACTCAGTGGTGCTTGGCGAGAGCGCCCTGAATGTAGGTGGCGGAGAGGAGTACGAAGACGTACGCCTGGACCGCCTGCACGAAGAGCTCGAAGAGGATCATGGCGATGGTCATCACGAAGGACACACCAGCGGCCGGGATCATGAAGCTGTTCAGCAGGTACCAGGAGGCGACGGTGAACATCACCAGCATCAGGTGACCGGCGAACATGTTGGCGAACAGTCGCACCGAGTGCGTGAACGGCCGGACCAGCAGGTTCGAGAAGAACTCGATGAACGACACGAGCCACTTGATCGGGCCCAGCGAATTGTCGTAGCCGGTGATGTTCTTCCAGCCGCCGACGAATCCGTGCCGCTTGAAGGTCAGGGGCACCCAGATGAAGTAGACGATCGCGGCCAGGACCACCGGGTACGCGAAGATCGACGAGACCGGGAACTGGGTCAGCGGGATCACGGACCAGATGTTCATGATCCAGATGAAGAAGAACATCGAGACCATCAGGGGGACGTACTTCTCGCCCTCCTTCTTGCCCATCGTCTCGTAGACGATGCCGCGGCGTACGAAGTCGTAGCCGGCCTCACCGATCATCTGCAGCTTGCCCGGGACGACCTTGGCCTTGCCGAACGCCGAGTAGAAGAAGGTGACGACGACGAGCGTGGTCAGCAGGGCGAGCAGCATGACCTTGTTGAACTCGAACCCGCCGACCTCGAAGATCGGCTTGAAGAGGAACGAGTGCAGGCCCGGAGCCGGGAAGCCACAGCCGTTGTCGGACATGATCCGACAGCTCCAGTCAAAGGCGAGCTCAGTTTGGTCAGCACTCACCGCGGGCTCCTTCGGCGTGACGCATAGGTACGGCAACCTCGTTGTCGTGTCGGCGCGGCGCGCGGCCGCGTGTCGGCACCAGACTGGTGTTTCGGATGTGGGCGCGGCGTTCAGGCATCGAGCCTCGCGATCGTGCAGGCGTCAGCTCAGATGCCCGCGCCAGCAGTGCCGCAGTTGGCACCGGACGATAGCAGCATCTCGAACGGGCATTTATCCCGGCCCTACCCTTCACGTCGAGGACCCCGACTTCTCCGGCTTGTCCTTCTGCTCGGAGTCGGGATCGACGTAAAGGATCTTGGCCTTCATGTGCGCGCGGGCCTGCGACGCCATCCATACGACGGTCGCCACGACAAGACCCACGGCGAATGCCTTGGGGTTGAACAGCGTGGTGTCCTTGAAAAGGGCCACAAAGACGAGAAGCAGCAGGAGTTGAAGGACGTAGAGCAGCAGACCCATCATCTGGAACAGATGCGGGAGCGCCTTCGCCGTTCGCTGCAGCGCGAACATCCCGAGCCCCATGAAAGCGATGACAACCAGAGTGCCGACGACTGCACCGAGCGCCCCCTTGCCGCCCGCGACCACAGCACTGACGACGGCGACGATCGCGCCTGCGACAAGCGTGGGTACGGCGGTCTGAAGGAGTGTTCGGGTGTCTTGAGACGGCATGGCGGCGCTCCGCTTACTGATGGGGGCAGGGTGTCGTCATGGACGAGCGTAGTCCGGGGTCGAGAGCGTTCCTCGGGCCAACGGACCGTCGCACTACGGTCCTTCGGCTCTGTCCCCGGGTTTCGTGAACGGTATCACAAACTATTTGATGAGGTCTTTACCTGTCAGGTGTGCTCGCCGTCACACATGAGAGTGAACCTGCGCGTCTGTGCACTCAGCGAGGCAACTTGTCTGGTATTGGGCGAGTTTGGCCTCGACCCGTCAGCTCGACGAGCCGGCCTTGCGCCGATCCTCGAAGCGCGAGCGAGTGCCGACGGCGGTCGCTCCGTTGACGCCCGCGCCGACCGGAGGAAGGGAATCCGCATCCGCTTCGGCCTCTCCCTGCTCATCCGTCCCGGCTGTCGCGTTCGTCTCATCGCCCGCGCCGGCGGCGGCCTCCGCCGCGGCGGCCCGACGGCGGCGCCGGTACCGCGGCGGCACGAACGACTCGGCCCAGCGCGGGATATGCGGCGTGAAGCGCGGCAGCAGGAGCAGCACCAGGCCCACGGAGCTGAGCGCGACGATGCCGAGCAGGATCCACATGCTCGTGGAGTGGACCGAGTACGCGACCGTCCCGAAGGCGATGAGCGCCGACCAGAAGTACATGATCAGCACCGCGCGGCTGTGCGAGTGGCCGATCTCCAGGAGCCGGTGGTGCAGGTGCCCGCGGTCGGCGGCGAACGGCGACTTTCCGTTCCATGTACGGCGGACGATGGCGAGCACCAGGTCGGCGAACGGGATCGCGATGATCGTCAGCGGCATCAGGAGCGGGATGAAGACGGGGAGCATCGCGTGGGTGGCGTCGCGGGTGCCGCCGAAGTTCAGCTTCAGGGCGTCACCGTCGATCTGCCCGGTGGCGGAGATCGCCCCCGCCGCCAGGATCAGCCCGATCAGCATCGAGCCCGAGTCCCCCATGAAGATCCTGGCGGGATGGATGTTGTGCGGCAGGAAGCCCACACACATGCCGATCAGGATCGCGGCGAAGAGCGTCGCGGGGGCCGCGGCCTCGATGCCGTAGCCGTACCAGAGGCGGTAGGCGTAGAGGAAGAACGCCGATGCGGCGATGCACACCATGCCCGCGGCCAGGCCGTCGAGGCCGTCCACGAAGTTCACGGCGTTGATGGTGATGACGACGAGCGCGACCGTCAGGAGCGTGCCCTGCCCCTGGTCCAGGAGGACCATGCCGTAGCCCGGGACCGGGATCCACAGGATCGTCAGACCCTGGATGACCATGACGCCCGCGGCGATCATCTGGGCGCCCAGCTTGATCAGTGCGTCGATCTCGAACTTGTCGTCGAGCACACCGATCAGCCAGATCAGCGCGGCACCGGAGAGCAGCGCGCGCGGCTCGTTGGACCGCTCGAAGACGTCGTTCAGATTCGGCAGGTGGTCGGCGACGAGCAGCCCCGCGCACAGTCCGAAGAACATCGCGATCCCGCCGAGCCGGGGCGTCGGCTCCCGGTGCACGTCGCGGGCGCGGATCTCCGGCATGGCGCCGGCCACGATCGCGAACTTCCGCACCGGGCCGGTCAGCAGGTAAGTCACCGCGGCCGTGATGCAGAGCGTCAGCAGGTATTCACGCACGGGCTTCCCCACAGGTATCGCTGGCCATCTCAGCCCCACAGCCTAGCTCTGCGGGCATATGGCTGGGGACTTCCGGGTAGCGACGATGGTTGCACGAGAACGCGCCTCTTCCGGACGCCTCTACCCCGACCTAGCCCGGATACGGCGGAAATCTGCCCACCAATTCGCGCACTTCCTCTCGTACCCCTGGTTCCTCGCGCACCGCTTCGGCGAAGAGCCCGGCGATGCGGACCATCTCCGCGTCGCCCATTCCCTGTGTGGTGACGGCGGCCGTGCCGAGCCGCAGTCCCCGGCTGTCGCCATACGGCAGGGCGCAGGTGTCGAGGACCAGGCCCGCCGCGGAGAGGCGGCCGCGGGCGGTGCTCGCGTCGACGCCCAGCGGGGCCGGGTCCGCCAGGATCAGGTGGGTGTCGGTGCCGCCGGTGCTGATCACGCAGCCCGCGGCGGCCAGCGCCTCGGCGAGGATCCGCGCATTGGCGACCACGTCATGGGCGTACGCCGTGAAGGCCGGGGTGGCCGCCTCGCCGAAGGCCACGGCCTTGGCGGCGATCGTGTGCATCTGAGCACCGCCCTGGGTGAAGGGAAAGACCGCCCGGTCGATACGTTGCGCGAGCTCGGCCCCGCACAGGATCAGGCCGCCGCGCGGGCCGCGGAGCACCTTGTGGGTGGTGGCGCAGACGACGTCCGCGTACGGCACCGGGCTGGGGGCCGCTCCCCCGGCGACCAGGCCGATGGGGTGCGCGGCGTCGGCGATGAGATAGGCGCCCACGTCGTCGGCGATGTCGCGGAAGGCCGCGTAGTCGATGTGCCGGGGGTAGGCGATGGAGCCGCAGACGATCGCCTTCGGCTGGTGCGAACGGGCGAGGGTGTGCACCTGTTCGTAGTCGATGAGGCCGCTCTCGGGGTCGACGCCGTAGCCGACGAAGTCGAACCAGCGGCCCGAGAAGTTCGCGGGCGAGCCGTGCGTGAGATGGCCGCCGAACGGCAGGCCCATGGCGAGGACGGTGTCGCCGGGGCGCAGCAGCGCGGCGTACGCGGCAAGCACGGCGGACGATCCGGAGTGGGGCTGCACATTGGCGTGCTCGGCGCCGAAGAGTGCCTTCGCCCGGTCGATGGCGATGCGCTCGGCGACGTCCACCAACTCGCAGCCGCCGTGGTGGCGGGCGCCGGGGTATCCCTCGGCGTACTTGTTGGCGAGCGGGGAGCCGAGGGCTTCCAGGACGGCCGGCGAGGTGAAGTTCTCGGCGGCGATGAGCTGGAGGCCGCTCGCCTGGCGTTCGGCCTCGGCGAGGATGACCTCGGCCATCTGGGGGTCCTCGCGGCGGAGCGCGTCAGCCCCCACGGCGGGCGGTTGTTCTGTGGTGACCGGCATCGTGGGCTCCGGGCCTAGCGGGGGTTGAAGTCCCTCCAATGTAGGCCTGCCGCACGCGGCACGCGCGGTGTCCGCCCCCGCAGGGGAAAGGTTCAGGCTTTGGCCCGTACGCCGGTCAGCGCCGTCACCACGGGATCCAGCGCCTCGTTGATCTCGTCGCCCACCGAGCGGAAGAAGGGCAGCGGCGCCCCGTAGGGGTCGTACACCTCGTCCGCCTCGACGCTCGGCGCGAGCAGCCAGCCGCGCAGTGCCGCGGCCGCCCGCACCAGGGCACGCGCACGCTCCACCACGCCCTCCCCGTCGGGGTCGGGCAGCGTGGCCGGGTCTATGGCCCGCACCAGACGGGTGAACTCCTTGAGCGTGAAGGTGCGCAGTCCTGCCGAGTGACCCATCGAGATGACCTGCGCACGGTGGTCCCGCGTCGCCGTCAGGACGAGGTCCGCCCGGATGACGTGGTCGTCGAGCAGCTCACGGCCCATGAAGCCGGAGGCGTCCGCCCCGAAGTCCGCGAGGACCGTCTCGGCGTTGGTCTCCATGGGGGCGCCCTCGTGCCCCCACGTACCCGCGCTCTCCACGATCAGGCCGCCCGTGAACGGGTCGCCGAGGCGGTCCGCCAGGGCATGCCGCGTCAGCCGCTCGGTGATCGGCGAGCGGCACACATTGCCGGTGCTGACGTGGAGGATGCGGAACGAATCTCGACAAGCCGCTATGCCACGCCCCGTCTCAGGGGCTGTCAATTCGCCACCTCGAGGTCGGGTACCACCTTGCGGAGCTCCTCCGCGGTCAGCGCACCCGCGCGCAGCAGTACCGGCACCTTCCCGGTGACGTCCACGATCGACGAGGGGACGATGCCCGGCGTCGGGCCGCCGTCCAGGTACACGGAGACGGAGTCCCCGAGCATCTCCTGCGCGGCGTCACAGTCCTCGGGGGCCGGGTGGCCCGTGAGGTTGGCGGACGAGACGGCCATCGGGCCGACCTCGGTGAGCAGCTCGATGGCGACAGGGTGCAGCGGCATGCGGATCGCGACCGTGCCGCGGGTGTCGCCGAGGTCCCACTGGAGCGACGGCTGCTGCTTGGCGACCAGCGTCAGCGCGCCCGGCCAGAAGGCGTCGACGAGCTCCCAGGCCGACTCGGAGAAGTCCGTGACCAGGCCGTGCAGGGTGTTCGGGGAGCCGATGAGGACAGGGGTGGGCATATTGCGGCCACGGCCCTTGGCGTCGAGCAGATCGGCGCAGGCCTCCGGGGTGAAGGCGTCGGCACCGATGCCGTAGACGGTGTCGGTGGGCAGCACGACCAGCTCGCCACGGCGGACGGCGGACGCGGCCTCGCGCAGACCGGTCGTACGGTCGGTCGCGTCGTTGGTGTCGTATCGCCGTGCCATCTAGCGAGCCTCCTCGTACACGTACTGCTGGCTTGAAGTGTTCGTCCTCACGGCATCGCCTTGCGGGCGGTCGCGAAGCGCGGGCGGTTGTTCAGGTCCGGGTGGTCGGCCGCGTCGGCCCAGCCCCGCTCCTCGGTGAAGATCCACGGGACCTGGCCGCCCTGGGTGTCCGCGTGCTCGATGACGACGACACCGCCGGGCCGAAGGAGGCGGTGCGCGGTGCGCTCGATGCCGCGGATCAGGTCGAGGCCGTCCTCGCCGGAGAAGAGGGAGAGCTCGGGGTCGTAGTCGCGGGCCTCCGGGGCGACGTACTCCCACTCCGTGAGCGGGATGTACGGCGGGTTGGAGACGACGAGGTCGACCTGGCCGTCGAGCTCCGGGAACGCGTCACGCGCGTCGCCCTGGGAGAGCTTGACCCTGGACCCCTCGACGTTCTTCCGCGTCCACTTCAGCGCGTCCTCGGACAGCTCCACGGCGTGCACCCGCGAGCGCGGCACCTCCTGCGCCATGGCGAGCGCGATGGCGCCGGAGCCGGTGCACAGGTCGACGATGAGCGGCTCGACGACATCCATCGCGCGCACGGCGTCTATGGCCCAGCCGACGACCGACTCGGTCTCGGGGCGCGGCACGAAGACACCGGGGCCCACCTGCAGTTCGAGGTAGCGGAAGAAGGCACGCCCGGTGATGTGCTGAAGCGGTTCGCGGGCCTCACGGCGCGCGATCGCCTCCCAGTAGCGTGCGTCGAAGTCCGCGTCCTTGACGGCGTGCAGCTCGCCCCGCTTCACGCCGTGCACGAAGGCGGCGAGCTCCTCGGCGTCGTTGCGCGGCGAGGGCACGCCGGCGTCGGCCAGCCGCTGGGTGGCCTGGGCCACTTCCGCGAGCAGCAGGTTCACGCTGGTCCTCCGGGGGCAGTGCGGTTGTCGGGTGCTTACGCGGCCGCGAGCTTGGCGGCGGAGTCCGCGTCGACGCAGGCCTGAATGACCGCGTCGAGCTCTCCGTCGAGCACCTGGTCCAAGTTGTACGCCTTGAAGCCGACGCGGTGGTCCGAGATCCGGTTTTCCGGGAAGTTGTACGTACGGATCTTCTCGGAGCGGTCAACCGTGCGGACCTGGCTGCGACGGGCGTCCGCCGCCTCCTTCTCCGCTTCCTCCTGGGCCGCGGCAAGGAGCCTGGAGCGCAGGATACGCATCGCCTGCTCCTTGTTCTGCAGCTGGCTCTTCTCGTTCTGGCAGGAGGCGACGACTCCGGTGGGAATGTGCGTGATGCGCACCGCGGAGTCGGTGGTGTTGACGGACTGGCCGCCGGGGCCCGAGGAGCGGTAGACGTCGATACGGAGGTCGTTCGCGTGGATCTCGACGTCGATCTCCTCGGCCTCCGGCGTCACCAGGACACCGGCCGCGGAGGTGTGGATGCGGCCCTGCGACTCGGTCGAGGGAACGCGCTGCACGCGGTGTACGCCGCCCTCGTACTTCAGCCGCGCCCAGACGCCCTGGCCGGGCTCGGTCGCACCGTTGCCGCCCTTGGTCTTCACGGCGACCTGGACGTCCTTGTAGCCGCCCAGCTCGGACTCGGTGGCGTCGATGATCTCGGTCTTCCAGCCCACGCGCTCCGCGTACCGCAGATACATGCGAAGGAGGTCGCCGGCGAAGAGCGCCGACTCGTCGCCGCCCGCGCCCGCCTTGACCTCGAGGATGACGTCCTTATCGTCGGACGGGTCCCGGGGTACGAGCAGCAGCCGCAGCTTCTCGGTGATCTCCTCGCGCTGCTTCTCCAGGTCCTTGACCTCCGCGGCGAACTCCGGGTCCTCCGCGGCCAGTTCACGGGCCGTCGCGATGTCGTCGCCGGTCTGCTTCCAGGCGCGGTACGTCGAGACGATCGGGGTGAGCTCGGCGTAGCGCTTGTTGAGCTTGCGCGCGTTGGCCTGGTCGGCGTGGACCGAGGGGTCCGCGAGCTTCGTTTCCAGATCGGCGTGCTCGCCGATCAGTTCCTCGACCGCCTCGAACATCGGGGGCTCCTGGTTTCGTACGCGAATTTCGTTCGCGGAGTGGCGCTTGCGTCAGACGGCAAAGCGCCGGTCCCGGCCACCCCCTCCCGAGGGCGGCCGAAGACCGGCGCAGTGGCTCGCTACTTGTTGGAGCCGGCAGCCTTGCCGAAGCGGGCCTCGAAGCGGGCCACACGGCCACCGGTGTCGAGGATCTTCTGCTTGCCCGTGTAGAACGGGTGGCACTCGGAGCAGACCTCGGCACGGACGGTGCCGCTGGAGATCGTGCTGCGGGTGGTGAACGACGCGCCACAGGTGCAGCTGACCTGCGTCTCGACGTACTCGGGGTGGATGTCGCGCTTCAAGGTGTCTCCTAGTTTCGGGAGGGCACCGGGTCGTACGTGCGGATTGCTCGTACGTGAACCGGGGCCGACGTACCAGTCTGCCAGGACTGGTCGCATCTGCCCAAACCGGGGTGGGTGCCGATCTATTCCCGCCGGGCCCGTGCGACCGATCGGGTCACGGCTAGTTACTGGTCACGACGTCGTCCGCTTCGCCCTTGTCGCCCGCGGACTGCTCGGTCGCGGACTTGGGGATCGCCTTGTCGGCCTTGAGCGCGGCCCAGACCTGGCGGTCGGCCTTCTCCAGGGGCAGTACGCGGTTGGGGTCGGCCGGGTCGTACTGGATGGGCAGGGTGACCATGTGCATGTCGCCCGCGCCGATGCCCTTGAGGCCGCCCGCGAAGCCCGCGAGGCTCTTGACGTCGTTCAGGTCCGAGTCGGTGGTGATGGCGCTCGTCGCGTCGTCCGCGAGGTCGTAGAGCTTCTTCGGGTTGCTGAACACGCCGACGTCGTTGACCTGGTTGATCAGGGCCTTGATGAACGCCTGCTGGAGCTGGATGCGGCCGAGGTCGCTGCCGTCGCCGACGCCGTGCCGGGTGCGGACCAGGCCGAGTGACTGCTCGCCGGTCAGCTGGTGCTTGCCGGCTTCGAGGTCGAGGTGGCTGTCCTTGTCATGGATGGCCTCCTTGGTGGTGATCTCGACGCCGCCGAGGGTGTCGATGAGCTTCTTGAAGCCCGTGAAGTCGACTTCCAGGTAGTGGTCCATGCGGATGCCGGACATCTTCTCGACGGTCTTGACGGCGCAGGCCGGGCCTCCGACCTCGTACGCCGTGTTGAACATCTGCCGCTGACCGCCCGGATCGGTCTGGCCGTCGTCGGTCTTGCACTCGGGCCGGGTTATCAGGGTGTCGCGGGGTATCGAGACGACGCTGGCCGTCTTGTGGCCCTTGTTGACGTGCACGACCATCGCCGTGTCCGAGCGGGCGGCGCCCTCGTCCTTGCCGTACTTGGCGTTGTCGCCGGAGCGGGAGTCGGAGCCGAGGACGAGGATGTCCTGCGAGCCGTTGTCGACGTTCTCGGGGCGGTCCGTGCCGAGCGCCGCGTTGATGTCGACGCCCTTGATGTTGCCGTTGAGCTTGAAGTACACGAAGCCGAGGCCCGCACCGCCGAGGACGATCACCGATGCGGCGGTCCACGCCGTGATGACGAGGGCCTTGTGCCGCTTGGTGGTCGGCCTGCGGCGCCGGCCGCCTCCGCCACGGGGGCGCTGGGGCTTCGTATCCTCGGGCGCGCTCTCGTCGGTCATGTGCTCCTCAGTCCTCGTCGGGTCGGTTACCCCCTGCTTTCAGGGTCAGGCGTGGTTGTGGCGTCATTTGTCAGACGTGCAAACCGCCTGAAGGGTTGCACAGCGCCCTGTGGGCGCCCCTGGCGCACACCGGTGACCCACCGTGCACTCCGAACCCGCCCTTCCAGCTTCTCACCTGCGATTTCGTCGGCGCCGGGGCTACTGCCCGTGACCGTAAGAATCTCTTATGTGTGTGGCCAAGGTCTCTCGGCAGGCAAAAGGGCCGCCCCCGTCGGATGACGGGGGCGGCCCTTTGGTGGTGCTGTTCGCTGTGACTAGTCGTTGCCGTTGCCCGGCGTCGGCGTCGTCTTCGCGATCTGCATCAGGAACTCGGCGTTCGACTTCGTCTGCTTCATCTTGTCGAGAAGCAGCTCGATGGCCTGCTGCGAGTCGAGGGCGTGCAGCACCCGGCGCAGCTTCCAGACGATCGCCAGCTCTTCGCTGTTGAGCAGGATCTCTTCCTTACGGGTGGAGGACGCGTCGACGTCCACCGCCGGGAAGATGCGCTTGTCCGAGAGCTTCCGGTCGAGCTTGAGCTCCATGTTGCCGGTGCCCTTGAACTCCTCGAAGATCACCTCGTCCATGCGCGAACCGGTGTCGACGAGCGCGGTGGCCAGGATGGTCAGCGAGCCGCCGTCCTCGATGTTGCGCGCCGCACCGAAGAAGCGCTTCGGCGGGTAGAGCGCGGTCGAGTCGACACCACCGGACAGGATGCGCCCGGACGCCGGGGCCGCGAGGTTGTACGCACGGCCGAGGCGGGTGATGGAGTCGAGCAGGACGACCACGTCGTGACCCAGCTCGACGAGACGCTTGGCGCGCTCGATGGCCAGCTCGGCGACGGTGGTGTGGTCCTCGGCGGGACGGTCGAAGGTCGAGGAGATGACCTCGCCCTTCACCGACCGCTGCATGTCGGTGACCTCTTCCGGACGCTCGTCGACCAGGACGACCATCAGGTGGCACTCGGGGCTGTTGGTGGTGATCGCGTTGGCGACCGCCTGCATGATCATGGTCTTGCCGGTCTTCGGCGGGGCCACGATCAGCCCTCGCTGACCCTTACCGATCGGCGACACGAGGTCGATGATGCGGGTGGTCAGGATGCCCGGGTCGGTCTCCAGACGGAGCCGGTCCTGCGGGTAAAGGGGCGTCAGCTTGTTGAACTCCGGTCGCCCGCGCCCGGATTCGGCCGCCATGCCGTTCGCCGAGTCGAGGCGTACGAGCGCGTTGAACTTCTCGCGGCGCTCGCCGTCCTTGGGCTGACGGACCGCGCCGGTGACGTGGTCGCCCTTGCGCAGACCGTTCTTACGGACCTGGGCGAGCGACACGTACACGTCGTTCGGTCCGGGCAGGTAGCCCGACGTACGAATGAACGCGTAGTTGTCGAGGATGTCCAGGATGCCCGCGACGGGGATCAGTACGTCGTCCTCGGAGACCTGCGGCTCGTTGGCGCCGAACTCGTCGCGGCCACGGCGGCCACGGCGGTCGCGGTACCGGCCGCGACGCCCGCGACGGCCGCCCGCCTCGTCGTCGAAGTCGTCCTGCGGGCCGTTGTCCCGCTCCTTGCGGTCCTGACGGCCGCCACCCTGCTGGCGGTCCTGACGGCCACCGCCCTGCTGGTCGTCGCCCTTGTTGCCACCACGGCGGTCACGGTCGCGGCCACGGCCCTGGCGGTCGCGGCCCTGACGGTCACGACGGCCCTCGGCGCCCTCACCGGAGCCGTCGCCGCGGGACTCGGGCTGCGCGTCCTGCTTCGGCTCGGCCTTCGCCTCGGCGGTGACGGTCTCGGGGCTGCCCGCGTCGGCGGTGGCGCGGCGACGCCGGCGCTCGCCCTTGTCGGCACCCGCGGGCTGGCCCGGGATGTCGATCTGCTGCTGGGCGACGGCCTCTTCGGCCTTGCCGCCCGAAGCCTGCTCCGTCTTCTCGGCCTTGTCGGCCTTGCTCGACTTGCCGCCGCCGGCCGCCGCGTCCTCGCCCGTACGGGCCTTGGAGGTCGCGCGGCGCTTCGGCTTGGTCTCGGCATCGGCCGAGGACGGCGCGGCACTCTTCGCGGGGGCGCCCCCTCCCGCCTGCGCCTCCTTGATGACCTCGATCAGCTGGCTCTTGCGCATCCGCGCAGTGCCCTTGATACCGAGGCCGGATGCGACCTGCTGCAGTTCCGCCAGCACCATGCCCTCGAGGCCGGTGCCGCGGCGCCGCCGGGACCCGGCCGAAGCACCGGTGGCAGGCGCCGCAGAGGCGTCCGTGGCGGGCGTGTCGGCAGTCACGCCCATCAGATCGGTGGTGTCGCTCACGAAGGGTCCTTCCCTGGAGCGGACGTCGGCCTGTCTGGCTCGGCGACCGGTTGTGCTGTCCGGCGGTCCTTTGGTGTGTGGACCTGGCCGGGGCGGTGGTCCGCCAATGCGCGGCGGAAGAATTCACTGGTGATGGCGAGTCCCGGTGAGGTGCCACTGATGTGCGGTGTCACTCGGCTCGGTCACGCCGGTTCCGGAGCGTGCTCGGCACTGCTCAGTGCAAGGCACGAAGCAGTTTGGGAGGCTCCCGGAAGGATGGATGTCCCGGACGGGGACACGAAGCACCTCGCCATGGTGGGGTCGGGTGCAGACTTGAGGTTAACACTACCGGATCCAACAAACATTCCCCCTCTCCAAATCCGGTTACCCGGAGGTCACTGCGTCAAGGCGCGAGCGGCAGCACGCTCGCCCCGGTCGCGTCGAGCGCCAGACGGTTGGCCGCCCAGCCCTCGCCCGCGAGGCGTGCGACCTTGTCGGCCGTACTCTCATCGGCCAGCGCGAGGACCGTGGGTCCCGCGCCGGAAATCATCGCGGGGACGCCGTCCGCCCGCAGTCGGTCCACCAGGGCGGCGCTCTCCGGCATGGCGGGTGCGCGGTACTCCTGGTGGAGGCGGTCCTCGGTGGCGGGGAGCAGCAGCTCGGGGCGCCTGGTCAGCGCCTCGACGAGCAGGGCGGCCCGGCCCGCGTTGGCGGCCGCGTCCACATGGGGGACGGTGCGCGGGAGCAGTCCGCGCGCGGTCTCGGTGAGGACCGGCTTTCCCGGTACGAAAACCACCGGAACGATGGAATCGGCGGGGTCCATCCTGATCGCCCGCGCCGCTCCCCCGTCCATCCAGGAGAGCGTGAAGCCGCCGAGCAGACAGGCGGCGACGTTGTCGGGGTGGCCCTCGATCTCGGTGGCGAGCTCAAGCAGGGCGTTGTCGTCGAGCCGGGCGTCACCGCCTATCGTCACGGCGCGCGCGGCGACGATTCCGGCGCAGATGGCCGCGGACGACGAGCCGAGGCCCCGGCCGTGCGGAATGCGGTTGGCGCAGACGATTTCGAGCCCGCGCGGCTGTCCGCCGAGCAGGTCGAAGGCGGTACGCAGGGAACGTACAAGCAGATGCGACTCGTCGCGCGGGAGCGTCTCGCTGCCCTCACCTGCGATGTCGATGTTCAGTCCGGAGTCGGCCACCCGGACGACGACGTCGTCGTACAGCCCCAGCGACAGGCCGAGGGCGTCGAAGCCCGGCCCGAGGTTGGCGCTGGTGGCGGGGACGCGCACCCGGACGGCGGCGGCGCGGAACGCGGGACCGGCCATCGCTCGATGACTCTCCTTGAGCTGCGATCTTTTGGAGGACTTGCCACATGTGAGGCAGTACCCGGAGGCCGATACACGGCGGCACCGCGGCATATGCGGCGGGGCGGGTTGGGTACAGCCTATCGAAGGAAGGTTCTGTGGCGACATAGGGCGCACAGGAGGCGCACGATGCGTGCTGTAAGCCCCCTGTGCACCCCCTGTGGGGAGTTGCGGGTTTTCCCCGGGGTTATGCCAGACCGAGGCGCTCGGCGGCGGTGGCCGCGTCGACCGGCACGGTGACCGGCTGCGGGGCGCCGGCGACGGCCCAGTCGGGGTCCTTCAGGCCGTTTCCGGTGACCGTGCAGACGATCTTCTGGCCCTTGTCGACCTTGCCCTGCTCGGCGGCCTTCAGGAGACCGGCGACCGAAGCAGCCGACGCGGGCTCGACGAAGACACCCTCCTGGGACGCCAACAGCTTGTAGGCGCGCAGGATCTCACGGTCCGTCACCTCGTCGATGAAGCCGCCCGACTCGTCGCGCGCGGCAAGGGCGAAGTCCCAGGACGCGGGGTTGCCGATGCGAATCGCGGTGGCGATGGTGGACGGGTCCTTGACGACCTCGCCGCGCACGATGGGCGCCGAGCCCGAGGCCTGGAAGCCCCACATCCGGGGAGTGTGCGTCGACACCGAGTCGGCGGCGTACTCCTTGTAGCCCTTCCAGTAGGCCGTGATGTTGCCGGCGTTGCCGACGGGAAGGACATGGATGTCCGGGGCGTCGCCGAGCGCGTCGACGATCTCGAACGAGGCGGTCTTCTGGCCCTCGATGCGGAACGGGTTGACCGAATTGACCAGCGCCACCGGGTAGTTCTCGGAGAGGGCGCGGGCGAGGTTCAGGCAGTCGTCGAAGTTCCCGTCGACCTGAAGGATCTTCGAGCCGTAGACGAGCGCCTGGCCCATCTTGCCGAGCGCGATCTTGCCCTGCGGCACCAGGACCGCACAGACCATTCCGGCGCGTACGGCATAGGCGGCCGCGGAGGCGGACGTGTTGCCGGTGGAGGCGCAGATGACGGCCTTGGCGCCCTCCTCCTTGGCCTTCGTGATCGCCATCGTCATGCCGCGGTCCTTGAAGGACCCGGTCGGGTTGGCGCCCTCGACCTTGAGATGGACCTCGCAGCCCGTGCGCTCGGAGAGCACCTGCGCGGGCACGAGCGGCGTGCCGCCCTCGCGGAGCGTCACGACCGGCGTCGTGTCGGAGACGGGGAGACGGTCCCGGTACTCCTCGATGATTCCGCGCCACTGGTGGGTCATTGCTGGTTACTCTCCTTCAACCCGCATGATGCTCGCGACACCACGCACGGTGTCGAGATTCCGCAGCGCCTCGACCGTGCCGCTGAGCGCGGCGTCGGGTGCCCGGTGGGTGACGACGACGAGGGATGCCTCGCCGTCCTTGCCCGTCTGACGGACCGTATCGATCGATACGCCGTGCTCGGCGAAGACCGTCGCGACCTGGGCGAGGACACCCGGCTTGTCGGCCACGTCGAGGCTGATGTGGTACCGCGTGACGACCTCGCCCATGGAGCTCACGGGCAGCTGGGTGTACGCGGACTCGCCGGGCCCGGTGGCCTCGCCGAGCTTGTTCCGGCAGACGGCGACGAGGTCGCCGAGCACGGCCGACGCGGTGGGCGAGCCGCCCGCGCCGGGCCCGTAGAACATGAGCTGACCGGCGGCCTCGGCCTCCACGAAGACGGCGTTGTACGCCTCGCGCACGGACGCCAGCGGATGGCTGAGCGGAATCATCGCGGGATGCACGCGCGCGGTGACGGACTCGCCGTCCGCGGCCCGCTCACAGATGGCGAGCAGCTTGATGGTGCAGCCCATGCGCTTCGCGGAGGCGAAGTCGGCGGCGGTCACCTCGGTCATGCCCTCGCGGTAGACGTCGTCGAGCCGCACGCGCGTGTGGAAGGCGATTCCGGCGAGGATCGCGGCCTTGGCGGCGGCGTCGAAGCCCTCGACGTCGGCGGTCGGGTCGGCCTCTGCGTACCCGAGAGCGGTGGCCTCGTCGAGGGCTTCCTGGTAACCGGCCCCGGTCGTGTCCATCGCGTCAAGGATGAAGTTCGTGGTCCCGTTGACGATCCCGAGGACCCGGTTGACCTTGTCGCCGACGAGGGACTCGCGCAGCGGCCGGATCAGCGGAATCGCGCCGGCGACGGCGGCCTCGTAATAGAGATCCCGCCCGTGCTCCTCGGCGGCGGCGTGCAGCGCGGCACCGTCCTGGGCGATGAGGGCCTTGTTCGCCGAGACGACGGACGCGCCGTGCTCGAAGGCGGTGGTGATGAGGGTCCGGGCGGGCTCGATCCCTCCGATGACCTCGACGATGACGTCGATGTCGCCCCGTTTGACCAGCGCGGTCGCGTCGGTGGTGATGAGGGAGGGGTCGATTCCCTCGCGCACCTTCGAGGGACGGCGGACGGCGACCCCGGCGAGTTCCACCGGGGCGCCGATCCTGGCTGTGAGGTCGTCGGCGTGCGTCGTCATGATGCGCGCCACCTCTGAGCCGACAACCCCACAGCCCAGCAGCGCCACCTTCAGCGGACGCTTACGCATCATCCGACCTCACTTCTCATACATCTAAACGATGGGACCAGTCTCACCCACCGGACCGGAGTTTCTATCCCCTGTCCGAATCATGAGACATCTATTTCATTACCCGACATCGAGACGCAGGAGATCTTCCTCCGTCTCGCGCCGGACGATTACGCGCGCCGCACCATTCTTGACCGCGACGACCGGCGGACGGAGCGCGTGGTTGTAGTTGCTCGCCATGGAACGGCAGTACGCGCCGGTCGCGGGCACGGCGATCAGATCGCCGGGAGCCAGGTCGGCGGGGAGGAAAGCGTCCTTCACCACGATGTCGCCGCTCTCGCAGTGCTTGCCCACGACGCGTACGAGCATGGGCTCGGCGTCGGACTCGCGCGACACCAGGGCGACGCTGTACTCGGCGTCGTAGAGCGCGGTGCGGATGTTGTCGGACATGCCGCCGTCGACGGAGACGTACGTACGCAGACCCTCGAGCGGCTTGACCGTGCCGACCTCGTACAGCGTGAAGGCGGTCGGCCCGACGATGGCGCGCCCCGGCTCGACGGAGATACGAGGAGTGCGGAGATCGGCGGCCTCGCACTCACGCGTGACGATCTCGCTCAGCGCCTTGGCGATCTCGTGCGGCTCGCGCGGGTCGTCGTCGGAGGTGTACGCGATGCCGAGCCCGCCGCCGAGGTCGATCTCGGGAAGCTCGACACCGTGCTCGTCACGGATCTCGGCAAGCAGCTGCACGACACGACGGGCGGAGACCTCAAAGCCCGCCATGTCGAAGATCTGCGACCCGATGTGGCTGTGTACGCCGATGAGCTCGAGCCCATCCAGCCGCAGCGCGCGGCGCACGGCCTCGGCGGCCTGTCCTCCCGCGAGGGCGATGCCGAACTTCTGGTCCTCATGGGCGGTGGCGATGAATTCGTGGGTGTGCGCTTCCACGCCGACGGTGACGCGGATCTGTACGGGCTGCCGCTTGCCGAGCCGCTCGGCGATGTGCGCGACCCGAACGATCTCCTGGAAGGAGTCGAGCACGATGCGCCCCACTCCGACGGAGATGGCCCGCTCGATCTCCTCTTCACTCTTGTTGTTGCCGTGGAAGGCGATGCGGTCGGCGGGCATCCCGGCGTCGAGGGCGGTGGTGAGCTCGCCCCCGGAACAGACGTCGAGGTTGAGCCCTTCTTCGTGCAGCCAGCGCACGACGGCACGCGAGAGGAAAGCCTTGCCGGCGTAGAAGACGTCGGCGTCGGTTCCGAAAGCACCGCGCCAGGCGTGGCAGCGGGCGCGGAAGTCGGCCTCGTCGAGGAAGTAGGCGGGGGTGCCGAACTCCTCGGCGAGCCGGGTCACTTCGATGCCGCCGACGGTGGCGACACCGTCCGCGTCGCGGGTGACGGTCTGCGCCCAGACCTTCGGGTCGAGGGAGTTCAGATCGGCGGGCGGCGCGGTGTAGTGCCCTTCGGGCAGTACGTCGGCGTGGCGGGGCCCGGCGGGGTGTGCGGAACGGCTCATGTCGCGGTCGTCTCTCTCACAGATGTTCTGGTGCGCTGATGCCGAGCAGGGACAGGCCACCGGCGAGCACCGTCCCGGCGGCTTCGGCGAGCGCGAGCCGGGCACGGTGGGCGGCCAGGGGTTTTTCGTCACCGCGCGGCAGGACGGAGGGCTGAAAGGCGAGGAAGGCGTCGGCGGTGGTGACGAGGTGCCGGGCGAGGCAGTCGGGCGCGTGACGCCGGGCGGCGGCTGCGAGGACGCGGGGGTGGTCACCGATGGCGTCGAGAAGGTCTCGCGCTTCTTGTCCGTCTTGCACGTCTTCCACGTCTTGCACGTCGCCGGGGGCGGCGTCGAACCCGAGGGCCTCGGCGTTCCGGCTCAGGGCACGGGTACGGGCGTACGCGTACCGCACGCGGAAGAGGGGATTGCTCTCGCGCTGGGCGAGGTGCCGCTCGGCCGGCTCGATCCGGGGGCGGTCGTGCCCGGCCGGATACAGCAGGGCCCAGCGGGCGGCGTCGCGGCCGAGGGGGGTGGGGTCCTGCGGGGCGGGGACGGGACGGAGCGTGTTGAGCGGGACGGGAGGCTTCCCGTGGGCGTCGACGCGCACCCCGAGGCCGGTCGTCCAGCCGGGATCGGGCGCCTCGTCACAGGTGACACGGACGAGGGCGCCCTGCGAGCGGAGGATGCGGCGGAGGGTGTCGGCGAGGACTGCGGCGCGGACTTCGCGGGGGAAGTGGAGCTGGTGGCGGGCGCCGGTGTCGGGGTGGACGTGCCCGTAGCAGGCACCGCGGTCGCGTACGTCGCGTACGAGGGCCGCTCCGCTGCTGCCGGTGTCGTCCCCCTCTGTGAGGGTGATGTTGAGGAAGCCGGGCCCGGTGATGTCGATGGAGGCGATGCCGGGCTCCGCGGTGAGTCGCGGGGACAGAATCTCGGCTACCTGCATCGGCGGCCGCCCGGCGGCGCGGGCGACCTGGAGGGCGACGTTGGTGGCGTAATCCCCACGTCCCCCGGGCCGAGGCCGCTCGACGATCACCCGCTCGGGCATGCCCACGTCACGAAGCTCACCGTCATCGACGGCACGGCGCATGGCGCGCAGCACGGAACGGGAGAGCTCGACGGGGGTCACGGGGACAAGCGTATGGGAGGAGGGGGGTAGGGACGCGACCCGGTTTGGCGGATGGTCCGCGATGTGGACGGGGGGTAGGGGTCTCTGGGGTAGCCGGGCTTCCGCGACAGGGCCCGCGGGGCGGTCGGCTCAGCCGCCGGTGCGGCCGGCGCGCTCGGCCTCTCCGGTCCCGGCCGCGCAGTCGCCGCCGAGCGCTTCGCCGCCGCGGCCGCGCTCCAGCAACTGCCGTACGATCCCGACGAGTTCACTCGGCTCGAAGGGCTTGGCGAGGAAGGCGTCCACGCCCACTTCCAAACCGCTCTCCACCTCGTACTGAGTACAGGCGCTGACGATCACGATGGGCAGATGCCGGGTCCGCGGATCGGAACGCAGCCGCGCGGCGGTCCGCAGCCCGTCAAGGCGGGGCATCACGACATCAAGGGTGACGGCGTCGGGCCTGACCTCTTGCACCACGTCCAGGCACTCGGCACCATCGGCCGCGGTCACCACCTCGAAGCCCTCCAGCTCGAGGTTGACCCTGATCAGTTGCCGGATGACCTTGTTGTCGTCCACAACAAGCACGCGGCCGGGCACGCCTGACACAACTCGAGAGTAGGTCTGCCGACACCGCCGCGTCCGGGTTTTCCCCACTTCTGCCCTGTGCGGGGGACGCCTGGGGTGCGCGTCCGCCCCGGGCGGGGGACCCCAGGGCGACCCCTGGGAAGCGCGGTGCGGTGCGGGCGTTCCGGCGGCCGCGGAGATGCGGAAATACCTGTTCATGGGGAGCCCATTGGAGCTGGTAGGGTTCTACCCGTCGCCGCGCAATCAGCGCTGACACGCCCCCGTAGCTCAGGGGATAGAGCAACGGCCTCCGGAGCCGTGTGCGCAGGTTCGAATCCTGCCGGGGGCACCTCGCTTCAACCAGCAGAATCATGCGGTTGACCAGCGCAGATGCCAAGCATGAAGAGCGGGATCCAGTCTCACTGGGTCCCGCTCTTTGTCGTTGTTGCGCGCTCATCGCGATAGAGCTGCGATAGACACGCTAGGCGTCTGTCTCAATGCCCGCCAAGGTCTGCATGTGCCGGATCAGGTAGTGCTGCCCAACAGGGGCGAATCGGTGTGTCCGAGGCGTGGTCGATTCGAGCCAGATCAAGAACTCAGCGACGACCGAGTTCGTGTCACGCCACAGCCAGCCAGGCAACGACACCCACCCGCCCCCTTCAGGATCAGGGACACGCCACTGGAGGGATCCAGCTCCGTCGCCGTAGTCGATCGCGATTCCTCGCCCCAGGATGAACACTCCGTCGAGAGGGCGAAGGTGGGGTCCAGTGGCGCCAGGGCCCGGCACTAGAGCGGCTTCCTGCAACCTCTCCATGAGAGTCTCCAGCGCCACAGCGCTCTCGAAGGCGAAGAGGAAATAGGGCGGACACTCGTAGAATCTTGCAGAGTCCGAGTCATTCGTGTGTCGACTGTCACCGGCCGCATGCTGATTTCGAAGCTTCTTGAAGACGGCCGCCTTCTTCAGCGTGTCGTCTAGGTCGGGCAGCGTCAGCCGTGACTTGACCTCCCCTGCCGCAGAAACACCCTCAACTATGAAGATGCCTGGATCGTGGATGCCGCTTCGAAATGGCTGATCAACGTTGGCGACAACAACATCCGTCTGGGTGGAAGTCTGGTCACGCAGGTCCAGCACTTCGCCAGTACCCACAGTGAAGTGGCGAGGCAGATGTCGGTCTAGGAGCTCTCGGAAAGCGCACTCCACAACGTCACCGCGGAGACCTGCGTGCTTGAAGGCGCTTCTGCTCTCTTCGAGCGCGGCAGAAAGCCTGCGATCCTGAGCCCCCAGCATCGCAACCAGGTTACGGTTAAGCATGTAAGGCCCCTCTCGTACAGACCTAATAGGGTCTATCCCCAAATGGTGGCGGCGACTCGACCACGCATCACTCAGGCCAGTCCAGTTCCGCCTCAATCTTCCTGTTCATGGCCTCCTCCTGGCCGTAGATGCACCCCTCGTAGACACGGTGGATGACCTCCGGTGAGTTGCCGACTCGCCGGGCGACCTCGGCCACAGGCACACCGGCGTTCAGCCACGTCGTGATGCACGTGTGCCTGAGGTCGTACGGCCGCCCCCCAAGGATGGACGCTTGAAGGTCCGGAGGGAGCGCGTACTCCCGAGCGTCCCGCCACACCCGCCAATAGGTGCTGCTACCCACAAGGCCACCCCGCTCGTTCGTGAAGAGCCGCCCGTCCTTGGCCGTGCCGAACTTCTCCAGATGGGAGCGGAGCACGGTCACGAGTGGTGGCGGGATCGGGACTGGCCGGTCCTCCTTGGCCTCCCGAGACTTCAGGCCCCTCTTGTCGTGGCGCTCTCCGCTGTCTGTCCATTGCTTGCCCGACACAGGATGCGTATCGCGGAGCGTCACCACGCCCCACCCCGTCTCCGGGAGGAAGCAATCAGCCTTGCTGAGGCCCACTGCCTCGCTCGGCCGGAGTCCCGCGAAGTACATGACCGCGTAGAAGCCCACTAGGCGGCGCCCCTTCTTGCGGTCCCACGTGCCGACGTACGAGACCGCGGCGAGGAGTTGCGCAGCCTGGGTCTTGTTCACGAGGACACGGGGGTCCACGCGGTCCGATGCAGCGCTCTTCACCTTCTTGATGGCGGTGAGTGGGTTCGTCGTCAGGAGCTTGCGCTCGATGGCGTATTCCACTGCGGTGTTGAGGGCGCGCCGGCGGCGACGGGAGGTCTCCCCCGCTGCGGGGGTGCCGTCCAGCTTGAAGGAAATCCGGTACTGGACATCGCGAAGGATCTTCGGGTCTTCCAGCGAGGAGACGAGAAGAGACTTCTGACGAATCCACCTGAAGGCGTCTTCGAGTTCCTGCGGCGAGTCGAGTTCGACGTTCTTGGGGATGACCGACCACCGGAAGGCCAGCCGCAGCTCTTCCGGCGATGGCATTTCTTGTTCCTGCTCCACCAGGGCCAGCGTCACCGCGGCGAGGCCGTCGGCGATTCCCTCACGGGTCTTGGCTGCGGCCGTCGGCCAGCGCATCGCCATGTACTCCCGACAGAACGCGAACCAGGGCAGTTCCTCACGGGCCTCTTCCGCAGCGGACTCTGCTCGCACCTCGGACTCGGGTAGACCATCTGCGACGCGGAATGCCTCGCCACGGCGCATCGCCTGCCACAGTTCGGACCTGCGGCTCTCCGCAAGGGCCACCGTGGCAAAGGTGGCGCTACTGACCTTCCCTCCGACCTTCCAACGAAGCTGGTACGGACGGGTCTTGCTCTGCGCCTTGCTCACCTTCCACAGACGCACGTTGAGCGAAAACCCCTGCGGGGCCGAACGGCTGTCCCGTCCGGCCCCGCTGTCGGTGCCCTGGGTCACGCGCTCTCCTCCAGCGTCTGGAGCCACCGGCTCAGCTCGGACCGGCGAATCCGCACGGCACCGTTGGGGAGCTTGATGGCCTTCGGGCCCTTCTTGCATTGCCGCCAGCGGTAGAAGGTCGCTCGCGGTACGCCGATTTCTTCGATGACATCGGGGATGGTCAACATCTCGTCTCTGGGCTTGGCCACAGCTTCTCCTCGGATGAAGAGCGGGGAACCGGAAGGGCGCCAGCCCGGCCGCAGCCGTTGGCTGGGCTGGCGCGACACGGACCTGACCGTGTTGAGCCCGCATTGCTCTGTGTCGCGACTCAAGCGACTCAGAGGTGATCCGTACGGGCGGGGTGTCGGCTGATCCGCGACCCGGCCGACTGTGGATCGGACAGGTTGAGCGTGATCCCGGTATAGGTGGGGACCTGCCGGCCGAACTGGTCTCGGGGCCGGGCTCGGTGGAGCTGGGGGACGACGGATTGCAGGTTGCGGCCGAACATCTGCTTGGTTCCGACGGCGCGTACGCCGTTGTCCTCGGCCCATTCCCGCCAGACGGCCCACAGGGTGTCGACCGGCACCGTGGCCTCTGACCCTGTCGTGCAGCACTCGCGGACAAACGCGCTGGTTGGCGAGGCAGTGTCCTGCATGATGACGACCGATTCGCGCGAGGAGGCTGGTTCGGTGATGCGTCCTCCCCGTTCCAGGCGGGCCAGGCCGTCCAAGGCCCAGTTGAGGATGCCGGGCATTTCCTCGGCGAGCTTGTCGGTCAGGCCGGTGTCTTCCTTGCCGAGCCAGGAGAGGGTCATGCTCAGCACGACGAAGCGGCGAGCGATGACCCCAGAGGAGTCGCCGAAGTTGGGCAACTCATTGGTCAGCACCATCAGCCGGGTGGGCAGCTTCCCGGTCCATGGCTCGCGGAACTTCCGGTCGATGTCGATGGTGTCCTCGCCGGAGATGGTCAGCAGCCGTTCGACGACCTGCCCGCCGTCCTTGCCGGACAGCCGCGCATCGGAGATGACCGCAAGGGGCTTGCCGATCAGGGACGACAGACCGAAGTTGCTGCCCAGCCCCGCGAGGGTCGGCCCGGCGAGGTTCTCCCGCCCGACCAACTCCTTTAGGACACGGGCGATGGTGCCCTTCCCGGAGCGCGAGGGTCCTTTGATCAGCAGAATCTTTTGCTGGTCGGTGCGGCCAGACAGGATGTAGCCGAACCACTCCTGCAAAGCCGCGATGGCGGCGGGGTCTTGCGGCCAGATCTCCCGCAGGAATTGTTCCCAGTGCGGCGCGCTCGCCTGCGAGTCGTAGGCGAAGGGGACCGAGACCAGGTTGAAGAATCCCGGCGTGTGCGGCAGCAGGGCCCGGTCCCGGATGCGCAGCAAGCCGTTCTGGCAGGCCACGATGGGGCTGCGGTCGCCGCTGTCCGCGTTCTTCTCGATCCAGGAAGGCGCGTCCGCCTCGGTGGGCAGCAGTGTGATGGCTCCGAGTGCATCGAGAAGGTTGCTGATCTTCTGTTTGGTCGGTGCCCAGTCGCGGATTTCCGGCTGCCCCTCGCGGTCTACGCCGCCCTTGAACGTGGCATGCTCCAGCCGCTTGTACATGGACGCGCGCATCTGGTGCTCATCCAGCTCGCGCCAGTTCGTGCCGGTCCAGCGCATCCACGAGCCACGCCACCGGCGGCACAGCAGGTTGCCGTTCTGGTCCTGCCAGTCAGGGATAACGCGGCGGGCAACGGCCATCGGGTTGGAGGGCGCGGGCAGTTCCTCCAAGGTGGTCATGCGGCTTCCCTCCCTTCCTGGGGAGTACGGAGCGGACATTGATCGCGGTGGCCGGTGTGGTCGTCGATGAGAGCGAGTACACGGGCCTTGCCCACGGCGCTACGGTCCCTTCCGCACTGGCAATGCGAGGTGGCGGTGGGTACGGCGCCGCGCGGGGCAACGATGTGCAGCCAGGCCACGGGATACCGTCCGTCGCCGGGCGGCGGGTGCGGGAGAAGGACAGTGGGGACGCCTTCGGCGACGCCCTTCGGGTCGCCTACCGCCGTCCGGACTACGGCCGGTTCGGCGAGACGGCGGCCGGTCGACGCGTGGGTGAGGCCTTCCAAGGGGGAGTGGAGTTGGTGGCTCATGCCGCATCCCGAGGGCGGGCTTTGCGGATGGAGCTGTCCAAGGCGCTACGGATCGTGGCGCGGCACTCCGCCGCGGTGAGTCCGTGCGCCTCGCCCGCCGCTTGGAAGGCCTCTTCAACCACATGCCGGGGGACATCGCCCCATGCGATGAAACGCCCCACCTTGAAGGCGCACCGATTGAGAGCGATGTTCCGCTGCGATTCCGACGCCGCTGAGAGGACGGCGCACTCCGCCTCCAGTGCCGCCAGCGCCGCGCGGCTCCCGCTGACCGCGGGGAGCCTGAGCGGCCCAACGGGTTGCGCGGGGGCGGGCTCCAGAATGCTTTGAAGCCAGGCGGGCAACGGAACCGTCAGAGCGGTGCCTACAGCTTCGTAGGGTCCGGCGGGGGTGACACTGCCCGCTGCGACGACGTAGCCACCCCATGCCCGGGTATCGACCAACGGGGCAATCGTCCCCGCCGTGTTGGTCAACCGCACGCCCGACAGCGCGGCGAAGTACAGATGCTGTCCCCCGCTCGCGGTCCGCGTGCGGCAGGTGTCGGGGACGGTGTGGTCGGTGCGCTCGCAGAGCGCCGTGAAGGTCGTCACGCCGGAAGGCGTGTCCGAAGTGCCCTTGTGCTTGGGCAAGTCGAGGTCGACAACCAGCAGCCCAGAGGGGCCGGTGGCGATGCCGATATTGAACGGAGCGTGCGTCCAAGCAGCACGGATGCGGTCCGGGTCGGTAGTGGCGCGCTGTTCCCACTTACGGTGCCCACTTGCGCAGACCCCGGTGCGGGGGCAGGCCGCCTCGCCGTGCAGGGCGGGCCGCTTGGTTCCGGGGAAGAGCGGGAAGACGTGCCAGCCGCGTTCTGCGGCTTGAAGCGCTGCGGAGAGCAGCTCGGTGTTGCGCTCAGGTGTCATGCTGGAGGTCTCCTGTTTCTCTCGAAGGGACGGAGAGCCGAGGCGGTCGCGGTCTTTGGCGAGAGGGCGACCGCCTCGGGCACAGCTACTGGTTCTTGGCCCACGCGGCGTACTCGCGCCGGACGTAGTGGCGCGGGTCGCAGATGGCACCGCTGTCATCGACGTCCATCAGCCGGTGGGCCGCCTGCGTGGCAAGCTCGGTTGCGTCCGAGGCGGTGAACGCCCTGGCATCTCCCAGAGCGAGGCGGTCAAGGAGCGCAGCCTTGCGGAGCCAGAACTCTCGGTCGGCCTCGGTGAAGGGCTCACGGTTCGTGGCGGAGTGGGCGACCCACCCGATCTCGCTGACGATGCTGGGGGCGAGCGCGTACGCGCTCTCCGAGTCCGGCCACGGATCGTTCTCGGGACGGTGGTCAGCGGTGATGGACAGCCGAACCTTGTCCGGCGAGGGGGCCTCACGCTCCAACACGCGACCGAGCGTGAAGACCTCGGACAGAGCACGGGTGATGAGTGCGACATCGCCGGACGGACAGAGGATGCGGATCTCGAACACGGGTCAGGACTCCTTGGGGCTCTGGACGGCGGTGAGTTCAGGGCGCCAGGTGGCGAGGTAGTAGAGATCCAGTACCTCGGCGAGGAGTTCGTCGGTCTCGCCGGTGGGGTCGTCGGGGTCGGTGACCAGGACGCGCGGTGGGCAGCTCAGGCGAGCAAGGACGTTCAGCCGGTAGGCGGGCGCGTCGTCGGGGTCGGTGTCCGAGCGCAGCGTCCAACTCTGTCCGGCCTCTGCCAGCACCAGGGGATCGCCGTGCAGGATGCGGCGGACCGTGAGCGCGTAAGCGACGGGCTCAGGCAGGTAGTCGTTGCGGGTCAGCTCCTCGGCCCGCCCCCGAATGAACGCGTTGGCGGCCACGGCCCCCAGGATCAGGTCCAGCGGGGTGGAGTAGGCAGTCATCATCGGTTCCTTTCCAGGGTCAGATGGGCGGTTCGTCGCTGTAGCCGTTGGCGGCCCACGGGTCTGTGCTACGGCCACGCCGCGGCAGCCGCAGACGCCGACGCGGAAGGGGCAACAGGAGCCAGGAGCGCTGTTCGTTCCAGCAGGAGCAGGGCTCCCAATCGGTGCCGTCGTACTCGCCGGTCTCGGGGTGGCCGTAGTCGTGCTCGATTCCGCCGATGCCCTCGCACTCGCGGCAGTTCGGGCGGGGCGTGTCGGTGAGAATGAGCGCTGGGTGGGGCCAGGTGGCGTGCTGGATACGTAGGCGGAGCATGGTCAGTCCCTTTCCACAGTGGGGAGTTCGGGCAGCCCCGCGCGGGTGAGAGCCGTGGGGTCGTAGCCGGGCAGGGCGGCTCGGGTGAGTAGGGCCGTGGCGAGTTGTTCGGCGTACTCGGCTCCGGCGCGGGCGGATTCGATCTGTGCTCCGGCTCGCAGCGCTTCGACGCGTTCCACGTGGGCGTGCTCCTCGCGGCGCACCCCGGTGTGCCGCTGGTAGGCGAGGTGGTCGCGGCGGTCGGTGCGCCAGTAGCGGGCCGCGATCCCGTAGGCGGCGGTCGTGGCGAGCACCCACAGCAGGAGCGGCAGGGGCAGGCCGTCGGCGTATCCGGCGACGCCGGCGAAGGCCAAGGCGCCGGAGGCGGCGAACGCGGTCCCGGCAATCACGCGGTCCCCGGCGCGGCCGACGCTCGCGCAGGCCCCGGCCGCCCCGGCGGCGAGAGAGAGCGCAGTCATCAACACGGCGTTGCCGATGCTGTGTTCGGCGCCGTTGGCGTTCCAGATGCGGGCCAGGATCAGCACGGTGGAGGTGGCCAGCGCGGGCGCGGCCTTGGGGGCGATGATGGCCAGCCAGTGGCGGGCGACGATCTGTTCGTTCACGACCGCGCCTCCTTACGGGTTTCGGTCCGGCAGGGCACTGATGGCCGCGGACATGAGGTCGTTGATGGTGCTGCGGGCTCCGGTGTCGGCGAGGTAGAAGCCGAAGAGCACGGCGATGACCGCGGCTCCGGCACCCAGGGCCTTGAAGCGCAGGAGCAGGGCGAGCAGGACACCGAAGAGCAGAACCAGGGAGACGGTCAGGGCCACGACGGGCCTCCGTTCTGGGAGCGTGCGGCGGTAGGGCCGGGGTCAGCGGCCATGGCGCTTCTTGCGGGCCGCGGCGCGGGCGGCGGCCTTGGCGTCCTCGCGCTCCTGGGCGAGTTCGCGGATGCGTGCTGCCTGCTGCAGGACGCGCTTGTTGGACTTGCCGCGCCCTTCCAGGCGGGCGGCGCGGGCGGCGAGCACGATGATGCGGGCGCCCTCGCGGGCGTTGTAGGGGTCCTTGTCGCTGAGCGCCATCGGGCGTACTCCTCCACAGAGTTGGGATGGGGCGATGCGTGGGGTGGGTTAGCGGGTGCCGGCACGGTGGGTGCAGCGGGCAATGTTGAACCAGTGGCGTCCGCGGCGTATCCGGATGCCGTGGCCGTGGCAGCGGCGGCAGACACGGGCTTTCTTGGCCTTGCCGCGGCGGTTGAACTTGATGAGGTGGCCAAGGCCGTCGCACTTGCGGCAGCGGCCGAACGGGCTCAACCAGCACACAATGCCGTAACTGAGGGTGAGGAACAGGAGGCAGGCGCTAGCGAGCAGGCTGGGGGTCATCACAGGGCCTCTCGGGCGGGTTTCAGGGGTTTATGCAGGTGGGCTGCTAGGCGCTAGCGACCTGATCAGGTGCGGTTTGGGTCGCTAGCGAGGTCGCTAGGTCTAGCGACGGGTCTTGCTAGACCTAGCGACCGTGGCGGGTCAGGAATCGGCCCGCTTCTTGTTACGATGCGTGACGACGTCGATGATGTGCTGACGCTCGATGCCGCGCCGGTTGGCGCCCTTGCCGGACTCGGTCTTGCCCCACACCTGGTCCGTCTTGATGCCGTAGGGCTTGAGCGCGGCGGCGAGCTGGTCGGCCTTGGCGCGGCCCTCCAGGACGGCCCACTCGCCATAGGCGTCGGGGCTGTACTGGGCGAGGCGGTCGACGATGGACTCCGACCACACCTTGTCCTCGCTGCGGCCCAGGACCGCGGCGACGTCGTCGAGGATCGCGTCCGCGGCACGGGTCGTGCTCTGCTCGCCGGCCGCGTCGCCGGACAGCGTGCCCTGGTCCTCGCGCAGTGCGCGGGCCCGGTCCAGCACGGTTTCTGCGTCGCGTCCGTTGGCGAGGTAGGTGCGCACGATCCCGGAGTCGTCGGACATGCCCTTGAGCAGGCCAACGCCCTTGTGGGACTTCAGGAGCTTGGAGGCGTCCAGGCCCTCGGAGTAGGAACCGGCGCCGAGCACCACATCGGAGACCTGCCAGGAGCCGACCCGCAGGGAGAAGCGGCCCTGGTGCTGGTCGCGCAGCACGGAGGGGCAGGCGGTGTCGTCGGGCTTCTGGGTGGAGTTCAGCACCGAGACGCCGACCGCCGGCGCGACGCGGGCGAGGTAGACGAGCAGGTCAAGGATGGCCTTGCCGTGAGTGGGGTGCTGCAAGTACTCCTGCACCTCGTCCACCACCACCAGGGTCAGGGGCATGTTCAGCTTCTTGTCCCGGCTGATCTCCGGGGTGAGCTTGCCCTCGGGGCAGATGTGCAGCGGGAGTTCGGACAGCCGGTGGTAGCGGTCCTCCACATCCGCCTTCAGCTCCATCAGGGCATGGACCAGGTGCTCGACCGGGTCAAAGCCGTCGCGGGGCACGATGCCGAAGCCGACGCGGTGCGCGACCTTGGTGAAGCTGCGCCAGTCCGGCGATGCCTTCCCGTCGAACACGATCAGGCGCACATGCGGATCAAGCGCCGCAGCGAGCGCGATGGTGCGGGCGGAGAACGTCTTGCCCTGCCGCGGCACCGCCCCGACCAGCAGCGAGAGCCACAGCATCGAGATCATGACGGGATTGCCGCGCTCGTCCACACCCCACGGGAACGGCTTCCAGAAGTCCACCCTTGTTGCCCCGAGCAGCGGCGACTTGCCCGACGGGACGGCGAGCGGGTCACGGTCAGCGATCCAGTAGGACACCCGGCGTCCGCTCGTCTCGTCCTTGTCCAGGAAGAGCTGAGTGGGGGCGATGTCCATGCCGGACGCCAGGCGGGCGTGGGCCTTGACCGCGTCCTCGAAGGTCTTGCCGTACGGGAGGTCGACGACCACGCGCCAGCCGTCCCCGTCCCGGCCGATCGGCCGCGGGAAGGCGATGTTCTGGTCCTTGCTGGTCAGCTTGGCGGCCTCGTGGGCGCGGATGACGATGTCCGAGGACAGACGGCGCTTGCGGAAGGTCACCTTGGCCCGGTCGATGAGCGGCCGGTCCGCCGGCGCGCCCACGGCGCCAAGTGCCGTGGTCAGCGAGGTGACCGCCAGCAGGAGCAGCCACGAGGGCGCCATCACATACAGGACCAGGGCTGCGGTCAGGCCGATGACCGTGCCGAGCGCGGCCGTGATGCTCCGCAGCCGAACGCGGTCCTTGCGCTGGTGGGACAGCCGCAGGTACTCCCCCGCGTCCTCGTTCGCGACCGAGGCCAGCCGCAGGGGCTTACCTTCGGCGTCAAAGACCCACCGGCCGATGGCCGTTGACCAGCGCCACGCGCCGCGCGGCGAGTACCAGAGGATCTTGGGGGTGTAGATGGTCGGCACGCGCACCGCGTGGTAGCCGACCATGGTGGAGTAGTGCCGCACCGCCCACTTGCGGACGGCTTTGCGCTGGTCAGGCAGCTTGACCCAGTCCGGCAGGACCGGCAGGCGGGCCTTGTCCTTGGCCTCCATCCATTCCGCCACCGTCGGCGGGTAGACCTGCTTGGGCGGGTCGACCTCCGCGCCCTCGGTCAGGCCCTCGGCCTCCGGGTCGTCGGTGTCGGGGAGTTGGGCCTCCCACTCCCCCGGCTTCACCTCGCCCGGAGCGAGCCTGGCCGCTGCTTCCGGGGCGGGGGTGGTCTCTTTGCGCAGGAACGGCAGCACCCGCGCGGTGTTCTCGGTCTCCTCGTCCGGTGCCTTGGTGGGAGGTCCGGACACGTTGATCTCGGTCACGATGGATCTGCTCCCTCATGTTGAGCGGGGTTGGAAGGGGTCCGGACGGCGCTTTGGTAGGCGAGCCGTCCGGACCCCGCTGAGCGAAGTCGTGCCAGGTCAGTCGGTGATGTCGAAGACAAGTCCGCTGGGCGAGACCGTGACGACGCCCGCGCAGTCGCCGCAGGTGTAGTCGCGGTAGCCGAGCTCGTTGTCCTTCGCGGCCGTCTCCTCGCCGCAGCAGACTGGGGTGGTGTCGAGACCGAGGTCATCGGCGATGGACAGTTCGTAGCTGCCGTAGACGGTGGGCATGGGGCTCTCCCTCAGGCGGGGCGCGGGTAGTTGTTGGTGCTGGGGTGGGTGTGCATCGGAGCGTCGGCGCAGTCCTCGGCCCACTCCTGGTGGGTCCAGCAGGTCTTGCGGTCATCGCCGTGCATGCCGCGCTCCTCCAGCTCGTTTTCACGCTCGATAGCGGCGGCGAGCCTCTTGTTCATCGCGTACTCCCTTGCAGGTCAGCCGCATGCGCGGCGTGCGGCTGCTGTGCGTCGTGGCAGAGGAGGCACATGCCGAGCGAGGTCGGCAGGCAGTAGCTGTAGATGACCCCGCAGGCGGGGCAGGTGCGGCGGGCGAGCATGGCCAGCGCGAGCGCGCCCCACTTGCGCGAGGTCATCGGCCGCACCGGGAGCGCCTTGTCGACGCGGTAGAGATAGGCGACCTTCGCGCCGGACTTCCGGCCGCGCTGGCGAATCATCACCTGAGCCGCTATCGGCTGACCTCCCGGACGCAGCCCCTTCGCCCGCAACTGGCGACGGGTGGCCAGGTCATCCGGGGCCAGGCGCCACGGGAAGGTCGGCACGCCGTAGCGGGCGCCGGAAGGGTCGTAGCACTTGGCGTAGGCGGTGCCCATCACGCCGCCTTAAGACCGCGCTCGGCCCGCAGCGTGTCGCGCAGCGTGCGGGCTCGCTCGGGCGAGGTCCGCACCGCACGACGGATGCCCTCGGCCGTCAGATCCTTGTCCGGCCACTTGGCCGTGATCTCGTGGGCCTGCTCCAGCACCTCAGACCAGGTCCGGCGAGGCTGAGAGGGACGGGCCGACTCGGGTACCCGGCCGGTCGCCCGACGCGGACGGGGCGACTCCGCAGCCACCGGGCGCGCCTCGATCGGCCGGACCGGGGGCGGCTCGATCGCGGGCAGCGGCTTGAGCGGGAGAGTCGACTTCAGGAAACCGACCGCCACCGCACGCGGCAGCGCCAGCGGGTTCGTGGTGATCGGCTCCGGGGTCGATACCGGCAGGTCAGCCGTAGACCCATTCATGGTTGTCTCGGTAGATTCCTCCGCATTCCTTCCCTCGATCGGAAGAGCGTCGGGGGCGAGCAGGAACATCGATCCGAGCGCGGCATCCGCGCCGATCGTGATGCGCTCGCGCTGCACATCGAGCAGCTTCGTACCGAGTGCTGCATCGCCCGATCCGACCTTGCGCGCCAGACGCCACGACGCCCGAACGGAGCGCTTGCGCACGTTGTCATCGGGGTGGTTGGTGGCGCGGGCCCGGTGGTAGGCGAGCTTCTGCACCAGTTCGACCGCGCGACGCTCGCCCTCCGCGTCACGGCCCTCGGTGTGCACGGCGATGCGGCGGGCGAGGAAGGCCATGCCTTCGGCCGACACGCACATGCCCATCGGGGTGATGGCGTAGATGACGGTGGTACCCGGATCGTCGGCCGCCATCGCGGCCATCGCCGATGCGGCGGCGGGCAGCGCCCACAGGCCGAGCCGGATGATGAGCGGGGAGGACTGGCCCAGCATGGTCAGGCCGAGCAGCACCAGGGCGAGCACGGCGGTGGCCCCCTCGCCCGCGGCGACCGCCCCGAGTGCGGTGCCGCTGCCGTAGGCGCCGCTGATGTTGCTGTAGGTGCCGATCCCGCCGAACACGCCGGTGGCGAGCATCGGCACGAACGCCACGCTCAACACACCGATCTGGGTTCGGGTCAGAGACTTGCCGGCGGGGGTTCTCATCGGGCACCGCCCCTCTGGCGGTACATCCGCCGGCCGAGCAGTACCCAGCCGGTGAACTGGACGGCGCTGCCGCCCACGGTCACCCAGCGCCATCCGTGCGTGCCGGTCACCGGCGTCATGGTCGTGGCGAGGATGAGCGCCACCATGCCCAGGGCGATCAGGAACAGTGGCAGGCCGCTGAGGGGAGTCGAGTTGGCGGGATGCTCGCTCATGCCGCCACCTCCAGGCCGCGGGCGTTGTGGAGTCCGGTGATGTCGGCGATCTGGTCGCCGGTCAGGACGGTGTTTTCGTTCATGGCGTGCGCCACGGTGCGGATCTCGCGCCACAGATGGGTGGCCTTGCGGCGGGCGAGGCCGCGCACCATCGCCCAGGACTTCCCGCCGGCCGGAACGTGGCCGCGCCCGATGCGCACGCCGTGCGCGGCGAGCAGGTCGATGGCCTGCTCCCGGTCGTGCAGCGCGGCGCAGCCCAGGGCCCGCTCCGGGGTCCACAGCCCATAAGTCATCAGGTAGTTGACCTGGGTGACCTGGCCGGCCGCGCACATCGCGGCGAAGTGCCACGGCGAGGTGTCGTTGCCCTGCCAGGCGGTATTGCCCGTCACCGCCCAGCCACCCTCGTCGGGCTCCCAGGCGATGACCTCGCTGGTGTGCACGCGCATTCCGTAGGCCAGGGCGAGCACCGCGTGCCCTGCCTCATGGAAGGCCATGCCCAAGCGGGCCTGCTCGTAGGTGAGCGGCATGTGCACGAACGGCCGCGGGTTGCCCTGATAGTCCAACAGAGCCTCAGGCGCCGGGAGATTGCCGCTCATGCCGCCGCCCCCTTGTGGGCGCGGTGCTGGCGGACGGTCGGGCGCGTGAGGGGGATGACGTTGAACAGCTCCGGGGCGTGGGTCTCGATCGCCTGAGCGGCGATGCGGGCCACGTCGTCCGGCAGGTCCCGGTAGTCGGGGTGGGCGAGAATGTCGCGGGCCGCGTCCAGGCGGGCCGCGCGCTCCTCCTCACTCTCGTCCTCGGTGCCCAGCCACAGCTCCACGGGGGTGCCCAGGGCCAGTTCGAGGTAGTCGTCAGCCGAGACGACCTGGTGAGTGCCGATGAAGCTACGCATGGGTGACTCCTGATTCGAAGGAACGGAGAAGCGGGGTGGCCTCGGTCTTTGGCGAGAGGGCGGCCAGCCCCGGCAGGGAAGTCCGGACGGTGGAGCGGTCCGGTAGTGCCCCGGCCGGGAGTCGAACCCGGCCTTGCGACCATCGGGGCGGTGCAGCGATCGAACGGTGGCGCCTGTCGCTAGAAGCTGTAGTAGACGTCGCCGTGGTGGACACCGCCGCTGATGCCGTAGCGCTCACCGTGAACGACGGTCACGTCCTGGCTCGGCTGCTTCCGGGTGGCCTCGATGATCGCGTCGGCCACGTCCATCGCGGCCTTCATGCGGGCGTCGTGCTCTTCGGGGGTTTCGTCGCGGCTCACGAGTGATCTCCTCGGTGATCAGTGCGGTTGATAGGCGGCGTCAGCTCTGTGCGTCGCGGCTCTGTACGAGCTGAATGGCCATCCGGGGGAAGTCGGCGACGGCGTCGAAGTCGGCAAACTTCACGCCGTAGATCTCGGTGGCCTGGACCATGGCGTGCAGGACCGCCGCGGCGTCCGCCTTCTGAAGGGGCGTCGGCTTGTGGCTCGGGGCGAACTGCGCCGCGGCGGAGCCGATGCGGTGGCCGATGTCGTCGATCTGGTTCTGATCCACGGTGAGCGTCCTCTCGAATGGGGCTCGGGACTGTCCCGCTCTCCGCGGCCCGGCACACCAGGCCGGGACCACAGACAGCCGGTCAGCGCCACCAGCCTTTCTTTGGCGTTACGTTGGGGCATCCGTTGACCATGTGGCTGATGCACGGCGCGCAGTCCTCGCGGGTACCGAGACTGCGGTGGATGCTCTTGTCGTAGGCGTGCTGCCAGCACTGCGGGCACTCGCCCGGAGGCGTCTCTGGGTTCGGCATCGCGGGCTCCTTCGTGGGCTCGGGACGATCCCGGCTCCCCTCAGCCCCGCTCGTACGAGACGAGCGAAGGAGGCAACCGGCGCGGCCAGCAGGCCGCGAGGAAGTTGAGATGCGCTGTTCCACGCACGGAGACAGGACCCATGCGCATCCGCCCTCTTCCAGAGGTGGGGCGGACTGACCTCCTCAACCCATCGACCACCCGTGTTCAGGCGGCTGGGTTGGCACACTGTTCAGTTCTCAAAGCGATTCCGCTCCCAGCCCGTCGGCGTGCGACTACGTCGCCTTCCCGGTTCTTCCGGCTGGTGCGGGCACTGCGGTTCGTACGGCTCCGCCGGTCTAGGCGGGCACTGTGGCAATGAGGAACATGTATTACGTGTTCCTCATCATGCAGAGAGAGGTTCGCACCGTCAAGCCCTTCGGCTGTTTGGGGTTCTGCGAGTCCCTCGCGTCGATGTGCTTACAGACTGGCCTGGCGGTCGAAGACGATCGACCTCGCGCATGTACGACTTGTGGACGACTTCGCTACGGTGAAGTCGTCCCAAGTCGTCCCAGCTAGGGGAGAGTTCGCGACATGCCTAATGAGAGGCTCCGAGGCGCGATCGTCGAGAGCGGGATGACGCTCGACAAAGTGGCCGCGAGGTTAGGTGTCTCGGCGAAGACGGTTGAGCGTTGGATCGGCGAGCCGAACCGCAAGCCGTACCGTCGCTTCCAGTACGCGACCGCCTCGCTCCTGCAATGTGAGGTGTCCTACCTGTGGCCGGAAGAGCGGACCTCCGCCGAGATCACCGAGGCTGGGAACGCTGAGCTGATCAAGCTCTACCCCCATCGATCCGTCGTACCGAAGCGCTTGTGGCCACAGCTCTACGCACAAGCAACACAGGCCTTCGACGTGGTCGTTTACTCAGGCTTCTGGCTCACCGAGGACCCCGCGTTCCACCGAGTCGTCAAGGAGAAGTCAGCGGCTGGCGTCTCGATCCGCTTCATGCTCGGGGACCCGGACTGTCCGGCTGTGGCGGTCCGTGGCGAGGATGAGGGGATCGGCCCCGCCATGGCGAGCAAGATTCGAAACGCACTCGTCAACTACAGCCCGTTCTTCGGACTGCCAGGAGTTGAGTTCCGCCTCCACAGCACGACGCTGTACAACTCGCTCTACCGAGCCGATGACGAGATGCTCGCCAACGGCCACCTCTACGGTGTCGGCGCGTACATGGCTCCCGTCCTACACCTGCAACGCGTGCCCGGCGGCGAACTGTTCGACGCCTACGCTGAGAGCATCGAACGGGTCTGGGAGTCAGCTAGGCCCATCTCTTCGCCCGCCGATCGCGGAGGCCTCCACCCATGAGCCGAGTCGACCACTTTCGCGACCCCGACGCGCCCAAGGCCAACTCTGTGGTCCCTTCCGTCACAGCGGTCGTCCTTGACGACGCCGGGCAGCTCCTTCTCATCCACAAGACGGACAACGACCTGTGGGCGCTCCCCGGTGGCGGCCACGACATCGGCGAACGCGTCGGCGACACCGTCGTACGGGAAGTCCTGGAGGAGACGGGGATCACCGTCGAGATTGACAGCATCGTGGGTCTCTACACCGACCCTCAGCACGTGCTCGCCTACGACGACGGCGAGGTACGGCAACAGTTCTCGATCTGCTTCCGCGCCCACCCGACGGGCGGTTCACTGCGGACAAGCAGCGAATCGAAAGAGGTCCGCTGGGTCGACCCAGCGGACCTTGATGACCTCGACATTCACCCGTCTATGCGGCTGCGTATCCAGCATGGACTGGACGGCTCTCGCCAAGAGCCTTACATCGGCTGATCTGCGGCAGGGGCGTGAGCAAGGCGGCCCTCCACTCGCTCCACGGCTCCGTGGATCTCGGGCGCCGCACGTTGAATGAAGCGGCCGACGATGGTGTCTGGGCCATACCTCTGCACGATCTCGTCAAGCCGCTTGGTCGACGTGGTGTGCGTGCCGTCCGGAGTGGTCGTCATGTCGCAGAAGAGGAGCGCGTCAACGAGGTCGGGCCGCTCTAGCTCGAACTCGGTCTCCAGCTCTTGCCTGAGCCCTCGTTCCTCTGCCTCCAGGAGCGCGCAGGAGTGATGCGCCACGAGCCGGATCACCCGCTCGTCCGCCCGTTCCTGGTCCCGGAGAAACCGAGCCCCGTCAAGCGGGTGGAAGCCAGTGACAGCGATCTGCGGTGAGTATCCGATGTCGTGCAGCACGGCGGCTGCTTCCAGCAACTCCGCATCGTCACCCAGGATCGAGCCCAATGAGCGGGCGCGCTCGGCGACTCCCAGGGAGTGCGCCCACCTGCGCGGCAGCGGATCGGACAGCAGCGATTCAGAGAGCGAGTACGCCCACTCAGTCAGTCCCATGGCGGCCAAGGCTACGGCCGACCGCTGGAAGTCGGGAGAGCGCGAACGGTTCGCCCCTTGCCATGGACAGTGGCGAGCAAGCCGGTTCCCTCCATCTGGGCAAGGCCACGGCGCACGGCGGTGCGGGATACACCGAACCGCTCGCAGAGCTTGGCCTCGGACGGATACGCATCCCCGACCACGAGCGAGTCCTCTTCGATCACCGCAATCATGCGCTCCACGAGGGGGCGCCGGTCACCGCCCCGAGAGACCCTCCACCCCACCCCAGGGGCGGACTCAAGGACACCCGCGGCCTCCAGGGTCTTGAGAGCCCGGCGAATCGTGTTGCGCCCGACCCCGTGCGTACGTACAAGGTCAGCCTCGGACGGCAGATCGTCGACGATCTCGCCCTCTTCGATGCCCTTCCGAAGGGCCTCCGAGATCACCAGGTAGGTTCCGCGCGGACTGGCCTCCGACACTGGGGCTCCTCTCGTGTCTCTCCGTTGCTCGCTGCCAAGAATCGCACGGTCGCGCGGAACGCATCGGGGCTCTTCCTGTGGTTGCCGGCCAGCTAAGCCACTCCGTCTCATTTTCCGTCTCAGTTGGGGCGTGGCACGGCTCCATTGCCCTGCAACGACTCGCTCACAGCATCAATCAGGTCGCTGTGTGCCCGTCCGAGTGCGTACCTCTGCTGCTCCTCGCGAGCGCGCCACCCAGCCCTAATTTCATCGGTCGCCGTCATGATGCCGTCGGCCCACTCCTGAATGCCTTCGTGATGCTCCTCGATCAGCTGCCAGAGTTCACGTGCCGCCTGATGCACCCGAGCGGGTCCGAGGAGACGGAGAGGGAAGTAGGCCGCCCGAATCTTGTTCAGGCTCGTGTTGTGGGCACCCCAGACTTCGGCTGATGCCTCGATCTCCAGGTCGAACATGCGCGTGACGTTGGATGCGGCAACCGTGAACTCGTCATACGCCTCAAGCATGAGGACCGCCGCGCGCTTCCTCTCGTCCCGCAACCAGTGGTCGCGCTGGGCACGCTCCTGGGCCCGTGCCTGCTCGATCGTCGCTCGCGCCGTGGTCTCGGCACCCATTCGCGCCCCACGGACCGCCGCCAGTCCGCCCATGGCTGCGCCGCCAAGCGCCCCGACCAGCCCGACTCCCGCCGCCACTAACGCCACAAGCCCTTCGTCCATGTTGGCAGGATGCAAGATCCGAGCCCAAGTAGACGCGAGGTTCAGCAATCTGGGCCGCGATCACGTTGCCGAGCCGACCGCACTGGTAGTCGTTCCACGCGTGCTCCACACGCACCGCCACAGGAGCAGGTGTGGGGAGTTGACGTCCGCCTCAGGCCCGAAGAGCAGGCGCGAGAGACGCCGGGGGCTCATAAGCGCATCACGTACGGCCGGTACGTCGTCCTGGTGCTTCTCATCCTCTACTAGGAGAGTCTGTCCGAGCAGGTCGCCAAGTGGCACACGCAGGATGCGCGCCAGTTCCGCGAGCATGTCGATTCGTGGCGGCTTCCTGCGGCTTGTCTCTGCCTTCGCGAGCCAGTCAGTGCTACGGCCGACCAGTCCGGCCAGCACCTCTTGCGTGTAGCCGCGCCGCTTCCGGTAGAACGCGACGCGCTCGCCGATGCTGAGGTGATCTCCAAGACCACGCATGGGGGCTGCCTCCTGCTGCTGGTAGGGGCGTGTTTCACGGTACATAGCCGGCCAAGGGGCGGGTAGCACCCTGGTGCTTCGTCTCCGCTAGTACGAGCTTGATGGGCCCACGCGGAAGAGACACCGGACGGAGTGTCCGGGTCTCGTGTTTGCAGGTCACGGGATCTTCCTGGGGGCGGAGCTCCACCTACCGCAGCCCTCTGCTACAAGCGGATATTCCGCCCCGCCTACAGATCAGACAGCCTTATTCAAAGCTATCGATCGAAACTTACTGGAGAGTCGGCGTGCGTCGTTTGTCGCTTGGGTAAGGTCGGCAGGAGAAATTGCCGAATATCGCCCATGAGTCACCTTGTTCCGCATGGCAAGAACCGCACGTAGGGCCTCATGATCATCACTCGACAGGCGGGCAGCACGCGAGAAACGATCGACTAGGTCAGACAACGATTGGTCAGCCCTGGATTCACCAAAAGTTTCACTCATTCGCGACCGAATAGAGATTTCCAGTGCGGTAACTTCCGCCATGAAGACACTAAAGGAAGGACGAATCTCCGTTCTCCTGCTCCTTTTGATTATCGGCTCCATGATGAGCATCAGCGGCTTCTGAAGTGAGTTCATTATCAGACCCACCATTGGACCGACCAGAAAGCCAGTGGAGAAGAGTTGCACTTTCTCGGTTGTCCAGGGCTCGCCCCAGGGTTGCCCGGTGCCAGCTATGGCGAAGACGATGAAGCCCGCTGCGGCAATGATGCCCATCGCAACCCAGAGGGATTTCTGGAATAGTGCGATTTCTGCTTTACGTCCCTTGGGGTCACCTAGCTCCGCCATGAGCTGGGCAGTGGCCTCGGCAACATGTCGTGCATTAGCGATAGTTGTAGGGTTACCTTCGGATGCAGCAGCAATCGCAGCTTTTTGTCGAAGATTATTCTCGAACTCCTCGACCGCTTCTTCGACTGCTAGTTCTGCGGCAGGGGAGAATCCGATTGCAACGAACTCTTCTCCATCGTTCATCGCATATACCCCACAGTTACGCATCCGACCGTAATGGCGGCACAAATGGCAAGCCCTATGACACCCCAGGGCTTGTCGGCGTGATTAACAAAGTAACCCGCAAGAAGGGCAGTTAAAGCCGAGGAGCCATTCAAGATGACTGCGGTGTAGTCCCTCTTAAGTGAAACGCGCCCTCGCCGCAGCATGGTGTTAGCGTCATCCACGTCCGTCACGGTAATTTGCGCCGGCCCATTATGCGACCGGTTGATCGACTCCAAACGCTCCGACTCACTGAATAGCAATTGCCCATATTCAGTCACTTTCTGATGGAATGCGCCTTTTGTCGCCGGGGCTAGCGTGTCACACCCAGGAACTTGGATCTGCAATTCGTCCGGCATTCATCACCCTCGAATCTGCCGACAATGTTCGCTCATCGTAGATCGGTGTGTGACACTGCGTGGCGAAAGCGGGAAAGGAGGAACTGCAGCTTGCTCGTCACTCCAGCACGCCGAGGGTCGCGTCTGGCCGGCAGTGTGGACACGAGTCGACCCGATCGACTGAGAGGGCTCGCCACGCCTGCTCGCGCGTGACGCCCTTCGACCGCTTCCCCGCTTTGTGGCAGCCGCCAACATGCACATATACAGGGGCCCATCCGTCAAGGCCCTGCTTGATGAGGCACTCTGGCGCCCGGCGGACGAGCCGCCTCGCCGCGGGGCCGTTCAGCCTGCCGCTGCTGCTCCTGCGCGATCCGTCAGTCGATCTGGTCGAGCTGAAGGACGAGGAAGCTGCGGACGATGCGGAGCTTCTCCAGACGCGACGACTGCAGCCGATCGGACGCCTGTTCGAGTCTAATCGGAAATGATCGAACCGGTGCCGTCGAACCCGGTTTCAGGACAGAGGACCAGGCGTAATGTTCAGTCATGGAGCGGGACATTCCGCCCATGTCGAGGGAGCGCGATTCCCGACCCGCGCTCCCCGTCTGCCGCTTCCGCCCCCGCAAGCGCCAACTCGTTGTCAGTGGCGGAGCGTAGACTTCTCGGCTAGCCGATTCGCATGTGCCGGTCGGCTTCGGGACAAAGATCAGCCCTCGCGCGGAATGTGAGTCCGCCGAGGGCTACGGATCAAGGAGTTACACCTTGGATCAGTTCCACAGTAACGCGTCCATACCTGCTGGCGACAGCGGGGGGTCTAGTCCATTCGACCAGATTCGTCGAGAAGACGAGCACGGTGAGTGGTGGTCAGCCCGTGACCTGCAGCCCCTCCTCGGGTACATCGGCTGGGAGGACTTCCGGAACTCCATCGAACGGGCGCGCGTCGCTATCGAGAACAGTGGGCAGACCTCTGACCTGCACGCTTCGGAGCGCCCCGAAGTGGTGCGCCCCCGGAGTAACGCCGCAGCGGTCAGGCGTCTGAACTACAAGCTGACCCGGTACGGCGCGTACATGGTCGCCATGAACGGCGACCCACGGAAGCCGGAGGTTGCAGCAGCCCAGACGTACTTCGCTGTGCAGACGCGCAAGGCGGAGACTGCGGCCGTCGCCGCCCCGGCACTTCCGCAGGACTATGAGGAAGCGCTCGTCGCCCTGCTGGACAAGGTGCGCGAGAACAAGGCTCTAGATGCCGAGAACAAGGTCCTCGCGCCTAAGGCCACCAAGTGGGACCAGTTCATGAACGCCGAGGGCCTGATCGGCATGACCGCCATCGCCGACATGCTCGACATGCCGGTAACGGGCATGACGAACTGGCTAGTCGATCTGGGCGTCTACCGAAAGCAGCGCTCTAAGTTCGGCTCGAACCAGAACATGCCACGGCGCATGTACCAGACGTCTGGCTACTTCGCGGTCAAGGTAGAAAGCAACGGCAAGGTCTCCTACGAGGTGGCCTACGCCACCCCTGAAGGTGCCGACTTCGTCGTTGAGCAATGGGCCAAGAGGTCGGCCGCCTAACCTGCCTCGGCCATGCTGGCTGTCGGCTGCGCAGCGACGCCCCACCCTCGCGATGCCAAAGGTGGGGCGCTCTGCTGTCAGAAGCCTTCCTTGCCCATCAGGCATTGCTCGCCGGGGCAACGCCAGCTGACGTCGCCCTCCGGATCGAGCTCGGCACTCAGGCCCTGGTGCGCTCTCCATCGTCCCGCTACTGGCTTGCCACAGTCGGGGCAGGCTCGGCGGGGTATGTGACGCTTCTCGGATTGCTGGTAGATCCGTCGCACGTTATCCATGCGTTGACAGTGGCACGAGAAGCTCGTCTTGTCCGAGCTGCTTTCCCTCGGTGCAGGTCAGGCATGCTTTCCTTCGTCGCTCGGCGCAGGGCTGTGAGGGGCTGCGTCGGGGTGATACACCCGCCAATCAGAGCTCGAAGTGACCGGAAATGCTTCACCCGCAGAATCGGTGTCGATAGGAACGGCCTGCCCGTCCGAGTAGACGACCCAGGCAACGACAGGGTCGGCGAACGCCGCCTCCTCACCGTCAACCTGCCACTCGATCATCCAGCCGCCTCCCGGAACGACGCCGATGATCTCGCGCCGCTCACGGACCTCTTTGAAGCCCTCTATGGACTGTGCGCGCTGCAACGCACCTCTCCACAAGGCCACGGCATACCCGTCGTCGTCCCACGCGTGCACGGGCACTGTTTGGGTAACGCCGTGGCGGTTGGTGTAGACGACTTCGGCAGGAACGGATGCCGGGATCACGGGACCTCCTCAAGGCGCGGCTATGCCGGGCACAGTCTCGCGGCTCTCGATGCCGCGCGGGGCGTGATCACGAACTTCTGTCTGCCTCCTGACGACACACCGCAGGAACATCCCCTTAAGGGGATCACCTCTGGCAAACAGCCCCAGGCGCCTGAACCATAGGCCGTGTAGAGCGACTACTCGGCAGGGTCCTCGGCGGAGTGGCCGGACGGCATTCTTCACAACCTGCTCAACCTCGTGCTGCGGCTGTCCGGTCGCTTCGGCGTGGGCCGTAACCCGCCTGGAAGACGACAGCTGCGTCGTACCAGCGGCGCCACTGCGCCGCGCGTTCCTCCCCGTCCAGACCCGCGAGCTTGGCACGCTCTTCCTCGGCGGAACGTTCCAGCTTGATCAGATCTTCGGAGGCCTCTGCCACGAACGGATCCTAGGTACTGAGTCGCGATGCGCCGCTCAGCCTCGCCCCTCCTGACCTGCATTGAGACGCTTGAGTCGCGACAGACAGCATTGCGGGCCCAACAGGCAACTGCCCCCGGCAGCGAGGGCTCCCGCGACCCGCGGCTTCGTGGGCAAAGTGTGCGAGACGTCGGCAGCAGCCGGCGCGCTGGGGTGCCTGCCGACCAGCCTGGCTGAGGATGGCGTGCGCACGGTATGCGATAGAGATCAGCGCACGATCGGGCACCTTGCGGAGGACTTGCAGGTCAACTGGCCTTCTCCACCGTCTTGAGGCATGCCCTCCGGAGCCGTGTGCGCAGGTTCGAATCCTGCCGGGGGCACCTTGTATGAGGTGCCCGAAGACCCCGCCATCAGCGGTTTCGCTGAGGACGGGGTCTTGGCGTATGTGGAGGTGGATGCGGTTCCTTCTTCTCAGCGCAGTTGCTCCGCCAGTCCGACGATGATGCCCTCCGGGCCGCGGAGGTAGCAGAGCAGATAGCTGTCCTCGAACCGGGCGATCTCGCCGACGAGTTCGGCGCCGTGGGGGCGCAGGCGGGCAATGGTGTTCTCGAGGTCGTCGACGGCGAACATGACGCGGTGCGTGCCCAGGATGTTGTGCGGCTTGTTGCGCGGACCGGTGCTGATCGCCGCGGGGCTGCGGTACTTCGACAGTTCGAGCCGGCTGTGGCCGTCCGGGGTCCGGAGCATCGCGATGTCGCAGTGGACGCCGTCGAGTCCGGTGCACTGGTCGGCGACGAGGCCCTTGACCTCCGCCCTGCCCTCCAGCTCCATGCCGAGTTCCTCGAAGAACGCGATGGCGGCGTCCATGTCCTCGACGACGATGCCGACGTTGTCCATCCGCTGAATCGCCATGCTGGCTTCTCCTTCTTCCTCGTCCGGCCGGTGGTGGCCGCTGATGTCCCTGGGACGGAGCCGGTGGCACGTTCTCGACATCCGGAGAGCGCCGAAGTTCAGAGGGTGCCGAGAGCGTGACTCGATTGGCGCACCCAACCGCGAATAAGGCAGCCGAATGAAGTCTTTCCAGTCCAAGAAAGGGAAAGGTATTCAGGACTCCTGTTCCTGAGCCTTGCCATTTACTTGGGCGTCACGGATTCATGCGGCGGATCCATCGCCGCGGCCTTCGGCACAACGTACGGCGTTCTGTTCGGCGTCATTGGGGCAGTGTTCGCCTCCACTCGAGCCTTGGACATTGACATTCAAGGCATCGATGACGATCTGGAACTGCTTGCCGTACAGCGGCAATCGCCCATCCTGCGAGCCTACGCCTCGCGGGCATCGGCTGCATTACCGGCGGCTTCGTCATTGCGGGCGTCACACTTTATCTGCTCGCACGGAACATCGATGCCAATTTTATCGCCGCCCTGTATCTCAACATGTTCACCACCACCACGAAATCACTCACCACCCAGCACGACCGCCTGATCTCGACGTATTTCCTCCACTTCGGGAACTTCCTTGCGACGAAAGTCGATTCCGTGAAGTACTGGGAACCGACCGAAGGCGCCGAAAAGGGCCAGAGCTCAGCGGACTGAATTTTCGGGTGCTGCCCCTGCCCGGGGGTTTCGGTGTGGGCGGGCGACTCCGGCACGATCGCCGAGATCGAGGTGGCGTCGCCGAGCGTGGGCGGGCGGAAGGTCTACGCCTTGGAGATCGAGTCGGCGGTCGACTCGCTGAGGCGGTCGTCGGCGCGGGCGATTCGGGCATGACGCGGCTCGTGCTGATGCTGGAGCCGCAGGGCGACCCGCGGGACTTCCGGCCGATCGCGGAGGAGGCGGCGTCCTGGCGATGGACCGGGCCGGGGTCGCCATCGCCGAGTGTCTGTTCCTGGCGCGCGGCGTGCTGCCGAAGACGCCGAGCGGGAAGATCCAGCGGTTCCGCTGCCGGGCGCTGCTCGATGACGGGCTGCTCGATCCGGTGGCGCGGGTGACGTTCGCCTGACGCGGACCACGACGGCCCCCGCCGCCCGGCATGACAGCCGGGCGACGGGGGCCGTTGACGTCACCTTGCGGCGTTCACGCTCCGGCACTCGTCGAGGAAGTCGACGATGTGGCCGAACACGTCCAAGGCCGCGTTACGGCCGATGAACGTGTCGAGGTGGCCGTAGCCCGGCACCTCGACATAGCGGACGTCCATGTCCGGGTAGCGGCTCGAAAGCACCTCGTGGCAGAGCTTGTTGGAGTCGTACCAGAAGCGGTTGTCGCTGCCCGAGAGCAGAAGGAGCGGCGCCTCGTACTTGCCCGCGTTGTCGAGCGCGTTCTTCGGGAGCGCGTCGTAGCGGCCGTCGGCGTCGTTGAACCGCAGCATGGTGTGGGCCAGTTCGATGCCGCGCAGATGCGGCAGGATCCACATCGGCACCGTGCCGTACAGATCGGCGAGACGGTCGTGGGTGACGTCGTGGAGATTGTCGTGCTCGAAGAGTGAACCGCCCACGCCCCACGAGTCGTTGTGCAGGATCTGGCAGTTGGGGTCCTTGCACTCGGCGCCCAGCGAGACCTCCGCGAAGATCAGCGAGTGCTTCGACCACAGGCCCACCTTCTTGAAGTCGGTGGGGATGTTGACGAAGCGGGACCGCAGCAGCTCCCCGCCGAAGTGCAGCCGCGCCCGCGTCTTCCAGGACATCTTCGGGGTGAGGAAGACGCCCTGCGCGACGACTCCGGCGAGGCCCGGCACAAGCCCGGCCGCCATGCTCATCGACAGGCACATCGCGCCGATGCAGTGCGCGACGACCAGCAGATCACGGCCCTCGATCCGCTCCTTGATCAGCGACACGGCCTCCGGTATGTCGTAGAGCGCCACGTCGTCGAAGCTGTAGCGCACCCGGCCCTCGTTGTACGGAAGCCGGCAGCTGCCGCGCCAGTCGAGCAGCCAGGGCTCGTAGCCCGCGTCCAGCAGCACATCGACCAGGTTGCGGGTCTCGGGCAGCGTGAACATGTCGGCCGACGCGGTGAGTCCATGCAGGACGAGCACGGCCGGGCGGTCGGTGGAGCCGTCCTCCGGAGCGATCCGGCACAGGCCGAGCTCCGTGCCGTCGGACGCGGTGAAGGGGATCTGCTCGACCCTGTCGCCGAATGCGGAGTGGAGTGGCCTCAGCGCCATCGGGCTCAGCGTCATCGGGTCTGCTCCCTCTTGATCATCAGCTTCCTGATCTTGCGTTCCAGCTTGCCCTTGTCCCGGTCGATCGCGTCCTTGCGCAGGTCGAGGAGTTCGGCGCCCGCGCGCAGGGTCGGCTCCGCGAGCCCCATGCCCACCTGGACGAAGAACCACGAGAGCCACGCCAGCTTGGCGAGCCGCTGCTCCTGCGGCGTCAGCTTCGGGTCGACGCGGATCCCGTCGATCTGGTCCGGGACATAGCTCTTGGCGGGCACCTTGACGACACCGGCCAGGCTCGCGGGCTCGCCCTCGCGGCCGATGGTGACGTCGATGGTCCGGGTCTGCTTCCAGAAGTCGCGGCTCGCGCGGGCCGTCTTCCAGCCCTCAAGCCACCAGCGGCCGCCGTCCCTGTCGACGAGGACAAGGCGGTAGCGGAGCAGCGGATGGTCGCTGCCGTGCTGCAGCGGGACGCCCTCGTCGGGGCGGACCCAGATCTCGCCCGCCGCCACCGTCAGCGGCTCCGGGTGCAGCCGCTCGCAGGTCACCTCGCCGCGTACGTCGATCTTCCGGTGCCGTACGACCTGATACATGCTCGCGATGGACAGCGTGAGCGCCATCCGGCACTTGGTGTCGCGGTCCTCGCCGACCGGGCCGACATGACCCTTCGTACGCTCGCGGAACGACAGGTAGGGCGGGTCCTCACGGCTGGGCAGCCGCGCGATGCCGTCCTTCGCCATCCGCTCGAAGGCCTTCAACTGGGCCTGGGAGCCGTACCGTTCGGCCATCGGGAGCCGGTGCCTGGCAAGGAACGCCTCGGTGCGCTCAGAGCCGGCCTCGGGGCCGAACATCAGCGCCTCGAACAGCTTCATCGCGGTGGGGCTGCTCAGGATCCGGATCAGGAAGTCGAGCTCCGGCACCGGCTCCGCGGCGTGCCGGCGCAGCAGGTCGTCGCGCCAGTCCTGCCAGCCGGCCACGCGCACGTTCATCCCGGCCAGCTTCATGTCCTTGACCAGTTCGGGCAGCGTCTCGGCGCGGCCGGTCAAGTTGTAGTTCTGGCCCCACGCCTTGGGGTCGAAGACGACCGCGGCCGCGGTGCGGCTGATCCAGTCGACCGGCGCCAGGTTCATGAACTTGAAGGCGGGCACGGTCCGGTAGCGGGAGAACGCCCCGATCAGGCCGGTGCTGAGGTCGCGCGGGTTGTAGACGCCGGTGCGGGTGTGGCCGCCGATGGCGCCGGGGCGCAGGAACGTCACGGTCAGGCCGTGTTCGCGGGCCCGCCGCAGTACGGCCTCGGCGGCCCACTTCGACTTGTCGTAGCCCGCGAAGAGCCGGTCGATGTGGGCGACCGGGTCGTCCTCGCCCATCTTCTCGATGCCGACCTCGTTGAACACGGCGACGGACGAGATGTGGTGCAGCGGCTTGGTCCGCCCGGTCATCGCCAGCTCCGCGAGGACCAGCGGGCCGATCACATTGGTCTGCCGCAGCGAGGGGTAGCCGCGCAGGAAGTCGACCGCGGCGGCCACGTTGACGATGGAGTCGATGTCCTGGGCCAGGCTCTCCCAGCGGTCCTGCGTCAGGCCGAGGCGCGGCTGCCGCAGGTCGGCGGCGAGCACCGTGACCCGCCGCCGCACCTCGGACGACCACGGCTGGTCGAAGCTGGCCAGGGCGTCGGCGAGGCGCCGTTCGGCGGCCGCGTCGTCCGCGCCGCGCACCAGGCACACGACATGGGCGTCCCCCTGCCGCAGCAGGTCGAGCAGCATGTGGCTGCCGAGGTAGCCGGTGGCCCCGGTGAGCAGGATCCGGCGCGGGACCACGGCATCGGCCTGCCGGCTGAAGGGCAGCCGGTCGGCAAGCGCGAGGTCGGCCAGGATCATCTCCAGGTCCTCGTGCAGGCCTTCGGCACGCGGAGCGGCGGCGACGATGGTGGTGGTCGGCTCGATCGTCGGCGGTGCGGCGGTGGGCGCGGGTGCGGTGGCCGCCGGTGCGGCGGTGGCCGCGGGTGCGGTGACCGCCGGTGCCGCAGTGGCCGCGGGTGCGGTGACCGCCGGTGCCGCGGGCGCGCTGCCCGCCGCCTCAACGGGCAGTCCTGCCGCCTCGGCCCAGCGCTGGGCGATGCGGCGGGGGCGGGCGTCCGCGAAGACGTCGTCGAGGCTGACGCTTACGCCCAGTTCGCGGGCCATCAGTGCGACGAGTTCGACGGCGTCGACCGACGAGAGCCCGGCGTCGAACAGGTCGGTGCCAATGTCCGTCGTGCTGCCCGGCAGGAAACGGGCGGCGCGCGCCGCGATGTCCGCGGCGAGCTGTTCGACGCTGCGGTGTCCCGTGGCCTCGGTGGCCATCGAGCTCCCGGTGGCCGTCGGGCCATGGCTCGCCTTCGAGCCCCCGCTCGCTGTCGAGCCGTCGGCTGCCGTCGAGCCGTCGCTCACCTTCAGACCATCGCTCGCCGTCGAGCCAGCGGTCGCCTTCAAGCGCCCGCTCGCTGTCGAGCCGTCGGTGGCCGTCGAGCCGTCACTCGCCATCAGACCATCGCTCGCCATCAAGCCGTCGGTCGCCGTCGAGCCGTCACTCGCCATCAGACCATCGCTCGCCATCAAGCCGTCGGTCGTCGTCGAGCCGGTGGCCGTCGAACCCTCGCTCACCTTCAGGCCCTCGCTCACCATCAAGCCCTCGCTCACCATCAAGCCCTCGCTCGCCGTCGAGCCAGCGGTCGCCTTCAAGCGCCCGCTCGTTGTCGAGCCGTCGGTGGCCGTCGAGCCGTCACTCGCCATCAGGCCATCGCCCGCCGTCAAGCCGTCGGTCGCCGTCGGGCCGGTGCCCGTCGGACCCCCGCTCACCTTCAAGTCATCGCCCGCCATCAGGCCCTCGCTCGCCGTCGAGCCCCCGCTCGCCTTCGGCCCCGCCGCGGCGGTCCCCGCCGGCCTGCGGAAGCGGGCCAGGAGGTCGGAGGCCTGGGCGCGGCCCGGGCCGCGCCGTTCGATCACCTCTTCCTCGGGCCGACGGTTGACACTGCGGTTGCGGCTTGTGCCGCTGCCCGCCTCAGACATTGCTGACCTCCGCTGCGATTTCCGATCCGGGGTTCCAGGAACGGAACTCCCGGAGTTGCGCCAACGCCACCGTCGTCTCCAGGCGCGGTGCCTCGACCTCGCCGCCGCCGAGCCTCGAGACCAGGCGACGCGCGGGGATGTTGCGGGGCGTGTTGTCGGCTATGAGGCGCACCGTGCGGCACCCGTTGGCCTCGGCCCGGTCGGCCAGCCACTGCAGCAGCCGGTCCTCCACGCCGCGGCCGAGCACGCGGCAGCTCATCATCCAGGCCACCACTTCGAGTGCGTCGCCGTGCGGTTCGACGGCCAGGACGCCGATCTGTCCGTACGCGCCGAACCGGTCGCGCGCGGTCGCCGTCCACACCTCGCCCTCCTTGCCGAGCCGCTCCAGTTCGGCCGCGTCCAGGGGACGGGGCCGCAGGTTGAACTGGTTGGTGCGGCGGCTCAGTTGGATCGTCCGCTCCGCCGTCTGAGCGGAGACCGGCTCGATGTCGAGTTCGAGCTGGAGGTCGGCCAGGAACTGCGCGAAGCTCATCTGCGCGCGGGCCTCGTCGCGCACCTGCTCCTGCTGGTAGAACGCGGCACGGGCGGCGTCCTCCGCCGTCGCCGCGCGCGGCACCACCGGCCACAACCGGCCTACGAAGTCGCCGAGTTCACCGGCGCCCGGGCAGGTGACGCAGAGCACCTCGGGCAGCTGGGTGCGCACCCCGGCGATCTCTACGGGGTTGTCGTCGAGGAACAGGAAGCTGTCGAGACCGAGCCGCAGCTCCTCGGCGATCTTCACGATCCGGGTCCACTTCGGCTCCCACGCCGCGGAGATCGCCGCGAAGTGCTCGCGGCGCAGCGGGCTTTCGGGCCGGTCGAGGATGCGGTACACCGTCTCCTCGTCGTTGTTGGAGACCAGGGCGAGCAGTACGCCGGCCTCCCGCCACTGCAGCAGCCGCCGGGCGAGCAGCGAGCGGGCCCCGCCGAAGTCGACGTTGTCGGGGCCGATCTCACCGGCCACGCCGCTCCACAGCGTCTCGTCGCCGTCGACGACGATCACCTTGGGGGCGCGGCGGCGGATGTTCCAGACGGTGTCGGCCAGGCGCAGCGCGACGACGGCCTGGAACTCGTCCTGGAACGGCAGATGGGCGATGTCGTCGGTGTGCGCGTCGAACACGTCGTCCACCGGGTACTCGTCGTCGCCCCACGAGTCCGACGGCAGTACGGCGATGCCCGGCCGGTCCTCGAGCTGTTCGGTCACCTTCCGCTCCCAGGCGCGCAGCCGTTCGTCGTCGGAGCGCTCCGGCAGGAAGGCCACGACGAGCGGCTTGCGGGTGCGGTCGGCGAGGGCGCGCAGGGCGGCCGGGTACTCGTCGGCGAGCTGGTCGAGAAGTCCGCTGCCCCCGTCCCCGTCCGCGAAGCGCGTCAGGTCGCAGGGCCGCAGCAGGACAAGGCCCGCGGCGGTCGACGGCTGGGCGAGGACGCTGCCCGGGTCGTGCAGGCTCGCCAGGACCTGGTGGTACGGCGCCTCTGCCACCTCGAAGGGGCCGCCGTCGACTCCGGTGTCCTCCAGCGCGACGGACAGCATCGCCGGGAGGTTGCCGAGGGCGAAGGTGGCGGCGACGGCGATCTGGCCGCTGCTGACCGCAGGTTCGGGCTCGGAGGCCACCACAGGTGATCCTTCCGGCAGCGCGACGAACGTGTCGGGCGCGTCGGCGATCTCGGCGGCCAGTGCGAGGAAGTCACGGCCGAGGTCCGCGCAGCTCGCCTCGTCGAGGACGTCGACGTTGTACTCAAGGCCGACCTTCCCGAGGCCCGGCATCACCGTGACCATCAGGTCGAGGTCGGAGTGTCCGGTGCCCGCCGGGACGATCCGCAGGCCCTCCGCGGCACCCGCCTGCGGCGGCATGTAGTTGAAGTAGACCTCCACGAGCGGCGCGTCCTTGCGGTACAGGCCTTCCTGGACGAGGGCGGACATCGCGTCGAAGAACGTGACGCCGCGCTCCAGGACCCGGCTGAGCCGGCTGTCGGTGCGTCGAAGGACGTCGACGGCGGACTCCCCCGTCTCCACCTGTGCGGCGTACGGAATGGGCAGACCGAAGTAGCCGACCGCGTCGAGCGCGTTCACATGCAGCCGGGTGTCGACGGGGACCGCGAGGACGAACCTGTTCCGGTCACGCACCCGGGCGAGGTGCACCGTCAGGACGCCGAGCCAGAAGGCGGCCGGTGTGATGCCGAGGCGGTTCGCCCGTGCGGCCACCCGCTCCTGGAGGTCCTGCGGCAGGTCTGCCAGATGCATGGCCGAGCGGAACGACCGCTCCGCGGGCCGCGGCCCGGCCAGCTCCAGGTCGAGGCGCCCGGCCCCCGCGAAGTCCGCACGCCAGTCGGCGGCGGGGCTTCGCTCGTCCGCCGGGCGCGCGGCCTGCGCCCGCAGCAGCAGGTCGATGTCGCGGTTGGTGACGGCGGCGGGCGGCTCGGTGCCGCCGAGCCCTGCGCCGAGGCCGTGCGCCACCAGCATCAACGAGGCCAGGTCGGAGACAGCGTGGTGCGCGCCGAAGACGAGCACCTGCTCGCCCGACGGGTACGCGAGCAGCTCGAACCGCCACAGCGGGGCGAGCGCGAGGTCGAACGGCGGCTCCATCAGCTCGCGCAGCCGCTCGTCCACGTCCGTGCCCTCGTCCACCGCCGACCAGCGCACCAGGTCGCCTTCGAGGGAACGACGTACCTCCAACTGCTGTCCGCCGTCGGCGTCCTGGACGATCGCGGTGCGCAGCGCGGCGTGCCGTGCGGCGAGCGAGGCGATCACCTCGCCGATGCGGTCGCGGGTCGTCGGGGCGGTGAGCCGCACGGCGAGGCCGATGTGGTGGGTGACGCTCGGCGTGCCGTGCTGCTCGGAACGGAGAAGCCGTACGACGTCCCGGGTGGCCGGATGGCGTACGACCTCCGCGACCTCCTCGGCGTCCTCGGCCGTGTCCTGGCCGGATCCGGCATCCCTCGCGACGGTCTGCCCGGCGCCCGCGATGAGCTGGTCGGCGATGCTCTCGACACTGGCGCCGTTGAACATCGACGCGACCGGCAGGGCCTGGCCGAAGTCCGACTCGATCAGGCTGCGGATCTGCATGGCCATCACGGAGTCGAGGCCCTGGCCGACGAGCGGCGCGGCGACGTCGATCTCCTCGGTGCCGAAGCCCATGGTGCGGGCGATGCGGTACCGCAGCCGGTCGGTCACCGCGTCGCGCGAGTCGAGCGCCACCCGGCCTTCGGCGCCGGCGGGCCGCCCCGAGCGGGCCACGGCGACACGGCGGCGCGGCGGGAAGAGCCCGGCGAGCAGCGGGGGCAGCAGGCCCGGTTCGGTGGTGCGCAGGACGGGCTCGTTGAGGGCGGCCGCGAGGAGCAGCGCGTCGTCCGCGTCCCGGGTGAGTGCGGCGTCCAGGAGCCCGAGCCCCTGTTCGGTGCCGAGGGCGGCGATCCCGCCGCGGTTGATCCGCTCCAGGTCCGCTTCGCCGAGGTGTCCCGTCATCCCGGTCGCCTCCGCCCACAGGCCCCAGGCGAGGGAGAGGCCGGGCAGGCCGGCGCCGCGGCGCTGCCGCATCAGGGCGTCGAGGAAGGCGTTGGCGGCGCCGTAGCTGCCCTGTCCCGCTCCGCCGAGCACGCCCGCCAGCGAGGAGAAGACCACGAAGGCGGACAGGTCCTCGCCCGCGGTCAGTTCGTGCAGATGCCAGGCGGCGTCGGTCTTCGGCCGCAGCACCGTGTCCAGGCCGTCCGCGTCGATCGATTCGATGACGCCGTCGTGCAGCACTCCGGCGGCGTGCACGACGGCCGTCAGCGGATGCCCGGCGGGCACCGCATCGCGCAGTGCCCGCTCCAGCTGGCCGCGGTCGGCCACGTCACAGGCGCGTACGGTCACCTGCGAGCCGGCCGCAGTGAGTTCGTCCCGCAGCGCGTCGATGCCCTCCGCGCCGGGGCCGCGCCGGGAAAGCAGCAGCAGATGCCGGGCGCCGAGCCCGGCGGCGTGCCGGGCCACCTGGGCGCCGAGCCCGCTCGTACCGCCGGTGATCAGGACGGTGCCGGTACCGAGGGCCGCGGCCGCATCGGCGACCGGTTCCGTCGGCTGCCGACGCAGGACGGGCACGTACAACTTTCCGTCCCGGACGGCCAGTTCAGGCAGCCCGGTCCGCAACGCGCTCTGGAGAACGCCCTCGTCGAGGTCACCGTCACCGTCGACGTCGACGCCCTCGTCGACGTCGATGAGGAAGACACGGCCGGGGTTCTCCGCGCGCGCGGCCCGTGCCAGACCCCACACCGGCGCGTGCGTCAGGTTGACGGCGCAGCCGGGCTCCTCGGCGCCGGTCGACACGGCCCGGCGGGTCAGCACGACAAGGCGTTCCGATGCGGGCCGCTCCCCCGCGAGCCACTCCTGCATCTCGCGCAGCGTCGCGTGCAGCGCCACCCGGGCCCTGGTCGCCTCGTCACCGGCGTCCGGCCCTGCGTCGGCGGCCTTCAGGAGCGTCACTTCCGGAGCGCTCGCCCCGGCGTCCGCGTCGCCCTCGTACACGGACCACTCGACGGACAGCAGCGCATCCGTGCTGCTGTCCGGGGTGGCGAGATCCCCGGCCGTCACCGGGCGCACGAGCAGCGAGTCGATCCGGGCGACCGGCGTGCCGGACGCGTCGGCCGCCTCCACCGTGAAGGTGTCGGCGCCGGTGGGGGCGATGCGCACCCGCACCTCGCTCGCGCCGCGGCCGTGCAGGGTGACGGCGCCGAAGGAGAAGGGCAGCGGCGTACGCCCGTCGAGGCCGTCCACCGCGGCGGCCTGGAGCGCCGCGTCGAGCAGGGCGGGGTGCAGCCCGAACCGCTGGGCCTCCTCCGCCTGCCGGCCGGGCAGGGTGACCCGCGCGAGGATCTCGTCGCCGAGCCGCCATACGTCGGACAGGCCCTGGAACGCCGGGCCGTACTCCAGACCGGCGGCGGAAAGGGTGTCGTAGTGGGCGTCCACGTCCAGGCGCTCCGCGTCGGCGGGCGGCCACGCGGTGCCGTACAGGGGCCCGGTGGTCTCCGGCCGCACCGCCCCCTCGTCGGAGAGGACGGCACTGGCGTGGTGCGTCCATTCGGCCGTGCCGTCGGCGCGGTGGGGCCGGGAGTAGATGTCGAGCGGGCAGCCGTTGCCGTCGGCGGCTCCGACCTGCACCTGGAGGTCGACCTCACCGTGTTCGGGCAGGGACAGCGGGGCGTGCAGCGTCAGGTCCCGCAAAGACGGGCAGCCGGCCTCGTCGCCCGCGCGAAGTGCCAGCTCCACGAAGGCGGTTCCGGGAAGCAGCACCGTGCCGAAGACGCCATGGTCCGCGAGCCAGGGGTGCGTGGCCCGGGATATCCGCCCGGTGAGCACGATGTCGTCGCTGCCCGCGAGACGTACGGCGGCGCCGAGCAGCGGGTGCCGCACGGCGGCCAGACCGGCGGACCCCACGTCGGCGGTCGTGGCGGCGGGCTGCCAGTACCGGCGGCGCTGGAAGGCGTACGTGGGCAACTCGACCGGACGCCCGCCCGCCACCCACGGCGACCAGTCCACGTCCACCCCGGCCACGAACAGCTCGGCCAGGTTCTGCAACAGCCGTGCCTCTTCGCCCTCTTCACGACGGAGGGTGCCGACCGCGGTCACTCCGGCGGTGCGGCTGTGGTCGGCGTTCTGGCTCACGGCACCGAGCAGGACGGGGTGGGGGCTGGCCTCGACGAAGACGCGGTGTCCGGCCTCCAGGAGGCTTTGGAGGGCAGCGTCGAAGCGGACGGTCTGACGGAGATTGGTGAACCAGTACTCCGCATCCATCGTCGCGGTGTCGATCGCCTCGCCCGACACCGTTGAGAACAGCGGGACTTGACCCGTACGCGGCTCGATCCCATCGAGTACGTCGAGCAGCTCGGCCTTCAAGTCCTCGACCTGCGGGGAGTGCGAGGCGTAATCCACGGCGATCCGACGCGCCTGGATCCCGTCGGCCTCACACCCGGCCATCAGTGCGTCCAGCTCGTCCGGAGCACCGGACACCACGACCTGCTCGGGACCGTTCACCACGGCGATCTGCAGACCGTCCGACAGACGGCCGATGACCTGCGCCTCGGGGGCGAGTACGGAGACCATGCCGCCACGACCCGACAACTTCAGGATCGCGCGACTGCGCAACGCCACGACACGCGCCGCATCATCCAAAGACAGACCACCGGCGACACACGCAGCCGCAATCTCACCCTGCGAATGACCCACCACCGCAGACGGCCGCACACCCAGCGACCGCCACAACTCGGCCAGCGACACCATCACCGCGAACAACACCGGCTGCACCACATCAACCCGCCGGAAAGCCCCCTCATCCCCCTCCCGCACAACATCCAGCAGCGACCAGCCATCCACGTACGGATCCAAAGCGGCAGCACACTCCGCCATCCGCCCCGCAAACACCGGCGAAAACTCCAGGAGTTCACGCGCCATACCCACCCACTGCGAACCCTGACCCGGGAACACGAACACGGCACCACCAGACGCACCGGACCGCGCACGCCCCTCGACCACGCTCGTGCCAGGGCTGCCCGCCGCCAACTCGCCGAGGCGCGCCGCCAGTTCGGAGCCGTCTCCGCCGAGGACGACGGCGCGGTGCTCCAGGGTGGCCCGGCCGTGCACCAGGGAGTGGGCCACGTCGCGCGGGTCGAGTTCGGAACCCTCGGTGACCCGGGCGAGCAGTCGGGTCGCCTGTTCCGCGAGCGCCGCCTCGCTCCGGCCCGAGAGGACCCACGGCAGGGCGCCGCCGTCCCGCACCGGATCGGCGGCCGGCGGCGTTTCCTCCGCGACCGGCGCCGCTTCGATGATCACGTGTGCGTTGGTGCCGCTGTAGCCGAAGGACGAGACGCCGGCCCGGCGCGGGCGGTCGGTCCGCGGCCACGGTCTGTTCTCCGTGAGAAGCCTGACCTGGCCCTCGGTCCAGTCGACGTGCTGCGAGGGTTCGTCCACGTGCAGGGTGGACGGCAGGACGCCGTGCCGTATGGCCTGCACCATCTTGATGATGCCCGCGACGCCCGCCGCGGCCTGCGTGTGACCGATGTTGGACTTCAGCGAGCCGAGCCACAACGGCCGGTCCTCGCCCCGCCCTTGGCCGTACGTGGCAAGCAGCGCCTGCGCCTCGATCGGGTCGCCGAGCGTCGTGCCGGTGCCGTGTCCCTCGACGACGTCCACGTCGTCGGCGGAGAGCCGCGCACTGGCCAGGGCGTCCTGGATCACCCGCTGCTGCGCCGGGCCGTTGGGCGCAGTCTGGCCGTTGGACGCGCCGTCCTGGTTGACCGCGGTGCCGCGGACGACCGCGAGGACCCGGTGGCCGTTGCGCTCGGCGTCCGAGAGCCGCTCAAGGACCAGGACGCCCACGCCCTCGCCCCAGCCGGTGCCGTCCGCGGCCGTGGCGTACGACTTGCAGCGGCCGTCGGCGGCGAGGCCGCGCTGGCGGGAGAACTCGACGAAGACGCCGGGCGTGGAGAGCACCGTCACGCCGCCGGCCAGGGCCAGCGTGGACTCGCCGTCGCGCAGCGAGCGCACCGCCTGGTGCAGCGCGACGAGGGACGAAGAGCATGCCGTGTCGACCGTGACGGCGGGGCCCTGCAGGCCGAGGGTGTAGGAGACGCGTCCGGAGACGAGGCTGCCGACGCTGCCGCCGCCGGGGTCGTAGTCGTGGTGGAAGGAACCGGCGAAGACTCCGGTGCGGCTGTCCTTGAGGGTCTGCGGGTTGATCCCCGCGCTCTCCAGGGCCTGCCACGAGGCTTCGAGCATCAGGCGCTGCTGCGGGTCCATGCCCTGCGCCTCGCGCGGGGTGATCCCGAAGAACGCCGGGTCGAAGTCGGCGGCGTCGTGCAGGAATCCACCGGAGCGAGTGTAGGTCTTGCCGGGGTTTCCCGGTTCGGGGTCGTACAGCGCGTCGACGTCCCAGCCGCGGTCGGCGGGGAACTCGCCGATCGCGTCCTGTCCCTTGACGACGACGTCCCAGAGGTGGTCCGGCGACGACACGCCGCCGGGCAGCCGGCAGCTCATGCCGACGATCGCCACGGGCTCGTCGCGGCGGCCCTCCACGGCCTGCAGCCGGCCGCGCGTGACGTGCAGTTCCTCGGAGACCGCCTTGAGGTACTTGAGGAGCTCGTCTTCGGTGGGCATGAAATCACTCTCAACTCGGGTCGGTGGGCGATGCGTCGCCGTCGGTTGCGTCGCCGGTGCTTGCGTCGCCAGGGGTTGCGTCGCCGGAGATGGAGATGCCGAGGCTGTTGGTGACGAAGTCGAGGACTTCCGCCGCGGACGCGGATTCGAGGGCGGCCGGTGCCGGGTCCCCGGCCGCACGCGCCATGGACTCTCCGTTCGTCCATGGCTCCGACATGCCGCGGACGGTCTCGGCCAGCGCGACTCGTTGCGCGCGGGTGAGCTCCAGTGCGGCCAGGTGGCTCCTGATCCTGGTGAGGTCGGCCATGACCCGCTCGTAGTCCGGCTCCTCGGTGTCCCGCGGGTCGGCGGGCGCCGGGGCGATGCGGCCGAGCAGATGGTCGACGAGGGCGAGCGGGCTCGGGTGGTCGAAGACCGCGGTCGCGCTCAGCTTCACGCCCGTACGGGTGTTGATCCTGTTGCGGAGTTCGACGGCGGTCAGCGAGTCGAAGCCCAGGTCGCGGAAGGCCCCTTCGGCGGAGACGCCGCGCGGGTCGCTGTGCCCGAGCACCAGGGCGACGTCGGTCAGGACCAGGTCGAGCAGGAGGGTGCGCTGCTGCTCGGCCGGAAGGCCGCGCAGCCTGCTCTCCAGGGACTCGTCCCGCGCCGCCGCGACGCCCGCCGCGGCCCGCCGGTTCGGGGCGGGTGCCAGGTCCCGCAGGAGCGGCGGTACGGACTCGGCGGCACGGAGCGCGGCGGTGTCGACGCGTACCGGCACGACGTTGGGCAGGGCGCCGGCGAGCGCCCGGTCGAAGGCGGCGAGGCCCTCGTCGGTCGCGGTGGGCAGCAGTCCGGTGCGGGCGATCCGGCCGAGGTCGGCGGTGCCGAGTCCGGCCGTCATCGTGCTGGACTGCGTCCACATGCCCCAGGCGATGGAGACCGCGGGCCGTCCCGCCGCGTGCCGGCGGGCGGCGAACGCGTCCAGGTAGGCGTTGGCGGCGGCGTAGTTCGCCTGCCCTGCCGAGCCGAGGACACCGGCCACCGACGAGAACACCACGAAGGCCGCGAGGTCCGCGTCGGCGGTCAGTTCGTGCAGGGCGTCGACCGCGTCCGCCTTCGGGCGCAGCACGGTGGCGAGCCGCTCGGGCGTCAGGGCTTCGAGGACCCCGTCGTCGAGGACTCCGGCCGTGTGCACCACGGCGGTCGGCGGATGCTCCGCGGGGATGCGGGCCAGGGCGCGGGCGAGCTGCTCACGGTCCGCGACGTCGCAGGCCACCGAGTCCACCCGTACGCCGCTGTCCACCAGGTCGCTCGGTGCATCGCCGCCGCTGCGGCTGAGCAGCAGGACGTTGCGTACGCCGTGCTCGGAGACGAGCCGCCGCAGGACGAGCCGGCCCAGGGTGCCGCTCGCGCCGGTGACGACGACGGTGCCTTCCGGGTCGAGCGGACGGGGAAGGGTCAGGACCGAGCCGCCGGTCTGCCCGCCCTCGCCGAGCCGACGGTAGGCGTCGGCCGCGGCACGGATGTCGTACGCCGTGACCGGCACCGGACGCAGCGCGCCGGTGGCGAAGAGCCCGCCGAGTTCGGCGATGACGGCTTGCTGCCGGGTGGTGTCGATGGCGGTGGGAGGGGTCGGGTCGGAGGCGGTGGTCGGGGTCAGGGTCGGCGTCGGCGTCGGCGTCGGGTCGGCACCGGCAGTCGTCGTCGAGTCGGCGTCAGTGGCCGAGGCCGGGACGCCACCGATGGCCGGGGTCCAGTCGGCGTCAGTGGCCGAGGCCGATACACCACCGACGGCCGGGGTCCAGTCGGCGCCAGCGGCCGAGGCCGATACACCACCGACGGCCGACGGCGAGTCGGCGCCAGGGGCCGAGGCCGATACACCACCGACGGCCGGGGTCCAGTCGGCGCCAGCGGCCGAGGCCGATACACCACCGACGGCCGACGGCGAGTCGGCGCCAGGGGCCGAGGCCGAGTCGGCGTCGGTGGCCGACGGCGAGTCGGCGCCAGGGGCCGAGGGCGAGTCGGCGTCGGTGGCCGAGGCCGGGACGGCGCCAGTGCCGGCGCCGACGGCCGAGCCCGTGCCTGCGCCGGTCACCGAGCCAGTGCCCACAGCCACGAACCGGCCCCCCTCGGCGAGCAGCGCCGCCGAGGCGTCGGTGTCCCTGCTGCTCCCCTCCTGGGCCAGGATCACGTCCAGGCCCATGGGCACCTTCCGCACGATGTCGCCGGCCTCCGGTTCGGCGATGTGCGCCGCGTCGAGGCCGCTGTCGCGCAGGGTGTCCCACGCCGTCCGGGGCGCGGTGGCGAACACCTCGGCGCCCAGGTGGCGGGCGATCTGGACCGCGGCGAGGCCGATGGCGTCGCCGCCGGAGTGGATCAACACCCGTTGCCCGGAGCGCAGTTCCGCCTCGTCCACCAAGGCGTGCCAGGCGGTGAGGAAGGCCCGCGGGAGCGCCGCGGCCTCGGCGAAGTTCACGCCCCGCGGGACGCGGGCCACGGAACGGTGGTCGGTGACCGCCGCCCGGCCCAGGGCGCCGCCCTGCGGGAACACGCCCCACACGCGGTCGCCCACGGCCACGCCGGTGACGGCCGCACCGGCCTCCGTCACGACACCAGCGCCCCCGGTGCCCGGCGTACCGGTCCCGGCGGTCAGGTCGTCGCGGGCGATCCCGGCGGCCCGCATCGCCACCCGGATCTCGTGCGGGCCAAGCGGGGCGGCGGGCGCCGGTTCAGCGGTGACGGCAAGGCTGCCGTCACCCGTCGTCGCCAGCCGCCACTGCGGGGCGTCCGGCAGTGTCAGGGTCGGCGCCGTGGAGCGGACGAGCCTCGGTGCGAACACCTGCCCGTCGCGTACGGCGACCTGAGGTTCGCCGGAAGCGACAGCCGCGGCGACGGCCGCAGCGACAGCCGCGTCCGACCGGGTGTCCACGTCGACGATCAGCAGCCGGCCCGGGTGCTCGGCCTGGGCCGAGCGCAGCAGGCCCCACACGGCCGCGGTGGCCGGATCGGGCTGCTCCATCACGGCGCCCCGGGTGACCACGGCGAGCCGCGCGCCCCCGTCGGCCGACTCGGCGAGGAAGCGCTGCACGCGCTGCAGCACCTCGGCCGTCCTTGCGTGTACGTCGCCGGGCTCCACGTCGACGACGGTGACCGCCGGGGCGGCCCCGTCCGTGTCCACCGGCAGGGCGCGCCACCGCAGTTGGAGCCCGCCGTCCAGGTCCGGTGCCGCTACGGACGCCGAGGACATGGGCCGCAGCAGCAGCCCGTCCACGGTGATGACGGGGCGCCCCGTCGCGTCGACGGCGGCCAGGGACACCGCGCCGTCCCCGGCGGCGGTGAGCCGGACCCGTACCGCGCTCGCTCCGGACGCCTCCATCGTCACGCCCGTCCAGGAGAACGGAAGCAGCGGCGCCGCGCCCTCGGCGCCGCTCAGCGACGGCACTCCGAGCGTGACGGCGTGCAGCGCGGCGTCGAGCAGCGCCGGGTGGATGCCGAACGCGCCCGGCTGTGCGGGCAGTTCGACCTCCGCGTAGAGGGCGTCCGCCGTACGACGGACCGTGCGCAGGCCCTGGAACACCGGGCCGTACCCGTATCCGCGCTCGGCCAGGTCCTCGTACAGACCGTCGACCGGGATCGGCTCGGCGTCGGCCGGCGGCCAGTCCCACACCTCGGCCGGGTGCGCGGCCCGCGCGGACAGCGTGCCCGTCGCGTGCCGGACCAGCGGCTCGGTGCCGGAGGTCGGCGTGGTGGGCGACGAGTGGACGGTGAGGGACCTGCGGCCCTCGTCGTCCGGGGCGCCGACGACGACCTGGAGGTACACGGCGGCGTCGGCCGGCAGCACCAGGGGTGTCTCCAGGGTCAGTTCCTCGACGAGGGGGCAGCCCACCTCGTCACCGGCGTACAGCGCCAGGTCGAGGAAGGCCGTGCCGGGCAGCAGGACCGTGCCGGCCACCGCATGGTCGGCGAGCCAGGGGTGCGCCCCGGGCAGCACCCGGCCGGTGAGCACCGCCTGGCCGTCGGCGAGGAACACGGCGGCGCCGAGCAGCGGGTGCCGGGTGGCGTTCAGACCGGCGGCGCGGATCCCGGCCGTCGACTCGGCCGCGTCCTGCCAGTAGCGCTGCCCCGCGAAGGAGTAGCCCGGCAGTTCGGTGCGGCGTCCGCCGGGCAGCAGCCGGTCCCACGCCACCGGCACCCCGGACACGAACGGCTGGGCGAGCGCCCGGGTGAGCGCGAGGGGCTCCGGCTGACCGGACTTGAGGGTGGCGACGGCGACGTACCCGTCGTCACCGAGGGCCGGGTCGAGGGTGGCGTGCACCATCGGGGTGACCACGGCCTCGGGCCCGACCTCCAGGTAGGTGGTGACTCCCTGGTCGGCGAGGTGCCGGACGCCGTCGGCGAACCGTACGGCCCCGCGGACGTGCTCCACCCAGTACTGCGGGGTGCAGAGACGCTCGGGGTCGACCGGGCCGCCGGTGACGTTCGAGACGACGGGGATCTTCGGCGCCTGGAAGGACAGGCCTTCCAGCACGTGGGCGAAATCGTCGAGCATCGCGTCCATGCGGTGCGAGTGGAACGCGTGCGACACGGAGAGGCGGCGCACCCGGTGCCCGGCGGCACGGAAGTGCCCGGCGACGGCCTCCGCCGCGGACTCTTCGCCCGAAACCACCACGGCCTCGGGGCCGTTGACGGCGGCGATCCCGGCCTGACCTTCCAGTCCGGCCTGCTCGATGTACGCGTGGGCCGTCCGCTCGTCGACGGCGATGGCGACCATCGCCCCGCCTTCCGGCAGGGCCTGCATCAGCCGGCCGCGCGCCGCGACGAGGGCGCACGCGTCGGCCAGCGAGAGCACGTCCGCCGCGTACGCCGCGGTGATCTCGCCCAGGGAGTGGCCCATGACGTACTCGGGTGTGACCCCCCATTCCTTCAGCAGCGCGAGGAGCGCGACCTCAAGCGCGAACAGGCCGGTCTGCGTGTACATGCTCTGCTGGAGGAGCGAGGCGAGCGGGGATTCGGCGGGGGCGAACACGACGTCACGCAGCGGGTGTTCGGCGTGCCCGTCGAGGTGCTCGTCGACGGCGGCGCACACGGCGTCGAAGGCCTCGGCGAACACCGGGTAGAGCCCGTGCAGTTCGCGGCCCATTCCGGCCCGCTGCGAGCCCTGTCCGGAGAAGACGAGCGCGAGCCCGCCCGGTCCGGCGGCGCGGGCCGGTCCGACGACGGCGCCCGGCGTCTCGTCGCCCCGGGCGACGGCGGCGAGACCGCCGGTCAGCTCGTCGCGCCCGGCGCCGAGGACCACGGCCCGGTGGTCCATCAGCGCGCGACCCGCTGCGAGGGTGTATCCGACGTCCCGGGGGTCGAGTCCGGGGTCATCGGTGATCCGCGCGAGCAGCCGTGCGGCCTGCCGCCGCACTCCGGCGGGGGTCTTCGCCGACAGCGCCCAGGGGATCACCGGCACGTCCGGCGCCTGCTCCCGCTCCTGTTCCTGCGTCTCGGTGTCCTCGGGCGCGGCTTCGAGGATGACGTGTGCGTTGGTCCCGCTGATGCCGAAGGACGAGACCGCCGAGCGGCGCGGCCGGTCGACCTCGGGCCACTCCTGATGGTCCGTCAGTACGCTGACGGCGCCGGCCTCCCAGTCGACGTGGCGCGAGGGCGTGGACGCGTGCAGGGTGCGCGGCATGACGCCGTACCGCATCGCGTACACCATCTTGATGATGCCCGCGACGCCCGCCGCGGCCTGCGTGTGACCGATGTTGGACTTGACCGAGCCGAGCCACAACGGCCGCTCCTCGTCCCGCCCTTGACCGTACGTGGCGAGCAGCGCCTGCGCCTCGATGGGGTCGCCGAGGGACGTGCCGGTGCCGTGTCCTTCTACGACGTCCACGTCGGCAGATGTCAGCCGCGCACTGCTCAGCGCATCCCGGATGACGCGCTGCTGCGAGGGGCCGTTGGGGGCGGTCAGGCCATTGCTGCCGCCGTCCTGGTTCACCGCCGAACCGCGTACGACGGCCAGGACGGGGTGTCCATTGCGCCGCGCGTCGGAGAGCCGCTCGACCACGAGCAGGCCGACCCCCTCCGACCAGCCCGCACCGTCGGCGTCGTCCGAGAACGCCTTGCAGCGGCCGTCGGGAGACATCGCCCGCTGCCGGGAGAACTCCACGAACGTCGTCGGCGTCGACATCACCGTCACACCACCGGCAAGGGCGAGGCTGCACTCCCCGTTGCGCAGGGCCTGCGCCGCCAGATGCAGCGCGACAAGCGACGACGAGCAGGCGGTGTCCACCGTCATCGCCGGGCCCTCGAGGCCGAGGAGGTAGGAGATGCGGCCCGACGCCACGCTCGACGAGTTGCCGAGCATGCGGAAGCCGTCCATGCCCTCGATCGGCTCGTACAGCGGCGGCCCGTACTCCATCGGCATCAGGCCGGCGAAGACTCCGGTCCTGCTGCCCCGCAGCGAGGTCGGGTCGATGCCCGTCCGCTCCAGGGCCTCCCACGCGGTCTCCACGAGCAGTCGCTGCTGCGGGTCCATCGCCGTCGCCTCGCGCGGGCTGATCCCGAAGAACTCGGCGTCGAAGTCGCCCGCTCCGGTGAGGAAGCCGCCGCGACGGGAGTACGTCGTACCGGGGTGATCCGGGTCCGGGTCGTAGAGGCCCGCCAGATCCCAGCCGCGGTCGGCAGGGAACTCGCCGGTCGCGTCGACACCATCGAGGGCCGCCTGCCACAACTCCTGAGGCGAGTCGATCCCGTCGGGCAGCCGGCAGGCCATGCCGACGATGACGATCGGGTCGTCGTCCGTGTCCGTGGCCGCGCCGACCGTCACGGGGCTCGTCGGCCCCGTCGCGGTGCCCTGCACCTGCTCGCCGAGGAAGCCCACCAGGGTGCTCAGCGTCGGATAGTCGAAGACCAGCGTGGACGGCAGCCGCAGACCTGTCGCGCTCTGCAGCCGCTGCCTCAGCTCAAGCCCGGTCAGCGAGTCGAAGCCCAGGTCACGGAAGGCACGGTCGGCGTCGACGGAGGACGCCGAGCCATGGCCGAGGACCAACGACACCTGCGCGCCCACGAGTTCGAGCAGTGCCGCGGTGCGGTCGGCGTCGTCCAGGGCGGCCATGTCCGCGGCCCACGACGACGCCTGCCCGTCACCGACGGCGGCCGCACGGCGGGCCGGCCCTCGGACCAGGGACTTGAAGACGGCGGGCAGGCTGTCCTGCGCCGCCTGGTTGCGCAGGGCGGGCAGGTCGAGGCGCGCCGGGAACAGCGTCGCCCGGTCGGCGGCCAGAGCCGCGTCGAAGAGCGCGAGGCCCTGGACCGGCGACATCGGCGCGAGACCGCCACGGGTGAGCCGGGCCAGGTCGGCGTCGTCCAGGTGCGCGGTCATCGCGCTGTCGCTGGTCCACAGACCCCACGCCATGGAGGTGGCCTGCAGTCCGGCGGCCCGGCGCTGGTGGGCGAGCGCGTCCAGGAAGGCGTTGGCCGCCGCGTAGTTGCCCTGTCCGGCCGTGCCCATCACCCCGGCCGCGGACGAGAACAGGACGAAGGCGGCCAGATCCAGATCCAGCTCCCGGGTCAACTCGTCCAGGAGCAGGGCGCCGTCGACCTTGGGCCGCATCACCGTGTCGAGGCGTTCCGGGGTCAGGGCGGTGACGATGCCGTCGTCGAGTACGCCCGCCGCGTGGATGACGGCGGTCAGCGGGTGCTCGGCGGGAATGCCGGTGAGCGCCGCCGTGAGGCCCTCGCGGTCGGCCACATCGCAGGCGGCGAAGGCCACCGACGCGCCCGCATCGGTCAGCTCGGCGGCCAGCTCCTCCGAGCCCTCGGCGCCGCGACGGCTGACCAGCAGCAGATGCCGTACGCCGTACTCGGCGACCAGATGCCGGGCCACCAGCTTGCCGAGCGCGCCGCCCGCGCCGGTGATCAGTACGGTGCCGTCCGGCTTGAAGTCCGGGGCTGTCGCCGCTTCCGGGGCGACGGTGACGAGCCTCGGCACGCACAACCGCCCGTCACGGAGGGCCACTTGAGGCTCCCCGGAGGCAAGGGCCAGTGCCACGGCGTCCTCGGGGTCCCCGTCTTCGACCGTGTCGACGACCACCATGCGTCCGGGGTGCTCGGCCTGCGCCGAACGCAGCAGACCCCATACGGCCGCGGTGGCTGGGTCGGGCTCCGCCATGACCGAGCCCCGGGTGACAAAGGCCAGCCGCGCGTCACTGTCGGCCGCTTCGGCCAGGAACCGCTGGACCGAGTCAAGGACTGCCGCCACGCTCGTACGGACGTCACCGCCGGGCTCGACGTGCTCGATGACAACCTCCGACGGCACGCCTCCGGAGGCGTCCGGCACCGGCACATCGGTCCACCGCACCTCGAACAGCGGGTCGGCGGCCACCGCCGAGCCCAACTGCTCCTGCGACATCGGCTGCAACCGCAGCTCGTCCACGGTCACCACCGGCAGCCCGGCACCGTCGAACACCGCCACGCGTACGGCCCCGTCACCACACGGCGACAGACGGACCCGCACGGCGGACGCACCCACCGAGTGCAGCCGCACCCCGCTCCAGGAGAACGGCACCTTCATGTCACCCGACGGCAGCGGATGCAGCGCGGCATCGAGGAGTGCCGGGTGAACTCCGAACGCGTCGGGTTCCACGGGCAGTTGGACCTCGGCGTACATCTCGTCGCCGTCCCGCCACAGCGCACGCAGGCCACGGAAGGCAGGACCGTACCCATACCCCAGGCCGGCCAGAAGCTCGTACGCATCGGACGCGTCCACGCGCTGACCACCGGCGGGCGGCCACGCACCGTCAAGACGCTCCTCCGCCGCCACGGGACCCGCGGCCAGCACACCCACGGCGTGCCGGACCCACTCCAGGCCCGTACCCATGCCCGTGTCCGTGCCCGTGTCCGCGTCCTGGACGCGGGAGTGCACGGCGACGGGCCGGCGCCCCGCATCGTCCGGGGCCCCCACCGACACCTGCACCGCGACCAGCGCGTCTGGCGCAAGCACCAGCGGCCGCTCAAGCGTCAGCTCCTCAAGCATCTGACAGCCGGCCTCGTCGCCCGCGCGAAGTGCCATCTCCACAAAGGCGGTTCCGGGAAGCAGCACCGTGCCGAAGACGGCGTGATCCTCCAGCCAGGGGTGCGTGGCCCGGGATATCCGCCCGGTGAGCACGATGCTGTCGTCGCCGCCCGCGAGGCGCACGGCCGCGCCGAGCAGCGGATGCCCGGCCGGGTGCAGCCCGAGCCCGGCCGCGTCCACCACGGACCGCCCGGCGGGCAGCCAGTGACGTCGCCGCTGGAAGGCGTACGTCGGCAACTCCACGAGCCGCCCGCCCTGGAGCCACGCCGACCAGTCCACGTCCACACCGGCGACGAACACCTCGGCCAGACTGCGCAGCAGACGCGCCCGCTCGTCCTCACCACGGCGGAGGGTGCCCACCGCGGTCACACCGGCCGTGCCCGCGCCCTCGGCGGCCTGGGTGACGGCGCCTGACAGGACGGGGTGGGGGCTGGACTCGACGAAGACGCGGTGTCCGGCCTCAAGCAGCGAATCCAGCGCCGCGTCGAACCGGACGGTCTGACGGAGATTGGTGAACCAGTACTCCGCATCCATCGACGCCGTGTCGATCAGCTCACCCGACACCGTTGAGAACAGCGGGACTTGACCCGTGCGCGGCTCGATCCCATCGAGTACGTCCAGCAGCTCGGCCTTCAAGTCCTCGACCTGCGGGGAGTGCGAGGCGTAGTCCACGGCGATACGACGCGCCTGGATGCCGTCGGCCTCACAGCCCGCCATCAGCGCGTCCAGCTCGTCCGGAGCACCGGACACCACGACCTGCTCGGGGCCGTTGACGACCGCGATCTGCAGACCGTCCGACAGACGGCCGACCACCTGCGCCTCGGGGGCCAGTACGGACACCATGCCGCCACGACCCGACAACTTCAGGATCGCGCGACTGCGCAACGCCACGACACGCGCCGCATCGTCGAGGGACAGTCCGCCCGCGACACACGCGGCCGCGATCTCCCCCTGGGAGTGCCCGACCACGGCAGCAGGCCGCACACCCAGCGACCGCCACAGCTCAGCCAGCGACACCATCACCGCGAAGAGCACCGGCTGCACCACATCAACCCGCCGGAAGGCCTCCTCATCCCCCTCCCGCACGACATCGAGAAGCGACCAGCCATCGACGTACGGATCCAAGGCGGCAGCACACTCGGCCATCCGCCCCGCGAACACCGGCGAAAACTCCAGGAGTTCACGCGCCATACCAACCCACTGCGAACCCTGACCCGGGAACACAAACACGGCACCACCGGAGGACGTTGCGCGCCCCGCGACGACTCCCGTCGCCGCACGACCAGCCGCCAACTCCGCGAGCTCTTCTGTCAGTTCGGTCTCGTCGCTGCCGAGGACCACGGCCCGGTGCTCAAGCACCGCACGCCCCGCCGTCAGCGTGAACCCGACATCCCGCGGATCGAGTTCGGCACCCTCACCGACCCGGGCAAGGAGCCGCGCCGCCTGCTCCGCGAGCGCCGCCTCGCTCCGGCCCGAAAGGACCCACGGGACCGCCGGTGCGTCCACGACGGCGGGGGCCTCCGGCAGAGCGGGAACGGCCTCGTCGGCCGACGCCAGCTCGGCATCCTCGACCGGGGCGGCCTCCAGGATTACGTGCGCGTTCGTCCCGCCGATACCGAAGGAGGACACACCGGACCGGCGCGGGCGGTCGCTCTCCGGCCACGGCTGGTTCTCCGTGAGGAGCTTGACCTGGCCCTCGGTCCAGTCGACGTGGTGGGAGGGGGTGGCCGCGTGCAGGGTGCGCGGCATGGTGCCGTACCGCATCGCCTGGACCATCTTGATGATGCCCGCGACACCGGCAGCCGCCTGGGTGTGACCGATGTTGGACTTCACCGAGCCGAGCCACAACGGCCGGTCCTCGTCACGCCCTTGGCCGTACGTTGCCAACAGCGCCTGCGCCTCGATCGGGTCGCCCAGCGACGTACCCGTGCCGTGCGCCTCGACCACATCCACATCGGTCGACGTCAGGCGCGCGCTGGCCAGCGCATCCCGGATGACCCGCTGCTGGGACGGACCGTTCGGCGCGGTCAGGCCGTTGCTGCCGCCGTCCTGGTTGACCGCCGAGCCACGCACGACTGCCAGGACGGGGTGTCCGTTGCGTCGCGCGTCCGAGAGCCGCTCGACCACCAGCAGGCCGACCCCCTCCGACCAGCCCGCACCGTCGGCGTCGTCGGAGAACGCCTTGCAGCGGCCGTCCACCGACATCGCCCGCTGGCGGGAGAACTCGACGAACGTCGTCGGGGTCGACATCACCGTCACGCCACCGGCCAACGCAAGCGAGCACTCGCCATTGCGCAGCGCCTGCGCCGCCAGGTGCAGTGCGACAAGGGACGACGAGCATGCCGTGTCCACCGTCAACGCGGGCCCTTCCAGGCCCAGTTGGTACGAGATGCGCCCCGAGGCGACACCACCGCTGTTGCCGGTGATCAGCAGGCCCTCGACGTCCTCGGTCGCCTCCGCGAGCCAGGAGCCGTAGTCGTGGTACATCAGGCCGGCGAAGACGCCGGTCCTGCTGCCCCGCAGCGAGGTCGGGTCGATGCCGGTCCGTTCCAGGGCCTCCCACGCGGTCTCCAGGAGGAGCCGCTGCTGCGGGTCCATCGCGGCGGCCTCGCGCGGGCTGATGCCGAAGAACTCCGCGTCGAAGTCACCGGCACCGGTCAGGAATCCGCCCCGGCGGGAGTAGCTCGTGCCGAGGTGGCCCGGGTCGGGGTCGTAGAGGCCCGCCAGGTCCCAGCCGCGGTCGGCGGGGAACTCGGTGATCGCGTCGACGCCGTCGAGCGTCGCCTGCCACAACTCCTGCGGCGAGTCGATCCCGTCGGGCAGCCGGCAGGCCATGCCGACGATGACGACCGGGTCGTCGTCCGTGGCGGCCACCACCGCCACAGGAAGGGCGGAGCCGGTGGCGGTGCCCTGGATCTGCTCCTCCAGGAAGCCGACCAGCGCGGTCAGCGTCGGGTAGTCGAAGACCAGCGTGGACGGCAGCCGCAGCCCCGTCGCGCTCTGCAGCCGCTGCCGCAGCTCAAGCCCGGTCAGCGAATCGAAGCCCAGGTCGCGGAAGGCACGGTCGGCCTCCACCGAGGACGCCGAGCCATGGCCGAGGACCAACGACACCTGCGCGCCCACGAGTTCGAGCAGCGCCGCCGCACGGTCCGCGTCGTCCAGAGCCGCCATCCGGCCGGCCCAGGACGAGGCCTTTTCCGCGCTGGGCGCCACCGCACGGCGTACGGGAGCCCGGACCAGGGACTTGAAGACCGCGGGCAGGTTGTCCCGCGCCGCCCGGTTGCGCAGGGCGGGCAGGTCGAGGCGGGCCGGGACAACGGTCGCCCGGTCGGCCGCAAGGGCCGCGTCGAAGAGCGCCAGGCCCTGGGAGGTCGACATCGAACCCAGGCCGCTGCGCGACAGCCGGGCCAGGTCTGCCTCGTCCAGGTGCGCGGTCATCGCGCTGTCACTGGTCCACAGGCCCCAGGCCATCGACGTGGCCGCGAGCCCTTCGGCCCGGCGCTGGTGGGCGAGTGCGTCCAGGAAGGCATTGGCAGCCGCGTAGTTGCCCTGCCCGGCCGTTCCCATCACACCGGCCGCCGACGAGAACAGCACGAAGGCGGCGAGATCGGCGTCTCGCGTCAGCTCGTCGAGCAGCCGCGCACCGTCGACCTTCGGCCGCATCACCCTGTCGATCTGCTCGGGCGTCAGGGCGGTGACGATGCCGTCGTCGAGTACGCCCGCCGCGTGGATGACGGCGGTCAGCGGATGCTCGGCGGGAATGCCGGTGAGCGCCGCCGTAAGGCCCTCGCGGTCGGCCACATCGCAGGCGGCGAAGCCCACCGTCGCGCCCGCATCGGTCAGCTCGGCGGCCAACCCCTCCGAGCCCTCGGCACCCCGACGACTGACCAGCAACAGATGCCGCACCCCGTACCCGGAGACCAGGTGCCGAGCCACCAACTGACCCAGCGCCCCACTCGCGCCGGTGATCAGTACGGTGCCGTCCGGCTTGAAGTCCGGCGCGGTCGCCGCTTCCGGGGCAACGGTGGCCAGCCTCGGTACGCACAACCGCCCATCAACCAGGGCGACTTGAGGCTCCCCGGAAGCGAGAGCCAGCGCCACGGCGGCTTCAGCATCCCCACCGGCGGGCACATCCACGACCACCATGCGCCCGGGGTGCTCGGCCTGCGCCGAACGCAGCAGACCCCACACCGCCGCGGTGGCCGGATCCGGCTCCGCCATGACCGAACCCCGGGTGACGACAGCCAGCCGCGCGTCACCGTCGGCCGCATCGGCCAGGAACCGCTGGACCGCCCCAAGGACCTCGGCCACGCTCGCACGGACGTCCCCACCGGGCTCGACGTACTCGACCACGACCTCCGACGGCACACCCCCCGAGACGTCCGGCACCGGCACATCGGTCCACCGCACCTCGTACAACGGATCTCCGGCCACCGCCGAGCCCAACTGCTCCCGCGACATCCGCTGCAACCGCAGCTCGTCCACGGTCACCACCGGCAGCCCGGCACCGTCGAACACCGCGAGCCGCACGGAACCGTCGGCCCGCCGCGACAACCGCACCCGCAGCGCCGCAGCGCCCACCGAGTGCAGCCGCACCCCGCTCCAGGAGAACGGCACCCACAGCTCGCCGTCGAGGAGCGGATGCAGCGCGGCGTCGAGCAGCGCCGGGTGGACACCGAACTCATCGGCCTCGGCCGGCAGCCGCACCTCGGCGAACAGCTCTTCGCCCGCGCTCCACACGGCGTGCAGGCCCTGGAACACCGGCCCGTATCCGTATCCCACCCCGGCAAGCAGCTCGTACGCGTCGTCGACGTCGACCCGCTGAGCACCGGCGGGCGGCCAAGCACCCTCCAGCCGCTCCTCCTCCGTCACCACGGGCTCGGCCACCAGCACACCCACGGCATGCCGGACCCACTCGGCCCCCGCGTCCTCGTCGGCGCCCTGGACACGCGAGTGCACGGCGACAGACCGGTGCCCCGCGTCATCCGGGACGCCCACCGACACTTGCACCGCGACCACCGCGTCCGGCGCAAGCACCAGCGGCCGCTCAAGCGTCAGCTCCTCAAGCACCCCGCAGCCGACCTCGCCACCGGCGTGCAACGCCAGCTCGACGAAGGCGGTGCCCGGCAGGATGACCGTGCCGAAGACCGCGTGGTCCGCAAGCCACGCATGGGTGTGCAACGACAGCTGACCGGTCAGGACAAGCCCGTCCTGCGAGGCGAGGCGCACAGCGGCCCCGAGCAGCGGATGCCCGGTGGCATTCAGCCCGAGCCCGGCCGCGTCCACCACGGACCGGCCCGCGGCCAGCCAGTGACGACGCCGCTGGAAGGCGTACGTCGGCAACTCCACGAGCCGCCCGCCCTGAAGCCACGCCGACCAGTCCACGTCCACACCGGCCACGAACACCTCGGCCAGGTTCTGCAACAGCCGTGCCTCTTCGCCCTCTTCACGACGGAGAGTGCCGACCGCGGTCACACCGTCGACGCCGCTTCCCTCCGCGGCCTGGGTGACCGCACCCGCCAGGACGGGGTGCGGACTCGCCTCGACGAAGACGCGGTGCCCGGCCTCAAGCAGCGAATCCAGCGCCGCGTCGAACCGGACGGTCTGACGGAGATTGGTGAACCAGTACTCCGCATCCATCGACGCCGTATCGATCAGTTCACCCGACACCGTTGAGAACAACGGGACTTGACCCGTACGCGGCTCAATCCCATCGAGTACGTCCAGCAGCTCGGCCTTCAAGTCCTCGACCTGCGGCGAGTGCGAGGCGTAATCCACCGCGATCCGACGCGCCTGAATCCCGTCGGCCTCACACCCGGCCATCAGCGCATCCAGCTCGTCCGGAGCACCGGACACCACGACCTGCTCGGGGCCGTTGACGACCGCGATCTGCAGACCGTCCGACAGACGGCCGACCACCTGCGCCTCGGGGGCCAGTACGGACACCATGCCGCCACGACCCGACAACTTCAGGATCGCGCGACTGCGCAACGCCACGACACGCGCCGCATCGTCCAAGGACAGTCCGCCCGCGACACACGCAGCCGCGATCTCACCCTGCGAATGACCCACCACCGCAGACGGCCGCACGCCCAGCGACCGCCACAACTCGGCCAGCGACACCATCACCGCGAACAACACCGGCTGCACCACATCAACCCGCCGGAAGGCCCCCTCGTCCCCCTCCCGCACGACATCCAGCAGCGACCAGCCATCCACGTACGGATCCAAAGCGGCAGCACACTCCGCCATCCGCCCCGCGAACACCGGCGAAAACTCCAGGAGTTCACGCGCCATACCCACCCACTGCGAACCCTGACCCGGGAACACGAACACCACACCACCGGAGGGCTTGGCACGCCCCGCAACAACCCCTGAAGCCGGCCGCCGAGCCGCCAACTCCCCAAGCCCAGCCGCGAGTTCATCCACCCGGCCACCAAGGACAACCGCCCGATGCTCAAGCACCGCGCGCCCCTCCGCCAGCGTGAACCCGACATCCCGCGGATCGAGTCCGGCACCCTCACCGACCCGGACAAGGAGCCGCGCCGCCTGCTCCGCAAGCGCCGCCTCACTCCGGCCCGAAAGGACCCACGGCAGAGCACCGCCATCCCGCACCACCGGCTCAGCCGCCGACGGCTCCTCCTCCGCCACCGGCGCCGCTTCGAGAATCACATGCGCGTTGGTGCCGCTGATGCCGAAGGACGACACCGCGGAACGTCGCGGCCGTTCCGGCTCGGGCGTCCACTCCTGCTGTGCCGTCAGCACGCTCACAGCGCCGGACTTCCAGTCCACGTGGCGCGAGGGCGTGGTGGCGTGCAGCGAGCGCGGCATGACGCCGTGGCGCATCGCCTGGACCATCTTGATGACGCCCGCGACACCGGCGGCCGCCTGGGTGTGACCGATGTTGGACTTGATCGACCCCAGCCACAACGGCTGTTCCGCATCTCGCCCTTGGCCGTACGTCGCCAGCAGCGCCTGCGCCTCGATCGGGTCGCCCAGCGAGGTGCCCGTGCCGTGTGCCTCGACCACATCGACGTCCGCCGACGTCAGCCGTGCGCTGGCCAGCGCATCCCGGATGACCCGCTGCTGGGACGGACCGTTCGGCGCGGTCAGGCCGTTGCTGCCGCCGTCCTGGTTCACCGCCGAGCCGCGTACGACGGCCAGGACCTGGTGGCCCTGGCGTTCCGCGTCCGAGAGGCGCTCGACGACGACCAGGCCGACGCCCTCCGCCCAGCCGGTGCCGTCCGCGTCGTCGGAGAAGGGCTTGCAGCGGCCGTCGGGGGCCAGGCCGCGCTGGCGGGAGAACTCGACGAACATGCCCGGCGTGGACAGGACCGTCACGCCGCCCGCCAGGGCCAGGGCGGACTCCCCGCTGCGGACCGACTGCACCGCCTGGTGCAGTGCGACAAGGGACGACGAGCACGCCGTGTCCACCGTCAGCGCCGGGCCCTCGAGGCCGAGGAGATACGAGATGCGGCCCGATGCCACGCTGGTGGTGTTGCCGGTGAGGCGGAAGCCCTCGGTGCCGTCGGCAGGGGCGTTCAGGCGCGGGCCGTACTCCATGTTCGTGGCGCCGACGAAGACGCCGGTCCTGCTGCCGCGCAGCGAGCTCGGGTCGATGCCCGCGCGTTCGACGGCCTCCCACGCGGTCTCCACGAGGAGCCGCTGCTGCGGGTCCATCGCGGCCGCCTCGCGGGGGCTGATCCCGAAGAACTCCGCGTCGAAGTCGCCCGCCCCCGCGAGGAATCCGCCGCGGCGCGCGTACGTCGTGCCGGGGTTGGCGGGGTCCGGGTCGTAGAGGCTCGCGAGGTCCCAGCCGCGGTCGGTGGGGAACTCCGATGTCGCGTCGACGCCGTCGGCGACGGCCCGCCACAGCTCCTGAGGCGAGTCGATCCCGTCGGGCAGCCGGCAGGCCATGCCGACGATGACGACCGGGTCGTCGTCCGTGGCGGCACGCACAGAGGTGATCGCCGGGATGTCATCCGGCGTGTCCAGTACGCCGACGATCTCGTCGTGCAGATGCGCGGCGAGGGCGTTCGGCGTGGGGTGGTCGAAGAGGACGCTCGCGGGCATGCGCAGGCCGGTCGCCGAGACGAGGCGATTGCGCAGTTGAACAGAGAGGACCGAGTCGAAGCCCAGGTCACGGAAGGTCGTGTCGGGGTCGGCCGGGGCGGAACCGGTGGTCTCGGCCAGGTGGTCGGCGAGCCAGCGGGCCAGGAATCCGTCCGGCTCGGTCCGGATGCGCTCGCGCAGGGCGAGCGTCGCCGAGCTGAGGTGCTGCTCGGCCGCCGGGGCAGCCGGGCGTTCGTCGAGCCAGTAGCGCTCGCGCTGGAAGGCGTAGGTGGGCAGGTCGACGGTGCGGGCGGCGCCGGACGCCTGTTCCCAGTCGACGTGCACGCCCGCGGTCCAGGCCTCGGCGAGGCCGGTGAGCAGTGCCTGGGCCTCGGGGCGTTCGCGGTCCTGTAGCGCCACCGCGAGGTCCGTCCCGGTGGTGTCGACGAGCGGCGTCAGCACGCTGCCGGGGCCGAGTTCGACGAACCGGGTCACGCCCTGCTCGCGGCAGGCGGCGATCGCGTCGTGGAAGCGGACCGTGGCGCTGAGGTGGCCGATCCAGTAGTCCTCCGTGAGGGCGTCCCCCGTACGCCCGGTGACGGTGGAGACGATCGGGATGGCGGGTTCGGTGACGGCGAGGCCGCGGATCCTGCGGGCGAACTCGCCCTGGGCGGGGGCCATCAGCGGCGAGTGGGCGGCATTCTGCACGCGCAGCCGGTTCGTTCGCCGGCCGCGGGCACGGAACGCGTCGGCGATCCGGGTGACGGCGTCCTCGGCGCCCGAAATGACGGCGGACTGCGGTCCGTTGACGACGCCCACCGAGACGTCGTCGACGCCGTCGAGCGCTTCGAGCAGCTCCTCTTCGGTGGCCTCGACGGCGATCATGGCGCCGCCGGGCGGCAGTCCCTCCATCAGCTCGCCCCGCGCGGCGACGAGGGCCGCCGCGTGGGCCAGCGGCAGGGCCCCGGAGACATGGGCGGCGACGACCTCGCCGAAGGAGTGGCCGACGAGCAGGTCCGGGGTGACGCCCCAGGAGGTGACCAGGCGGTACAGGGCGACCTGGAAGGCGAACAGGGCGGGCTGCATGTAACGCATGCCGTCCAGTGCCTGTGCGGCGGCCTCGTCGTCGCCGCCGCCGAGCAGCAGCTCGCGCAGGTCGAGGCCGGGCACGAAGTGGTCGAGCACCTCGTCGAGGGCTTGAGCGAACACCGGGTACGTCTCGTACAGTTCCCGGCCCATGCCCAGGCGGTGGGAGCCTCCGCCGGAGAAGAGGAAGGCCGTCTTGCCGGCCGTGGCGACGCCCTGCACCGCCTCTTCGTGGAGGCGGGCAAGGCCCGCCGTGAGCTCGTCGCGGCCGGTGCCGATGACGACGGCGCGGTGGTCGAACGTGGACCGGCCGCCGGCGAGGGACCGTGCGATGTCGGCGGCGTGCGCGTCCGGGCGCTCCTCGACGTGGGTGAGCAGCCGGGCGGCCTGCGCGTCCAGGGCGCGGGCGGTGCGGGCGGAAAGCACCCAGGGCAGCGGCCGGGCGGCGGCGGGACGCTCTACGGGGGTGTCGGGGCGGCCGGTGTAAGGCCCTTCGGCAAGGACGACATGGCAGTTGGTGCCGCCGACGCCGAACGAGCTGACGCCCGCGACGAGCGGGGCGTCGGGGGCGGGCCAGGCTTCGAGCTCGGTCTGTACACGGAGGTTCAGCTCGGCCAGGGGTATCGCCGGGTTGGGCGTGGTGAAGTGCAGGTTCGGCGGCAGTTGGCGGTGGCGCAGGGACAGCGCGGCCTTGAGCAGGCCCACGATGCCCGCGGCGGCCTCGAGGTGGCCGACGTTCGTCTTGACCGAGCCCACCCGCAGCGACTCGCGCCGCAGCGAGTCGCGGTCCTCGGCGCCGCGGGCGATGACGGCGGACACGGCGGCGGCCTCGACGGGGTCGCCGACCGGTGTGCCGGTGCCGTGCAGTTCGACGTACTGGACCGCGTCGGGGCTGATCCGGGTGTCGGCGTAGGCGCGGCGCAGGACGTCCCGCTGGCCGGCGACATCGGGGTCGGTGAGCCGCTCGCCGCCGCCGTCGTTGTTGACGGCGCTGCCCTGGATGACGCAGTAGATCGGGTCGCCGTCGGCGACCGCCTTGGCGAGCGGCTTGAGCAGGACCGCTCCGCCGCCCTCACCGCGTACGAACCCGTCGGCGCTCTCGTCGAAGGTGGCGCAGCGGCCCTTGACGGACAGCGCGCCGAGGCCGGCCGTCGTCACCATGCTGTCCGGCGAGAGGATCAGGTTCACGCCACCGGCGAAGGCGAGATCGGACTCGCCGCGGCGGATGCTCTCGCAGGCGAGGTGGACGGCGACGAGCGACGAGGCCTGCGCCGCGTCGACGGCCAGGCTGGGGCCCCGCAGGCCGAGCGACCAGGAGACCCGGTTGGCGATGACGGCGCGGTGCTGCCCGGTGAAGTCGTGCAACTCGCCGCCGCCCGCCCGGCCTTCGTGGGAACGGGAGACGAGCGTGGCGTAGTCGTCGGAGGAGACGCCCACGAACACGCCGGTGCGTGAGCCGCGCAGCCGGTCGTCGCGCACACCGGCGTCCTCCATCGCCTCCCAGACCAGCTCCAGGGCGAGCCGCTGCTGCGGGTCCATGGCGGCGGCCTCGTCGGGCCCCACACCGAAGAAGGCGGCGTCAAAGCCGCGTACGTCGTCCAGGAAGCCACCACGCCAGTTCCGGCGTCCGGGGCCGCGCTCCGCCGGCCAGGGCGTGACGGCGTCGGTGCCCTCCGACAGCAGGCGCCAGAGCTCGGCCGGGTTCGCTGCCGAGGGGACCCGGCAGGAGGCCCCGATCACTGCGATGGCGGTGTCTTCGGCCCCGCCGATCCGCTGGTCACCTGACATGGATGGCTTCATAGGCGGAGTATGGGTTTCCGGCCCTGACCTGGGCTTCCGCCAGAGGATGGGGCTCCGGACCGGGCTTCGGTGCAGGGCCGCCGACGAGAACCAGAACTTTCGACCAGGGCTGTTTTCAGCCGCCCTTGCCGGAACGCGGGCATGACGAAGGGGGCGCACCCACGGTCACGCCGTGGGTACGCCCCCCGCTCGCCAAGTGCCCGCGCCCGACGCTCACATGGCCGCCGCCGACGCGATCAGCTGCGCCCTGGACGCCATGTGCGCCTTCGCAAGGACGTTGGAGACATGGAACTTGATGGTCTTCTCGCTCAGGCCGAGCCGCCGGGCGATCTCTTTGTTGGCCATGCCGCGCCGCACCAGTTGGAGCACCTCGGACTCACGCGAGGTCAGCGGTGCGTGCGTGGGTACGACCGTCAGAGGTCGTGGCAGCGTGGCGCGCACAAACCTGAGCAGCGCCCCGCTGAGGCCGGGCGAGACATAGCCCGTGCCTTCGCCGGCCCGGCGGACCGCCTCCACCAACTCCTCCTCGGGGTCGTCGCTGTGGACGAGCGCGCCGACGTTGACCTGGGTCAGCCGGACCCAGTCGGCGACGGCGTCCACGTCCGACACGATCACCACCATGGCGGCGTCGACCTGCTTCAGCTCATGCACATGGCCGGCCTGCGACTGTGCTTCGAGCACCACGACATCCGGTTCGTAGACATGCACCGCCGAGAGGAGTTCGCCGATATCTCCGGCCTCACCCACCACGACCAGTGCGGGGTCCTCCGCGAGTGCCCCTCGAATACCCAGACGCGCGTACGGATGGGGATCGCATACAACAACTCGTATCTGAATTCCACTGTTCAACTGCCCGCCCCCTGTTAAGATTTTCCCGCTCTCCCGATACGCGGAATTCACACACAGGGGCAAGGGCGCATGCCGGTGCACCATTCACGGAATTCGCCGTGTGAATGGATGGAATGAAGGCATGACAGACCCGTTCCCGGACCGCCGCCCGCAGAGTGATCCGGCGGGCGGCGGAATTCAGGACGGGTCGAGATCCGCGATGAACATCAAAAACGCGGCGCACTCCCCCGTGCACTACATCGTGCACTCACCTGTGCACTACTTTGCGCACTCACCTGTGCACTGCCTCGTGCACTGATCGTGCACTACTCCGTCAGCGCGCGATCGCCTCGCGCACGACGTCGATCGCGCCCACCGGGCACAGCTGGGCGGCCAGCTCGACCGACTGCTCCAGGTCCGCGGGCGGCTGCGTGACGCGCAGCAGCACCAGACCCTCCGTGTCGTCCTGGTCGAAGACCTCCGGGGCGTTCACCACGCAGTTCCCGGAGCCCGCGCACAGTTCCCTGTTCACCGTGATGTGCATGGTCACCACGTCACCGGCAGCTCGGCGACGCCGAACGTCACGGCCATCGGACGCTGCGGGACATCGGCCAGCTTCAGCTCGGAGCGCAGATTCGGGAAGCGGCGGGCCAGCTCGACCAGCGCCACCCGCAGTTCGGCCCGGGCCAGCGGCTGGCCGATGCACTGGTGCAGGCCGAAGCCGAACGCCATGTGCCGGTGCGCCTCGCGCCGCTTGGGGTCGAAGTCGTCGGGGTCCTCGAAGACCGAGTGGTCCCGGTTGGCCATCGACAGCATCGCCACGACACCTTCGCCGGCCTTGATCTGCTGACCGCCGATCTCGGCGTCCTCCATGGCGAGGCGGGGCAGTCCCGTGCGTACGACGGTGATGTACCGGAGCAGCTCCTCCACCAGGCCGGGCGCGAGGCTCGGGTCCGCGCGCAGGGCGTCGAGCTGCCCGGGGTGTTCCAGGAGCGCGAGGGCGGAGAGGCCGATCATGTTGGCCGTGGTCTCATGGCCCGCGACGAGCAACAGCATGGCCAGGCTGACGAGTTCGTCCTCCCGGAGCTGGCCGGTGTCCACCCGCTCGACCACGAGCCGGCTGAGCAGGTCGTCCTCGGGAGTGGCCCGCTTGAACTTGATGAGGTCGCCGAGGAGTCCGGCGAGCGCGCCCAGGGCGGCCTGGGTCTCTTCGGGACCGGAGTTCCTGTCCATGATCACGCGACTGTGATCCTGGAAGAAGTCATGGTCGGAGTACGGGACTCCGAGCAGATGACAGATCGTCATCGACGGGACGGGGAGCGCGAACTCGTTCATCAGGTCCGCGGGCGGCCCGATCTCCCGCATGCGCTCCAGCGCCTGGACCACCGTCTCCTCGATGAGCGGCTCGATCCGCCGGATGTTCTTGATCATGAACTCGGCGGTCAGCATCCGCCGGAACCGGCTGTGCTCCTCGCCGTCCATGAAGATGAACAGCCCCGATGCATCCTCCTGCTTGGGAGGTATCGGGTTGAGTATCGGAAACCCTGTCTTGTACTGGTCCGAGCTGAACCCCGTATGCCGTAAAAGCTGTCGTACGTCGTCGTGCCTGCTGATCAGCCAGGCCCAGCCCCCAAAGGGAAGTCGGACTTTTCCGACAGGCCCCTCGAGTCGCTCCAGATCCGCTCCCTTGACGGGAATGAACGGGTTGTCGTCCGGGCCAATAAACGGGAATGCCGGAAGGCTTGCGACATCCACATTTGCCACGTCCCCCACTACGTCAACACCTCGCAGAACTCGGTATTGGAATGAGGATTCAGCCTAACAAGGAGGTTGACCGAAAAATGATCGATCGTGAGACAGGTCACACAACTCATAAGAGGCCGGATTCAAAACCGGGCACCTGATATTGATGCCCCCTTACGACTCCGCCGCACCCCGCTGCGCCAGCAGATCGGAGATCTGCTCGCGCACGGCCGCCGCGACGACCTGCATCTGGTCGCTCAGATAGAAATGGCCGCCCGGATAGGTGCGCAGCTCGAAGCCGCCGTCCGTGTGCTCGCTCCACGAACGCACCTCGTCCAGGGTCGCCCTGGGGTCGTCGTCGCCCACATGCCCGCGGACGGGAGCCGCGAGCGGGGGCCCGGGGACGTAGCGGTAGGTTTCAGCCGCCTTGTAGTCGTTGCGGATGGCGGGCAGCGCCATCCGCAACAGGTCCTTGTCCTCGAACACCCGCGTGTCGGTGCCGTTGAGCGCCCGCAACTCCGCGATCAGGCCCTCCTCGTCGCGCAGATGCACGGGGCTGTCGTCCGCACGCCGCCGGGACGGTGCGCGCCGCCCCGATGCGAAGACGACGAGCGGCCCGGCCCCCTTCTCCTCGAGACGCAGGGCGAGTTCGAAGGCGATCATGGCGCCCATGCTGTGCCCGAAGATCGCCAACGGCCGGTCCCCGTACGGGAGCGCCTCGGCGAGCAGCGCGTCGGCCAGACCGCCGATGGAGTCCACGCCCGGCTCGTCGAACCGGTCATGGCGCCCCGGGTACTGGACGGCGAGCACCTCCACCTCGGGGCCGATGGAGCGGGCGAACGGGAGGTAGAACGGCGCGGAGCCGCCGGCGTGCGGCAGACACAGCAGCCTCGCCCGCGCGTTGGGGGCGGGGCGGTACCGGCGGATCCACGGTCCGGTCTCGATTTTCGCGGTCACCTACATGTTCCTTCGGCGCTCGGACAGTTCGGGTCGTACGTCGCTCAAGCCGCGGCCGGGAAGGCGAACTTGACGGCGGTCAGCTCCTCCGAAAGATCCCACAGCTTGCGCCCGGTCGCGGCCTCGGCGGCCGACGGGGCGAGCTCGACCCGCTTGGGCGCACCGCGCAGTTCACCCATGCCGTCGGGACCGATGAACTGGCCGCCCTCCATGTCCGGGGCGGTCGCCGCGTACAGCTGCGGGAGCGCACCCTGGTCCGGGGTCTGGGCGAGCGGCGAGAGGATCTTGCCGAACAGCAGCTTCACCATGCCGACCGGCGAACTCGTCTGCAGGTTCGTCAGCGTGTAGCCGGGGTGGGCGAGCACGCTGCGCACCGGGCTGCCCGCCGCGGTCAGCCGCTGGTGCAGCTCCCAGCCGAAGACGGCGTTGGCCAGCTTCGACTGGTTGTAGTAGCCCATGGGCGAGTACTTGCGCTCGCCGGAGAGGTCGTCGAAGAAGAACTTCGCCTGCCGATGATTGGCCGAACTCACCGTGACCACACGGGGGTTGTCGCCCGCCGACAGCTGGTCGAGGAGCAGCCCGGTCAGCGCGAAGTGGCCGAGGTGGTTGGCGGCGAACTGCAGCTCGTGGCCCTGCGCGCTGAGCGTGCGGGGCGGCGCCATCACACCGGCGTTGTTGATGAGCACGTCCAGGCGCGCATGGTCGGCGCGCAGCCCGTCGGCGAAGTCGCGCACCGAGTCCAGATCAGCCAGGTCGAGACGGCGCACCTCGAGCTGCGCGTCCGGCTGACCGGCGGTGATCTCAGCGACCGCCCGGCGTCCCTTGGCCTCGTCGCGCACGGCCAGGATCACGTTCGCGCCCTTGCGGGCGAGCGCACGCGTGGTCGCCAGACCGAGGCCGCTGTTGGCTCCGGTGACGACGAACACACGGTTGCTCTGGTCGGGGATCTGCTCGGTCGTCCAGCGCTGCTGACTGTTCATACGACACAAGTTGCCCCACGTGGCATCGAGTGTCAAGCCGCGCCTGAGTGCCATGGGCGCCATGGCGTATACGATGCGGGGGTGACTACCCGCCCAGAACCGAGCCTGGCCCAGCGCAAGCGTCAGCTCGTCGCGGACGAGCTGACCGGGGCCGCACTGAAACTGCTGGCCCGCAAGGGGTTCGACGCGGTCACGGTCGACGAGATCGTGGCCACCGCAGGTGTGTCCAAGCGGACGTTCTTCCGGTACTTCGCGTCCAAGGAGGACGTCGTCGTCCAGTTCCTGGCCGACATGGGGGCCGACATGCGCGCGGAGCTGGCGGGCCGCCCCTCGCCGGAGTCCCTCTCGGCGGCCCTTCGGCACACCGTCCTGGTCTCCGTGAACGCCTGCGCCGGCCATTCCGAACAGGCGCTGCGCGTGGTGCAGCTGATCCTGGGCACCCCTGCCCTGCGCGCCCGCTTCCTGGAACGCCAGGCGCAGTGGCGCGACGAGCTGGCGGCGGAGGTGGCCGAGCGCTTGGGCCTCGCCCCCGCCGACCTCTATCCGCAGCTGGCCGCGGGGGTCGCTCTGACCGCCTTCGACACCGTGTTGCAGCGGTGGAGCGACAGTGACGGTGCGGAGGACGCCGGCGCGCTGACGGAGCGGGCCTTTGCGATCATCGCTCCCGCGTTGGACGCCGACGCCTGAGCGCCCACCGGGTCTGCCACGCCGTGCCGTCGGGCGGCTGCGGGTCCTTCGTGGCTGGTCGCGCAGTTCCCCGCGCCCCTTCGGGGCGCGACCCGGGGCGCGCCCCTAGGAAACGGCCCCCGCACGCGCCCCGCGCCGCCCCGCCAACCGGCAGCCGACGCAGTTGTCGTGGCCCTCGCGCACCGTGTGGTCCCTGGTGCGGAAGGTGCGGCGACCGGCGGGACGCGGGCCCGACGGCTTGCCCCAGCCCGCGAGGTGCAGTGCCCATGTGACGAGCAGGGCCACCGCCATGATGCCGAGCCCCAGCCAGATCCCCGGCTCCCAGCCGGTTACGCCCATGCCGGCGACCAGGGCCCCGACCGTACCGATCGTGCAGCCGACCCAACCGGCGATGGTGTGGCCGTCGTCGTGCGTGCTCACGTGCCTGCCTCCTCGCGCCGCCGGTGCCCCCCTGCCACGGCGTGCCGTGGTCGAGCCACCGGCGCAAGACCTACAATGCCTTAGCAAGTGAGGAATTTATCTTACGCGCTAAGGGGTTTCAATGGAGGGCAAGCGACGCCCCGCAGCCTCCGTCCAGGACGTGCTCGGCGCGATGGACGACCTCGTCACGACGAGCGTCGTCGGCCAGCAGGAATTCGCCCGCAACCTCGGCCTGAGCGTCACGGACCTCGCCTGCTTCTCCTACATCCTGCAGGCCGGGGACTCCCCGGTGACCGCGGGCGATCTGGCCGAGCGCGCACATGTGACGACGGGCGCGGTGACCGGCATCATCAACCGCCTGGAGCGCGGCGGTTTCGTCACCCGGCAGCCGGACCCCGCCGACCGGCGCCGGGTACGCGTCACCGCCCTGCCGGCCGCGACCGAGCGGGTGCGGAGCGTCTACGGCCCGTACTACTCACTCCTCGAAGAGCTCTTCGCCGACTACACACCCGACGAGATCGCCGTGCTCTCCGACTGGTGCAAGCGCGCGAGCGCACTCGCTCGCACCTACGTCGACGACTCCTGCGAGCCCTGACCGCCCGCACCCTCCTGATCACGGCGCACCGGCGGCAGTTGATACGTCCCGTCGAAGACCGCGGCGCGCGGCGTGTACATCCGCACCACAGGACGGAAGCGCCCTTCGGGCGTGGGCAGCCAGTTGGCGGCCGTCTTGTCGTCGGCGGGCCGCCCGGCCTGCAGGCGCAGCGTGAGCGAGCCGTCGTCCCCGTACGCGAGACCGGGGGTGCGATCGCCGATCGAGTACCGGTCGACGGGGTTGTCGACCAGGTAGTAGTCCGGCAGGTCGTACATCGTGACCGACCAGAACGCGTCGACGGGCGGCGGCTTCTCGAACCGCAGCGTGTAGGAGCGCGACCCGTCGAGCGGCTCGCCGTCCTCGTCGTTCCACGTCATCGCGTACGCCGCTTCGTACCCGTGATTGCCCCAGAGCCCGGCACGGGCGGCCGCGGCTCGCATGACATGCCCCAACTCCCGGTCCCTGCACACCCATTGGGGATCCTTGAGCGTGCCGACCTCGAAGTGATCGGCGTTGTAGTCGAAGGCGTGATACGCCAGCTTCCACCCGTTCTGCTCGGGACTCTCGCCCTGGGTCGTGGCGTGCTCGACCTGCTCCTTGCCCGCGGCGAACCCCGCGCGCAGCGCCTCGACGAGCTCGGGCGCGGCCTGCCCGTACGGACTCTGCGGGTCGAGCAGGCCGAGCGGTGCGAACCGCTGCTGGTACGCCACCTCGGGCGCCGCGGGCGGAAAGGCCGCCATCCGCGCCCGCAGCTTCTCGAAGAACAGCAGCTCCGACTCGCCGTCCGGGGTGTACGCGTGCGTCGGCAGACCCACGGGCTCGCCGGACGCCGTCCAGTACGGCTCGAGGAGCGTCTCCGCCTGAAGCTCCCGCACCGCCGCCACGTCGTCGGGCCCCGAGCAGGCCCAGCGCCCGACGATCGTCGCCACCATGGTCGGCGCGGAGATCCGGGTGGCACCCGCGGGCACCAGCTCCTCCCACCCCGGCGGCGTGAGCAGAAAACTCGCCGCCCCGGTGCCGGTCGCACGACGCCCCACGTACGCGAAGTTGTTGGTCCAGGCGTCCACGAACTGCAGGACGTAGTAGCGCCCCCCGGTGTCCGGCACGGTGAGCAGCAGCGGCCCGCCCGACAGATCGATCTGCGCCACGGAGTACAGCGTGTCGTTGTTGACGCTCACGAAGCTGTCACGGGGCCCGGCGAGCGCGCCCGCATGGCTGAACTCGTTGAACGGGGCGGGCGCCACCGACCCCATGCCCTTGCGGGTGAAGCGATCGACTTCGTCGAGGCTGAGCACCATGGGGGAGCCGTACACATAAGCCTCGGCCGCCAGCGCCTGCAGATCGGTCATGCCCCGTCCCCGAAGCGCCGCTCGAACTTCGCCACCTGGCCCTCGGAGTCCACAGCACGGGCCCGGCCCGTGTAGAACGGGTGGCTCTCCGCCGAGATCTCCACCTCCACCAGCGGATACGTCTCCCCGTCGTCCCACTCGATCGTCTGGTCACTCGACGCGGTGGAGCGGGTCAGGAAGGCGTACCCCGCCGAACGATCACGGAAGACGACGGGCCGGTATCCGGTCTGCTTGTCCTGGGTCATTCCTCCAGAGTTCCCGCCGTACGGCTTCCCGGCGACCCTGAAGACGCCAGCCGGGGTACTCAGGGGCGTTCCGAGTAGCCCGACGGATATCCGCCGCGGCCCCCGCCGCCGACGCTGTCGGACATGACATCACCACCGAACCGACTCAAGTGGTCAGTGATCCGCGCCCTGTTGGGCACGGTGGGCAGGACCTCGAAGGGGATCCGCACCGGCTACCGGCACGGCTTCGACAGCGGCACGATGCTCGACTACGTATACGTGAACCAGGCCCGTGGCCTGCTCGGCATCGGCCGGCTCATCGACCGCGTCTACCTGAACGCCATCGGCTGGCGCGCCATCCGCGCCCGCCGCGACCTGCTGCAGGAGGTCCTGCGCCAGGAGATCGCACGCCGCCCCGGCCGCGAGGTGTTCATCCTGGACGTGGCAGCGGGCCCCGGCCGCTACCTCCAGGACCTGATCGCCCCGTACCCGCCCGGCCGGGTCCGCGTCCTCTGCCGGGACCTGGCGGGCCCGGGCCTGTGGCAGGGCGAACGACTGGCCCGCGAGCGCGGGCTCGACAACATCGCGTACGAAATGGGCGACGCCTTGGCTCCCCGAGTACCGCCGGAAGGCCCACCGGACATCATCGTGGTCTCCGGCCTGTACGAACTCCTGCTGGACGACGCAACGATCCAAAAATCCCTAACCCACCTCCACACCCTCCTGGCCCCCGGCGGAACCCTCACCTTCACCACCCAGACGCACCACCCCCAACTGGACTTCATCGCCAACGTCCTCCCCAACCGCAACGGCGACCTGTGGGTCATGAAGTGCCGCCCGGCCGAAGAGCCGGAGTCCTGGGCACTGGCCGCAGGCTTCACAGCCACATCAACCCGCAGCGAAAACCTGGGCCTCTTCACGGTCACAACCTGCACGCCCGCATGAAGAGACGCCCCGAAACCCGGCATCGAGACGCGAGGGGACGTGTCGGTATGTCCGCACGGAGCACGGCACGCAGCACTCGCGAGCCGAAGCAGCAAGACGCTCGGACCGAGATGGCGAGTACGGACATACCGGCGCGGCCCCGCCCCACAACCGAAGCCCCCCGCAGACGGCGCCCACTGCACCGCACGGCCACTAAGCCGAGGCCCGCTTCTTGGGCGCAGCCTTCTTCGCCGCGGCGGCCTTCTTCGCGGACGTCGACTTCGTCGCAGTCGACTTCTTGGCAGTGGACTTCGTAGCGGTCGACTTCGTGGCAGTCGCCTTCTTCGCCGTCTTCTTCGCCGCCGAAACGGACTTCTTCCCACCCACCTGCTTGGGCGCGGCCGGAGCCCGCTTCCGGCGCGAGGACAGCGGCGTGACCTCGGCCTCCTTCTCCTTCTCCTCCTCGCCCCGCGCACTCCGCGCCGCCCGCACACTGCTCTCCAGCGCGGCCATCAGGTCGATGACCTTGCCACCACCGGCAGCGGCAGCGGCCGGCTCCGCCGGGGTCTTGCCCTCAGCCTTGGAGGCGATGAGTTCCTCCACCGCCGCGCGGTAGTCGTCATGGAGGGACGACATCTCGACCTCGCCGAGCGTGTCCATCAGGGCGTCCGCCAGATCCAGTTCCGCGTCACGGATCTTGACCTCGGTCTCGGGCGCGACCCCCTCGGGGGCCCGGATCTCGTCCGGCCACAGCAGCCCGTGCATCGCGATGACGTCGTCCACCACCCGCAGCATCCCGAGCCGCTCCCGCCCCCGCAGCGCGTACTTGGCGATCGCCACCTTCTGGCTGCGCTTCAGCGCCTCCCGCAGCAGCGTGTACGGCTTGGCGGCGGGCACCCCGTTCGCCGACAGGTAGTACGCCGCGTCCATCTGCAACGGATCGATCCGGTCACCCGGCACGAAGGCCACGATCTCGATCGTCTTGGCGGTCGGAATGGGCAAGGAGGCCAGATCCGCATCCGTGATCGGGATCATCGACCCGTCCGCCTCCTCGTAGGCCTTGCCGATCTCGGCGGACGTCACCTCCTTCTCCTCCAGCTCGCACACCTTGCGGTAGCGGATCCGCCCCCCGTCCTCCAGATGGATCTGCCGGAAGGAGACGGAGTGGCTCTCGGTGGCGTTCACGAGCTTGATCGGGATGCTGACAAGACCGAAGGAGATCGCACCGTTCCATATGGATCGCACGTCAGGCGCCTCTCAGTCGAGGAGTACTTCCGAGGAATACTTTCGGGGAGCACTTTCGGGGTGTTTTGTTCCGATTCATGCGACTCTCATGGTATGACGCCGATCACCGAGGTGGAGGGGCGGCGGCTGGCCCTCAGCAATCTGGAGAAGGTGCTGTACCCGGCCACGGGCTTCACCAAGGGCGAGATGCTGCACTACTACGCCAGCACGGCGGGCTCCCTCCTCGCCCACCTCTACAACCGCCCGGTCTCCTTCCTCCGCTTCCCGGACGGCCCGGACGGCCAGCGCTTCTTCGCCAAGAACGTGCCGCCGGGCACCCCGTCCTGGGTACGCACCGCCGACGTGCCGCGCTCGGACGGCAACGCCCGGCAGATCGTCGTCAACGACCTCGCCACCCTCATGTGGGCCGCCAACCTCGTCACGGAGTTCCACACCCCGCAGTGGCAGGCGGACACCCCCGCCGTCGCCGACCGCCTCGTCCTCGACCTGGACCCCGGCGCCCCCGCCACCGTCGTCGAGTGCTGCCGGGCCGGCCTCTGGCTGCGGGACCGGCTCCGGGCCGACGGCCTGTACGTGTACGCGAAGACCTCCGGCTCCAAGGGCCTGCACCTGCTCTGCCCGCTGGAGCCGACGCCGTCCGATGACGTCACCGCGTACGCGAAGGGACTCGCGAAGGACGCCGAGCGCGCGCTGCCCGCCCTCGTCGTCCACCGGATGGCCAGGAACCTGCGCCCCGGCAAGGTCTTCGTCGACTTCAGCCAGAACGCCGCGGCGAAGACGACCGCCACCCCCTACACCCTGCGCGCCCGCCCCGAGCCGACCGTCTCCACCCCGGTGACCTGGGAGGAAGTGGAGCAGTGCGGCGCCCCGGAGCAGCTCGTCTTCCGGGCGGCGGACATCGCGCCCCGCCTCCAGCGGTACGGGGATCTGCTTGGCCCGCTGATCAACGCGAACCGCGCCCGGCCGCTCCCCCGATCGGGTCCCTCATGATCAGCCTTCCGGTGCGGGTCGCCCTCGCCGAGTCCGTCACCTCGCTGCCCGATGGCACCGGCTGGGCCTTCGAGCCCAAGTTCGACGGGCATCGGCTCGTCGTGATCGCCGAGCGCCGCCGGGTGATGCTGCAGGCCCGGTCGGGCCGGCTCGTCACCACCGCGTTCCCCGACCTCGCCGAGGCCGCGCGCCGGCTGCCCGCGGGGACCGTGCTCGACGGCGAGGTCGTCGTCTGGGTCGAGGAGGGCATCGACTTCGGGGCCGTGCAGCAGCGCGCCAACGCCACACGCGCGCGGGCCGCCCTGCTCGCGCGCGAACTCCCCGCTTCGTACGCCGCCTTCGATCTCCTCGCCGAGGACGGCGACGACTGCCGCGCCCTGCCGTACGAGGAGCGGCGCGCACGCCTCGTACGCATCCTCGGACCGCTCGGCCCGCCCCTGCAGCCCGTGCCGATGACGACCGACCGCGAGCTCGCCCTGACCTGGTACGAGACCCTGACCGCGGCCGGTGTCGAAGGCCTGGTGATCAAGCGGCTCGACGGGGCCTACCGGGGCGCCACGCGCGCGTGGCTGAAGCTGCGGCACAGCGACACCCGGGACGCGGCCGTCATCGGCTACACCGGAAGCCCGGCCCGGCCGCACGCGCTGGTGCTCGTGCTGCCGGGGGACGGCACGCCCGTGGTGTCGTCGCCGCTGACCCCCGCGCTGCAGACGGCGGCCGCGGCCGCGCTGCCCGAGGCGAAGGGCGAGGGGACGGCGACCGCCATCGGGATCGGCGAGGTCACCTACGCCGCGCTGCCGTCCGACCCGCCCGTCACGGTGGAGGTCAGACAGAACACGACCCGGCACGCGACGGCGGTGGTGGTCCGCTTCCGCTGACGGGCACGGGAGACCGACTTTTGGGAAGTGACCCACATCACAGCTAATCAAGTTTGACTAATGGCCGGATCGAGCATACCTTCCTCCGTAAGTAGTCAAGCTTGATTAGGAGACCGCGTGACCTTCCTGCCCGAGACCGGATACGTCCCGACCGACGAGGACCGCGCGAGCCTGGCCGCCTGGTTCGCCGAGTACGACGCCCACAGCGCCAAGCGCGACGTGGAGCGCATGGCCGATCTGGCCGTCTTCCCGCTCAACCTGGTCAGCGACGACTCCGCGGGCGACGGGCGCTCCGCGCAGTGGGACCGGGAACAGTTCGTCGCGACCATGACGCATGTGATGGGCGACGGGAGCGAGGACATCACCTTCGAGTCCACGCGCACCCCCGTCTTCCTCTCCCCCGCCATGGCCGTGGTCTTCACCGACTCGGTCATGACCGCGAACGGCGAGACGCAGCAGCTGCGGTACGCCGACATCCTCGTGAAGCGGGGCGGCGCCTGGGCCTTCCAGACCATGATCCAGGGCGGCTGGGGGGACAACCTGTGACGAGTTGAGGAGTCAGAGCCGCAGCCAGGTGTGGCGGTCGCGTGCCATCGCGTGCAGCGCCGCCACATCGGCCGGTTTCAGGACGCCGCCGGTGCCGGCGAGCGAGGAGATCTCCTCGTCGCGCACGATCCGCACCCCGCGCGGCGGCTCGGCCATGGCGAGGTCCGCCGCCCCGGAGAGGGCGAGCACCGGGCGGATCTCGGCGGTCAGCGCGAAGGACGCCCGGTCCGCGTCGGCGCGCAGCTCCCGCAGCAGCGGCTGCGGTTCCGAGCGGCCGACCGCGACCATCGGGTCGGCGATCCGCACCCGCTGCTTGCGGGCCGCGAGCGTACGGATGCCGAAGAGGCCGCCGGGGCCGATCACCAGGTGGTGGATGCGGGCACCGCCGGGCAGCGGGACCGAGTGCAGGGTGTGCCAGCCCGCCGCTTCGAGTCCGTCGAGCACCTCGCCGACGGCCTGCTCCGCCGCGAGCGCCCGGCGCCGCGGGTCGGCGCGCAGCCTGCGGGCGGGCGCCGGGTCGCGGTCCAGGGCGATGAGGAGGGCCTCGCCGGGCCGGTTCGGGGCGAGGTCGTCGTCCGGGTGGAGCGCGAGCCTGGCCAGTTCGGACGGGGTCGGCACGGGTGGCGGGCCGACCGAATAGCCGCCGGTCAGGAACGGGGCGAGGACATGCAGGACATCATCCCTGCGGTCCTCGCTCAGCAGGTTCACCCGGGCCGATTCCCTGTCGTACCAGGCCACGTTTGCGCCGTCCGCGAGGCAGACGTACAGCCTTTCCTGGCCGTGGCGCCAGGCCGGTATGACGCGCAGTCCTGTCATGCCATCACCCCTTGACCATGGGACCAGCCGGGGTGCGCCTTGGGCAATACGCAGACCGTGCCCGGCGGGCGGCGCTGACGAACAAGCATTTCCCGCCCAGCCGCCCGGTTGCCCCGCGCAGCCCGCACGATTGACCCGCGTACCTATGGGTCGTCGTTACACAGCCGCCGAATTGCTGCAATAGCGGACATTTAACCTCGCAGGAGTCCCTCACGCACCGTAGGAGCCCGAAGTGAGCACCCCCACCGAAGAAGCCGCCGTCGAAGCCCCCGCCAAGCGCCGCCCCACCGCCCGCATCGTCGCCGCCGCCGCGCTGACCGGCGCGCTCGGCGTCGGCCTGATCGCCTGCGGGCAGGGATCCGGCTCCCCCGCGCCCGACGTGAAGGTGAACAACGCGGCGTCCGCTCCCGCCGCGCGGCCCCAGGCGCCGCTGGAGAAGTCGCGGCCCACGGGGCTGCGGATACCGGCCGCCGGCGTCGACGCGACGTCGATGCTCGACCTGGGTGTGGGTGCGGACGGGGCGCTCGGCGTGCCGCCCGTCGACAAGGCGGACGAGCCCGGCTGGTGGACCGGTGGCGTCACCCCCGGCGAGAAGGGGGTGGCCGTCCTTGTCGCGCACTACGACACGGCACGGGGCCCCGCGCTGATGAAGGATGTGGCGAAGGTCAGAATGGGGGACGAGATCGAGGTGCCGCGGGCCGACGGCAGCACCGCGACATTCAAGGTGCGGGAGATCCAGCAGGTGGACAAAGAGAACTTCCCCACCCATAAGGTGTACGGGGCGACCGACCGGCCCGAGCTGCGCCTGCTGACCTGCGGCGGACCGATCAAGAATGGTCACCGCACCGACAACATCATCCTCTACGCCGATCTCGCGCCGTAGCCCATCACGCAGCCAGGAGTGCATGGAACCCTCTCCCCCGCGAGCGGCGGAGATTTCTGACTCACGCTACTCTGCCGCTCGACGAGCGGCAGAGACTGACGCGATCAGCATCAGCCGGGACGGAACCTGCCCGGTGCCCTGAAAGACAAGGTGACGCACGATGCCCGACTTGGCTCTCGCCAGGCACACGCCGACTGTAGTTCCTTGTGACGCTCCGCGTCCGGGTTTTGGATGAACCGGAGCCGCCTCGCGCTCGTCGCCGCCCTCAGCCTGTCCGCAGTTCTGCTGGCCGGCGGCTGCGGCGACCCCGGCGACCTGCGCGGCGCGGGCCCGACGCCCACCGCCGACGGCCCCATCCATCTGTGGCCGAAGCTGCCGCCCCCGTCGGCGCCCGCCGAGGACTACGGCGTCATAGAGAGCCTGCCGGTCAAGGGCGTCGACGTACCGGGCGGAGATCTGCACAAGGTCGACCCGGTCACCGTCGCCCGGATCGACTTCGACAAGAACCCGGGTCTGTACAGCCGCTCCGACGGCACCTACAAGGAGACCCTCGCCAAGCTCCGGACCTGCGGCCACGGCACCGGCGACTGCCCCGTGCTCAAGGCGTACTACCGCGATCTCACCGGCGACGGGAAGGACGACCTGATCGTCGGCATCCGGCTGGTCGAGGGGCACGACGAGAATCTGAACATCCGTGCCTACGCCATGGAGAAGCGGCAGTTGACCCAGATCATGGAGACGGGCGACGCGGTGCTCGGCGTCGAGCTGGCCGGCCATGACGTGATCGTCCGCGCCGTCTCCAGCCAGCCGGGGTACGAGTACCGCACCGTCTGGTCCTGGGACTCCCACCAGAAGACGATGCTGCCGACGAGCGACGAGATCGTACGGTCCACGGACGCCCCGTCGCCGAAGCCCTCCAAGAAGCCGACACAGAAGCCGACGGAGAGTCCGACGGGGAGTCCGACCGAGAAGCCCGCCCCCACGCCCTCCCCGAGCGACTCCGCATGAGCCACGCGCAGCCGCGCGGGCCGCGGCTCCCCGCCTGGACGGCGACCCTCACCTGGAAGGCCGCACTCTTCATCGCGGTCATGTGCTGCGCGCTCGCCGCGCTGCTCGGCGCGCTGGTCCATGTCTCGGTGACCAACCAGACCGTGGGCCAGGCCCGCGAGCGCGCCCTCGACCGCCTCGAGGACGTCACCGAGGCGTACGAAGCCGGCGACCGGCTCGGGCCAGGGGCGGGCGTCGACCCGCCCGGTCTTCCCGCGCGGCTGCGGGAGCTCGCGGTCGGCGGCGAGCGGGCGACGATGGTCGGCCCGCACGGCGGCTCCCGGCCGACGATGTGGGCCGCGGGGCCCGCCGACGGCGGCCGTGCCATCGCCGTGGAGGTCGACTACGCCCAGGGCGCCCGCACCATCGACGGGCTCGACCGGGCGATCCTCGGCTCGTCGGTGCTCGCCATCGGGGCGACGCTCCTGGTCGGCGCGTTCGCCGTGACGCGGGTGACGCGGCGTCTGCACCAGACGGCGACGGTGGCGCGCCGGATCAGCGCGGGCGACCTGGACGCCCGGGTGGACGATGCTCGGACGCAGGAGCCGCAGCGGCACCAGGACGAGGTGGCGGCGGTCGCCGGCGCCCTCGACACGATGGCGGCGTCGCTGCAGGGCAAGCTGCAGAGCGAGCAGCGGTTCACCGCGGACGTCGCGCACGAGCTGCGCACCCCGCTGACCGGTCTGCACGCGGCGGCCGAGCTGCTGCCGCCGGGCCGGCCCACCGAGCTGGTGCGCGACCGGGTGGCCGCCCTGCGCACCCTCACCGAGGACCTCCTGGAGATCTCCCGGCTCGACGCGAAGAGCGAGCGGGTCGAGCTGGACGACCACCATCTCGCCCCACTGGCCGAGCGTGCCGTGCGGGGTTCGGGACTCGGCGCCGAGCTCGTCGTCGTACGCGATGTCTGTGTGCTGACCGACCGTCGGCGTCTGGAGCGGGTGCTCGGGAATCTGCTGGCCAACGCCGGCAAGTACGGGCGGCAGCCGGTCGTCGTGACCGTCGACGGGCCGGTCCTCTCGGTGCGCGATCACGGCGACGGTTACCCCGACTACCTGGTGGAACACGGGCCGCAGCGGTTCCGCACGGAGGGGACGAGCAAGGGTCACGGGCTCGGTCTGACGATCGCTCTGGGGCAGGCGGCGGTCCTCGGCGCGAGCCTCACCTTCGCCAACGCGGTGGACGGCGGCGCGGTGGCGACGCTGACGCTGCCGTACGAGGAGTCCGACGCGACCGGCGCCAAAGGTGCCGACGGGACGGCCTGACGGGCGGTTTGACGCCGCGTGGCCTTTTGCGCGCATACCGTGCCGCTTTTAGTGTGAATTGCGGCCTATGGCTATGGGTCGCCTTGGCCCTGTCCCATCGCTAGAGGAGGCCCCATGTCCCTTCGGCCCACCGCGACCCTCACCCGGATCGGCATAGCCGCCGCCAGCGGCGCACTCGCCGCGCTCACCGTCACCGGCCCCGCCATCGCGGCCGACGGCGCGAACAACGATCACCCGCGCCTCTACAAGGGTCGCGTCACGGCCAAGTCGGGGCTGCTGCTCCGCACCGCCCCCACCCGCGGCAGCCGGGTCATCCGCAGCGAGCCGTACGGCGCGATCGTGCACATCTTCTGCAAGACGACCGGCGACAAGGTGCACCACAACAACCGCTGGTATCTGCTCACCGACGGCACCTGGGCCTGGGGCTCCGCGCACTACATCAAGGACATCGGGCCATCCCCGCGCTGGTGCTGACGTATCGCAAGCGCACGGTGACATAAGCGGACATGGGGGCCTATCGCTTGCTACGTTCCGGGCATGACCGGAACAACAGTGGGCTCGGCACCACCTTCCGTACCCGCTGTTCGCGTCCCCCGTCGCCGTGGCACCGAACTCGCCCTGATCGTCGTGGCCGTGCTGCTTTCGGTCTACGGCTACTGCGACGTCGGGCTCGCCAAGAACGGCACCGTCCCGCCCGGCGCCGCCGGTTACGGCGCCGGGCTCGGGGTACTCGCGCTCCTCGCCCATCTCGCGGTCCGCTTCCGCGCGCCGTACGCCGATCCGCTGCTCCTGCCGATCGCCGTGCTGCTCAACGGCCTTGGTCTGGTGCTCATCTACCGGCTCGACCTGGAGACACCGGGCGACGAGGCGGCGACCGCCCAACTCGTCTGGTCCACGGTCGGCGTGGCGCTCTTCATCGGCGTCGTCGTCTTCCTGCGCGACCACCGTGTGCTCCAGCGGTACGCGTACATCTCCGTCGTCGCCGCGCTGATCCTGATGATCGTGCCGATCTTCTTCCCGGCCGTGAACGGCGCCCGGATCTGGATCAGGATCGGCGGATTCTCCATCCAGCCCGGCGAGTTCGCGAAGATCCTGCTCGCGATCTTCTTCGCCAGCTATCTGGCCGCCAACCGCAACGCCCTCGCCTACACCGGCCGCACCGTCTGGAAGCTGAAGCGGCTCCAGCTGCCGACCGGCCGGGTGCTCGGGCCGATCGTCGCGATCTGGCTGCTCAGCGTCGGCGTCTTGGTCCTCGAACGGGACCTCGGCACCTCGCTGCTCTTCTTCGGACTCTTCGTGATCCTGCTGTACGTGGCCACCGGGCGCACCGGCTGGATCGCGGTCGGCCTGCTGCTCGCGGGGTTCGGCGCGTTCGCGGTCGGCTCGCTCGAACCCCATGTGCACAGCCGGGTCGAGGACTGGCTGCACCCCTTCGCCTCCATCGACGCGGGCGAGGGGCCCAACCAACTCGCCCAGTCCCTCTTCGCGTTCGCGGCCGGCGGGATGCTCGGCACCGGGCTCGGGGACGGGCACTCCATCCTCATCGGCTTCGCCGCGAAGTCCGACTTCATCCTGGCGACGGCCGGTGAGGAGCTGGGTCTCGTGGGGCTCACCGCGATCTTCCTGCTCTACGCCCTTCTGGTGGAGCGCGGCTTCCGGGCCGGCCTTGCCCTGCGGGACGCCTTCGGGCGGCTGCTCGCGGTGGGGCTCGCCTCGATCGTCGCGCTCCAGGTGTTCGTGATCGCGGGCGGCGTGACCGGCCTGATCCCGCTGACCGGCATGGCGATGCCCTTCCTCGCGCAGGGCGGCTCGTCGGTCGTCACCAACTGGATCATCGTGGCGCTGCTCATCCGGGTCAGCGACTCGGCCCGCAGCCAGCCCCTCCCCCAGGAGCCGTCGTGACCCGGTACATCCGCCATGCCGCGGCGTTCTGCGCGCTGCTCCTGATCGCCCTGCTCGTGAACGCGACCCGGGTCCAGATCGTGCAGTCCGACTCCCTGGACGAGAACCCCGCCAACCGCCGCCAGGCCATCACCCGGTTCGGCCAGCCGCGCGGCGACATCATGGTCGACGGCCGCGCGGTCACCGGCTCCCAGGACACCGGTGAGCAGCTGCGCTATGAACGGACGTACAAGAACGGCCCGTTGTACGCGCCGGTGACCGGATTCGCCTCGCAGGTCTACGGCACGACCCTCCTGGAGAACGCCGAGGACGACATCCTCTCCGGCACCGACCCGATGCTCGCCCCGCTGCCCTTCTGGAACGACATCAGCCGCGACCAGAACCCCGGCGGCAAGGTGCAGACGACGATCAAGGCGGCCGCGCAGCAGGCCGCGTACGCCGGTCTCGGCGGGAAGAAGGGCGCGGTCGCCGCCATCGAGCCGTCCACCGGGAAGATCCTCGCCCTGGTGAGCACGCCCTCGTACGATCCCGAGCGGCTCTCCGGGACCAGCTCGTCGGTGGCGAGATCCTGGGCGGCGCTGAACAACAGCTCCGACAAACCGATGCTGAACCGCGCGATCCGCCAGACGTACCCGCCCGGTTCGACGTTCAAGGTGGTGACGGCCGCGGCGGCCCTGGACTCGGGCACGGTCACGGACCTCGACGCCGCCACCAAGTCCCCCAGCCCCTACACGCTGCCCGGCACCACCACCGAGCTGACGAACGAGGTCGAGGGCTGTAAGAACGCGACCCTCCGGTACGCCTTCGCATGGTCCTGCAACACGTTCTTCGCCAAGCTCGGCGCGGACACGGGCCTGGCCGACATGGCGGGCACGGCGCGGAACTTCGGCTTCAACGACACCGGCCTGAAGATCCCCTCCTCCGTCGCGGCCAGCAACTTCGACACGTCCATGGACAAGGCGCAGCTCGCGCTCTCCTCCATCGGCCAGTACGACACGCGGGCCACGCCGCTGCAGATGGCGATGGTCTCTGCGGCCGTGGCCAACGGCGGCTCGGTCGAGGCCCCTTACCTGGTGGACCGGACGACCACCGACGACGGCGACGTGGTCGGCACCCACGGCACCGAGACCCTCCAGCGGGCGATGAACCCCGCCACGGCGATGCAGCTGCGGGAGCTGATGACCGACGTCGTCGAGGAGGGCACCGGCACGAACGCGGCGATCCCCGACGTGACGGTCGGCGGCAAGACGGGCACGGCCCAGCACGGCATCGACAACTCCGGGACGCCGTACGCCTGGTTCATCTCCTGGGCGCAGAAGTCCGGCGACGCACAGCCGTCGGTGGCGGTGGCGGTGGTGGTGGAGGACGCGGCGGCGGACCGCGGGGACATCAGCGGGGGCGGCAGCGCGGCGCCGATCGCGAAGGCGGTGATGGAGGCGGTGCTCGGGGGCTAGCCCGCCTCACCGGACACGATCGCGTCCGCCACCTCCGCCACCCGCTCGCCCTCCTCGGCGGCGAACCGCTCCGCGTCCAGCTTCTCCGCGATCTCCTCGTCCTGCGCCATCAGCTGGTCGAGGTTGGCGTTGCCCATCTCGAAGACGCCCATGTCGACGTACGCCTCCTGCAGCCGCTTGCCCCACAGGCCGATGTCCTTGACGCACGGCACGATGCGGCTGAAGAGCAACTGCCGGAAGAGGGCGAGGAATTCGGAGTTCTCGCTGCACTCCTCGGCCTCCGCCTTGGGGATGCCGAAGTTCTCCAGGACCTCGACTCCGCGCAGCCGGTCCCGCATCAAGTAGCAGCCCTCGATGACGAAGTCCTCGCGCTCGCGGCGTTCGGCGTCGGTGAGCTGCTTGTAGTAGTCGCGCAGGGCCATCCGCCCGAAGGCGACGTGCCGGGCCTCGTCCTGCATCACGTACGCCAGGATCTGTTTCGGCAGGGGCTTGTCCGTGGTGTCGCGGATCATGCCGAACGCGGCGAGCGCGAGGCCCTCGATGAGGACCTGCATGCCCAGGTAGGGCATGTCCCAGCGGGAGTCGCGCAGGGTGTCGCCGAGCAGCGACTGCAGATTGTCGTTGATGGGATACAGCATCCCGATCTTCTCGTGCAGGAAGCGGCTGTAGATCTCCGCGTGCCGCGCCTCGTCCATGGTCTGGGTCGCGGAGTAGAACTTCGCGTCCAGGTCGGGGACGGACTCCACGATGCGGGCCGCGCACACCATCGCGCCCTGCTCGCCGTGCAGGAACTGGCTGAACTGCCAGGAGGCGTAGTGCTTGCGCAGCTCGCCCCGGTCGCGCTCGGTCATCTTGTCCCAGTGGCGGGTGCCGTACAGCGACGTCGACTCGTCGGGGGTGCCGAGCGGGTCGAGCGGGTCGACCTCCAGGTCCCAGGCGATGCGCTTGGCGCCGTCCCACTGCTTGTCCTTGCCCTTCTGGTAGAGGGCGAGGAGGCGCTCGCGGCCCTCGTCGTACTCCCAGCTGAAGCGGGCCGCGCCGTTCGCCGGTATCTGCCAGACGGTGTCGTCCGGGGCATGCGTGTACAGCTCGTACGTGGACACTGACGGCTCCTAGGGATGGCCTTGGAAAACCTCGTGGCGCCTTGCACTCGTCCCCGCTTTGCAGGCTCACACGGCCGCTGACGCCGGGTCAACAAGTCGTGCGCAAGGGATTGACGGCCTTGCTGACAGGCAGTCTCATAAGACGTGACCGCCGGTAACTGTGACGCGAGACGACGACGAGACAGGGACACAGGCATGACGACCACGACGGAGGACGCGGCACTCGAAGGACTGCGGGACGCGCTCGGCCTTCTCAAGGACCGCGAACAGGTGGCCGAGCGACTGCTCGACTCGTCCGCCAAGCACTCCTTCGACCCCGACAAGGAGCTCGACTGGGCGGCGCCCTTCGAGGAGGGCAAGTGGTTCTGGCCGCCGGAGCTGCTGTCCTTGTACGACACCCCGATATGGCGGCGGATGAGCGAGGAGCAGCGCTTCGCGCTCTCCCAGCACGAGGCGGCCGCCCTTGCCTCCCTGGGCATCTGGTTCGAACTGATCCTGATGCAGCTCCTCGTACGCCACATCTACGACAAGCCGGCGACGAGCGCGCACGTGCGTTACGCCCTCACGGAGATCGAGGACGAGTGCCGGCACTCGAAGATGTTCGCGCGCCTGATCACCCGCGGGGACACCCCGTACTACCCGGTCAGCACGGTCCACCGGAACCTCGGCCGCCTCTTCAAAACGATCTCCACGACGCCCGGATCCTTCACGGCGACGCTGCTCGGCGAGGAGATCCTCGACTGGATGCAGCGGCTCACGTTCCCCGACGAGCGCGTCCAGACCCTGGTCCGGGGCGTCACCCGGATCCACGTCGTGGAGGAGGCACGCCATGTGCGGTACGCCCGTGAGGAGCTGCGCCGCCAGATGGTGACCGCCCCGCGCTGGTCCCAGGAGTTCACCCGCCTGACGTCGGGCGAGTTCGCGCGGATCTTCTCCATCGCCTTCATCAACCCCGAGGTGTACACGAACGTCGGCCTGGACAAGCGCGAGGCCATGGCCCAGGTGAAGGCGAGCGGCCACCGCCGCGAGGTGATGCAGACGGGGGCGAAACGCCTCACGGACTTCCTGGACGACATCGGGGTGCTGCGGGGCGCGGGGCGCCGGCTGTGGAAGAGCTCGGGGCTGCTTGCCTGAGTCGGCGGGCTCTGCGCGGGAAACGCCTCACGGCCACGCGGCGGAGCCGCACATCGATACAGCCTGGACGACATCGGGGTGCTGCGGGGCGCGGGGCGCCGGCTGTGGAAGAGCTCGGGGCTGCTTGCCTGAGGCTGTTTCGGGGCGCTTGTTCGAAAGGGCGGATACGCTGCGGGGCATGACCTCGCCTGCTCCCACCCGCGCGTACCGGCGCCTCAGCGTCGAGGAGCGGCGGCGGCAACTGCTCGAAGCCGCCCTGTCCCTCTTCGCGGTGCGCGCGCCGGACGAGGTCTCCCTCGACGACGTGGCGGAGGCGGCCGGGGTGTCCCGGCCGCTGGTCTACCGCTACTTCCCGGGCGGCAAGCAGCAGCTGTACGAGGCGGCACTCCGCTCGGCGGCCGACGAGCTGGAGCAGTGCTTCGCCGAGCCGCCGGACGGCCCCCTCACCCGGCGCCTGGGCAACGCGCTCGACCGCTATCTCGCCTTCGTCGACCAGCACGACGCGGGGTTCAGCGCGCTGCTCCAGGGCGGCAGCGTCGTGGAGACCTCGCGTACGACGGCCATCGTGGACGGGGTGCGCAGGGCGGCCGCCGAGCACATACTCGCCCACCTGGAGGTCACGGGGGCCTCGGGCCCGCGCCTGCGGATGACCGTCCGGATGTGGATCACCTCCGTCGAAGCAGCCTCACTCATCTGGCTCGACGAGGAGAAGCAGCCGCCGCTGGACGAACTGCGGGACTGGCTCGTCGAACAATTCATGGCGGTGCTCGTGGCCGCGGCGGGCCGTGACCCGCAGACCGCGGAGGCGGTACGGGCCGCGCTGGCCCTGGAGACGGCGGAGGGCCCCGCCGGTTCGCTCGCGCGCCGGGTCCTGCCCGTGGTGAGCGACGCGGCGCACCTGCTGTGACACTTGCCGGGTGAAGAGCGAAGACACCACCTTCGTCGGTGGCCCCCTGGACGGCCGCGTCCTGCCCATCCTGCTCGGCCCCACCGGCCACCCGCCCAAGGTGTACCGCGTCCCGGTCCCAGATGAGGCGGGCGGCGAGCCGACGGTGCTCGTGTACCGCCGCGTGGCCAAGGCCGCGGGGAAGCGGCTCGGACTCCACCCGGGCTGGATGTACGAGTACGACCCGGAGGGCGACAAGCCCGGGTCAGGCCTGAAGTGGCCTTGGTCAAAGCCGGAGCGCAAGCCGGAGGAGTAGCCGAGGCATCGTTGATGTGGGGGCAAGAGCGCCGCGCCGCGACTCCCTGGACGAGTGACCCAATTCCACCAACCCGCCCACGGCCCGGAGGCGCCCCCCGCCGGGCCGGTCGATGCTCACGGTGCGGGGCGGAATGGCCGCCGCCGCGCCGGAGGTGATGGCATGTCAGGCAGGCTGCTGCGGTGGGTCGGTACGGGTGCTGCGGTCGGGGCCTTGCTGGCTGCGACACCCTCGGTGCAGGCCGCCCCGGGACCGGACGACACGGACCAGCGCCCCGTCTCCGAGCTCCTGACGGACCTTCAGGAGCTGTACCAGAAGGCGGAAGAGTCCACGGAGACATACAACGCGACCGAGGAGAAACTGAAGAAGCAGCGAGCCGAGGTCACCCGCCTCAACCGCGGCCTGACCAAGGCGCGGACTTCGGTGCGCGACAGCAGGGGCGACGCGGGACGTTTCGCCCGGCAGCAGTACCAGGACACAGGCACCACGGAGTTCTCCCCCTACGTACGCCTCCTCCTGGCCCGCAATCCGCAACAGGCGCTTGACCAGGGCCATGTGATCGGCCGGGTCGCGGCGGAACGGGCGGCGGCGGTGAAGCGGCTCGTCGGGGGCGAGAAGAAGGCGGCGGATCTGGCAGCAACGGCGAAGCGGGCCTACGAGACCCAAGTCGCCCTGGCCGCCCGCCAGAAGAAGGAACGGGACACCGTCCAGGACCAATTCAAAGAGGTCGAGAAACTGCTGGCCTCGCTCACTCCGGAGCAGCTGGCGGAGCTGGCGAAGGCGGAGGAGTCGGGAACGGCAGAGGCCCAGCGCAAATTCATGGCGTCCGGAGCCTTGAGCGGTCCTGCGTCGGCGACGGCGCCATCCCGACGCGGGAACTCGGCCCTCGACTACGCGGTCCGCCAGATCGGCAAACCGTACAAGTGGGGTGCGGAGGGCCCCAAGTCGTACGACTGCTCGGGACTGACATCAGAGGCGTGGGCGGCAGCAGGCAAGGAGATCCCACGCACCTCGCAGGAGCAGTGGGCGGAACTCCCCCACATCCCTCTCCGCAAGCTCCGCCCCGGCGACTTGATCGTCTACTTCCCCAAGGCGACGCACATCGCCTTGTACCTGGGCGACGGCATGATCATCCAGGCCCCCCGCCCGGGTTCAAAGGTCAAGGTCTCCCCCATCGCATCGAACCCCATCCTGGGCGCGATCCGCCCGGACCCGAACTCGAAGGCCATGCGGGACTACACCCCGCCGAAGCTGCCGCGCGGGGCGAGGGAGGGGAGCGATGCGGGGGTGGCTACTGGTCGGCCTTGATGACAGCGGGGGCGGGGGCTTTGCTGACCCGGCGATTCATTGGCGCCGGGGCCGCCCGGTTGTCCCGAGGTTGGCGGTTCCGGGCCGGGAGTCAAGGGCGCTCCTTCGTCGCGTCGGCTGCGCCGATTCCGCTTCGCTCCACCCTTGACACCCACCCCTCCACCGCGAGAAGCGAGATGACCGGGCGGCCCAGGAAGCGGGGCTCTCGGGGACTGCCGGTCGGGTCATCGGGCTTGTCTGCCGGGTGCGGACTGGTTCGTATCAGTGCAGCCGGGTGGGAGGGGTGCGCGGCCGGTCCGGGGATGGGTCCCGGTCTCGTCAAGCGTCTACCGACCGGATCTTCCGGGGTGACCGTCACGCTTCACCGATGCTGGGTGGGGGGTGGGGGACCTACTTTGGAAAAGTAGTGATCTGGCACAAGGGGGGCGCGCGCGTTAGGCAAACGCAACTTTCCCAAAGTAGGTCCCCCACTCCCCTGGCCGGGGCTGCCGGGGCCGGGTCCGGTCGGTAGACGCTTGACGAAACCCGCCACCCATCCCCGAACCGACCGCGCACCCCTCCACCCCTTCAACGGGCTGCGCTGCTACGAACCAGTCCGCACCCGGCAGACAAGCCGGATGGCCCGCCGGGTGGTCCCCGTGAGCCCCGCTTCGTGGCCGCCCGGTCATCTCGCTTCTCGCGGTGGAGGGTTGGGTGTCAAGGGTGGAGCGCAGCGGAATCGGCGCAGCCGACGCGACGAAGGAGCGCCCTTTACACCCGGCCCGGAACCGCCAACCTCAGGACAACCGGGCGGCCCCGGCGCCAATCAACCACCGGCCCACCAAAGCCCCCGCCAGGGGCTACTCACCAGCCAACGAGGCCAGGTACGCCCCCGTCTTCTCCGGCTCATAGAAGAAGTTCTCGAAGTCCGCCGGGTCGTTGAAGCCGTTCGCGAAACGATCCGCCGCCGGCTGCAACTGCCCCGCCGCACCGATCAGGTTCAGAACGTGCTCCGGCGGCGGCGCCAACATCGCGTTCGTCCACTTGGTGACATGCTGCGCCGTCTCCCAGTAGCGGTCGAACGTGGCCTGCATCCACGCCTCGTCGAACTCCTTCTCCCCGTTCTCGATGATCGAGGCAAGGTACGAAGCGGCGCACTTGGACGCCGAGTTGGAGCCCTGCCCCGTGATCGGGTCGTTGGCCACGACCACGTCGGCGACACCGAGGACCAGACCGCCACCCGGCAGCCGCCCGATCGGCTTGCGCACGGTCGGGGCGTACCGCCCGCTCAACGTGCCGCCCGCATCCGTCAGTTCGACCTTCGTCGCCCGCGCGTACTCCCACGGCGTGAACTTCTCAAGGAGCTCCAGCGTCAGCGCCAGGTGCTCGGAGGGGTCCTTCACACCCTGGAAGACGTCCAGGGGGCCGCCCGGAATACCCTCCCAGAAGAGGATGTCCGCACGGCCGGACGTCGTCAGCGTCGGCATGACGAAGAGCTCGCCGACCCCCGGCACCAGGTTGCACCGCACCGCGTCGAACTCGGGGTGCTCGGGGCGCGGTCCCATCCCGTGCACGTACGCGACAGCAAGGGCCCGCTGCGGGGTGTCGTACGGAGAGCGTGAGGCGTCGCGCTCGAACATCGAGACCAGTTCGCCCTTGCCCGCCGAGACGAGGACCAGGTCGTACGTACGCGAGAAGTAGTCGAGGTCCGAGACCGCCGCGCCGTGGATCACCAGCTGGCCGCCCCGCTGCGCGAACGTCTCCATCCAGCCCGCCATCTTCACGCGCTGGTCGACGGACTGGGCGTACCCGTCCAGCTTGCCGACCCAGTCGATGACGCGGGAGGAGTCGGGACCGGCGACCGAGACGCCGAGGCCCTCGATCTTCGGGGCCTGGGACTCCCAGAAGTTCGCCTGTACGTCGCGCTCGTGCTGCAGCGCGGTGTGGAACATGCACTGCGTGGACATGACCCGGCCGGACCGGACCTCGTCCGCCGTGCGGTTGGACATCAGGGTGACCTCGTACCCCTGCGACTGGAGTCCGAGGGCGATCTGGAGCCCGGCCTGACCGGCTCCGACGACGAGTATCTTCCGCATACGGCTGCGTCTCCTACGTACTGACTAAAAACAGGAAAAGAAGAGTTGAGGGGGGTTATTCGGGGCTTGCCTCAAGGGCGTGGCCCACCAGCGCGAGCAGTGACTCGATCACCGATATCCGCTGCCTCGCGTCCATGATCAGCACCGGTATCTGCGGCGAGATCGTCAGCGCCTCACGGACGTCCGCGGGCTCGAACTCCTCGGTGCCGTCGAAGTGGTTGACGGCCACTATGTACGGGAGCCCGCAGCTCTCGAAGTAGTCGAGCGCCGGGAAGCAGTCGGGCAGGCGGCGGGTGTCCGCGAGGACCACCGCGCCGATCGCGCCGCGCACCAGGTCGTCCCACATGAACCAGAAGCGCTGCTGCCCCGGTGTACCGAAGAGGTAGAGCACCAGGTCGTCGTCGAGCGTGATCCGGCCGAAGTCCATCGCGACCGTGGTCGTGGTCTTGTCCGGGGTCGACGTCAGATCGTCGGTGTCCTCGCTCGCCTGCGTCATCAGCGCCTCCGTCTGGAGGGGCGTGATCTCGGAGACCGCGGTGACCAGGGTCGTCTTGCCGACGCCGAAGCCTCCCGCCACCACGATCTTCGTCGCGATCGGGGCACGGGTGCGGTCCGTCTGCCAGGCCTGCAGGTTTTCGTCCGGGTCGGGGCCCGGGTGACGGAGGTCAGAGACGGCGGAGGCCACTGAGCACCCTTTCGAGCAGTGCGCGGTCCGGCTGTCCCGGGCCGTGGCCCGTTCCGTACACGCGGATCTTTCCCTGGTCTGCGAGGTCGCTGAGCAGTACGCGGACCACGCCGAGCGGCATCTTGAGGAGCGCGGCGATCTCCGCGACCGTACGCATCCGGCGGCAGATCTCGACGATGGCCCGCAGTTCCGGCATGACGCGGGCGGTGGCGTTGCCCTGCGGCAGTTCGCGACGCTCCTCAGGAGCTTCGAGCGCGGCCACGAACGTCTCGACGAGCAGGACGTGGCCGAAGCGGGTGCGGCCGCCGGTGAGCGAGTACGGGCGTACTCGGGAGGGTTTGCGTGCGCCGCCCCGTTGGGGCAGCTTGCCGGGCTTACTGCTCATCGGACGCTCTCCATCGACTGGCGCAGCTCACTGCGGAGTTCGGGGGTGAGGACATGCCCGGCACGGCCGACGAAGAGCGCCATGTGGTACGCGACGACGCTCATGTCGCAGTCCGGGGTCGCGTGCACGCCGAGCAGCGAGCCGTCGCTGATCGACATGACGAAGAGGCTGCCCTCTTCCATCGCGACGACGGTCTGTTTGACCGTTCCGGCGTCCATCAGCTTGGCGGCGCCGATGCAGAGCGAGCCGAGACCGGAGACGATGGTGGCGAGGTCGGCGCTCGACCCTTTGGGACCTGAACTGTTGTCCACCGCCTCCGCGTTGTTGCGCGCGGGGTCGGAGGAGAGGAGGAGCAGCCCGTCGGAGGAGACCACCGCGACCGACAGCAGCCCTTGCACCTCCTCGACGAGATTCGTCAGCAGCCAGTGCAGGTTGCGGGCTTCGCTGCTCAGGCCGAACCCGGTGGCGGTACCGCCGGCGGGCGAACTGGGCGAGCGCATGGGCGCAGTCAACTACTTGCCTCCTCGACTGAATCCCCCTTGTTTTCGGTCTCTTCGTTACGTTCGCTCAGCTCGGCCTCTACGTCGCGACGGCCACTGATGGCTCCCTGGTGGAAGCCCCCGAGACGCTTGCGCAGCGCTTCGGCGTCGACGGAGCCACTGCGCGCCTTGGGCACGGTGGACTCGGGCGCGGTGATCTTGGGCGTGCGCTTGGGCAGCCCCTTGTCGGTAACCCGCTCCCACTTGGGTCCGGCGGGGGCTTCCGGGGCGGGCGCGGCCTCCTGCTCGGCTTCAGCTTCGGGCTCCTCAGGCGCCTCCGGAGGGACAAGCTCCAGAGTCGTCTCAGCCGAAACCGCGGGTTCAGCCTCGGCCTCCTGTACAGCCACCTCCGCAGCCGCGATCAGCGGATCAGCCGCAGAGGAAGACCGCCCCGGCAGCACATTGGAGTTGGCCTCGGCCTCCGAGCCAGGGAGGTGCACAACAGGCGCCGCCCCGGCAACGGGAACCCCCGCCGGCGGCGCCGCGACAGCCGGCGCCGCGGCAAGAATCGACTTGGGCAGCACGACAACAGCGGCGACACCACCCTGCTTCTGCTCGCGCAAGCGAACCCGCGCCCCGTGCCGCGCGGCGAGCCGCGCCACGACATACAGACCGAGCCCGAGCCCGTCCCCGCTCTCCTGGTCGTACGCGTCGTCGGGACGGAACTCCGCGAGACGGGAGTTGAGCTCCGTCATCCGGTCGGGGGTGACCCCTATGCCCTCGTCCTGCACGGAGAGCATGACCTCGCCGCTCTCCAGGAGCCACCCGGAGACCTCGACGGAGGCGTCCGGCGGCGAGAACGACGTCGCGTTCTCAAGGAGCTCGGCGACCAGGTGACTGATGTCGTCCGCGGCGAAGCCCGCGACATGCGCGTGCGGCGGCAGCGTGGCGATGCGCACGCGTTCGTACCGCTCGATCTCGGAGACGGCGGCGCGTACGACGTCGACGAGCGGCACCGGACCGGGGTGCTGGTGGCCGTGCTCGGCACCGGCGAGGACCAGGAGGTTCTCGCTGTGGCGGCGCATGACCGTGGCGAAGTGGTCGAGCTTGAAGAGCGTGGCGAGGCGGTCGGGGTCCTGCTCGCGGTCTTCCAGGTTCTCGATGACGGCGAGCTGGCGCTCGACCAGGCCGAGCGTGCGCAGCGCGAGGTTCACGAACGTGCCGTGGATGGACTGCCGCACCCGCTCCAAGTGGGCGGCGGCCTCGGCCAGTTCGGCACGGAGCGTCGCGCGCTCGTCGGCCATGGACGTGCGCTGCCCGATGAGGTGCTTGCGGTCCGCTTCGAGGGTGGTCAGCCGCTCGGTGAGGGCCGCCGCGTGGCCGTGCAGCGCGTTGACGGACCGTACGACCTGGGCGAACTCGTCGTCGCGGCCGGTGAAGCGGATGGGTTCCTGCGGCGCGGGCTCGGTGGCGAGGCGGGCGGAGCCCAGGCGCAGGACGGCGAGCGGGCGGGTGAGCGTGCGGGCCATCGCCATGGTGACGCCGACCGCGACGAGCAGCGTGACGCCGATGAGCGCGACGCGGATCTCCAGGGCCGTGACGTCGTCGTCGCGCAGCTGGGCGAGGTCCTTGGTGCGCTTGACGGTGAGCGAGGACTCGGCGCCGCGCATCATCTCGATGCGGGCGGAGAGCGCGGCGTCGATCTTCTTGCTGTCGTAGCGGAGCTCGGCGGTGGAGAGCGTGGGCTGGTCGGTGAGCCGGGAGAGGTACTTCTCGGCGGTGGTGACCTCGGTGCCCGTGACCGTCGAGTCGTACGTCGCGCGGGCGCGTTCCGTGGCCGTGTCCCGGAAGTCCGCGACGGCGGCCTGCTCGCGGACGTCGGCGCGCTGGGCGGCGGCGCTCAGGGCGTTGCGGGTCTTGGCGCCGGCGGAGGACTCGTCGACGACCTTGGTGGGCAGGCCGGTGACCGGGTCGACGGTGGTGCTCGTCTCCGTGGTGCGGGGCACGGCGAGGGCGGCGAGGAGCAGGCCGCGGGTGGCGGCGGCCTGTTCGACGGCGTGGTCGAGGTCGGCGAGCGCATAGCCGCCGGAGCCCGCGCGGGGCGGTGTCTGCTCGGCGAGTTCGCGGGTCAGGGCGTGCAGTTCGGTGATGACGTCCGAGTACGCCGTGTGCGCTTCGAGAGCACTGCTCTTGCCGGTGAGCGCCGCTCTGCGTACGGCGGCGATGTCGGCGAGGTCGCGGCGCAGACCGGCCGGGGCGTCCGCCGAGCGCAACTCGTCGATCTGGCGGTCGACGCGGGCGCTGCGGCTCTCGGAGAGCCCCTTGCCCCCCTTCGGGCGGCCCGCGGCGATGTACGAGGTGACCTCGTCGCGCTCGTCGGCGAGGGAGTGGCTCAGCGAGACGGCCTGCTGAGTGCGCTCCGCGAGGGTCACCAGCTCCTGGGCGTCGCTCAGTTGCCCGGAAGCGGCCACGACGGCGGGCGCTCCGGCCCCGGCGATCGCGGCGGCCACGACGGCGACGGCGACGATGAGCCGGTTGCGTACGCGGGCGGTGGGCTTGGAGTTGACGGGTTTCGCGGGCTGCGCGGCGCTCCCGTCGGCGCTCTTCGCACCGTCAGGAACCGTCGCACCGGGGGTCTGCTCGCTCGCCGCGGGCTCTCCCGCCGTGGGCTCGGGCGAGCGCTCGCGCGCCTGCTCCGTAGGGGTGGTCGCGCCCGGCGTGGCCCCGTCAGAGGCCATCTGCTTGCCTTTGCGCCGAGGCCGCATCTTCTGCACCGGTGCTCGCATTCTTGTTTTTCGTCTGCCCATGGGCCCGGATGACGATCCGTCAATGAACGCGCCCCCGGTACGGCTCCTGACCCTTTCAGTGCCGATGAGTGGCGGACGCGCATCGCCTGCCTGGCCACCCGAAGGAGTGAACATCGGCGGGGAGTTGGCGAGCAAGTCCCGAGTTGAAGCAAATGCCCCGGCCACGGTGTGCCGGTTGGACGTCGCCCGCAGGCTTTGGCAGGATGCGCGGCCACACGCCGCCGGAAGCGATCATTCCGACTGAAATCCGGCGCCTGACCTGCTGGTCCGGGCCAATCCACGGCCAATTGCGACCCCTTGGTGACCTTGTGAAGGCCTCGTGCAGACTGGCTGAATGCGCATCGAACTCGCCACCGAGCCCGGCGACCCCACCCGCCCCAATGAGGACTATGCCGCGGTCATGCTTCCCGCATCGGGACAGGGCGGTTCACTCGTCCTCCTGGACGGGGTGACTCCGCCCACCGGAGACGACGGCTGTCTGCATTCCGTCCCCTGGTTCACGGCGCGACTCGGCGGCGCACTGGGAGAACTGTCCGTTTCACGGCGGGATATGACGCTCGTTGAGATCCTCGCGGCGGCAATCAAGCGCACCGCAGACACACACAACCAAACCTGTGACCTTTCTCACCCGCGCACGCCTCAGGCCACGGTGGTTCTGGTGCGTTGGGACGACGAGCGGGTCGAGCATCTGGTCCTCTCGGACTCCGCACTCCTGGTGGCGGCCCCCGGCGGCCGGGTCACGGCGGTCCTCGACGAGCGCCTGTCCCAGCTCCCGCCGGCGATCCGTGAACTGCGCGACACGGTCCGCGCCCTGCCGCGCGGCTCGGCGGAACGGGAGGCCGCGGGCCGCGAGTACGGCGCCGCGGTCGAGGCCCTGCGCAACGCGGAGGGCGGCTTCTTCACGGCAGCGGCCGACCCGTCGGCGGCGGCACGCGCGATCACCGGCTCCTCACCCCGGACAGCGGTGACGGCGGTGGCGGCCCTGACGGACGGCGTCGGCCGCTGGGTCGAGACGTTCCGGGAGGGCAGCTGGCAGGACTGCTTCGACCTCCTGCGCAAGGAGGGCCCGCAACACCTGGTGGACCGGGTGCGCGACCTGGAGCACGCGGACCCGGAGGGGACGGCGTTCCCGAGGGGCAAGCGGCATGACGATGCGGCGGCGGTGTACGCGGAGCTCTGAGAGAGGCGCGCGGGGTGCCTCGCCAGGCGTGCGGGGGTGCCCCGTCAGGCGCGCGGGGATGCCCCGTCAGGCGCGCGGGGGCGCCCCGTCAGGGGCGCGGGGAACTGCGCGACAAGCCACGACGCACCCGCAGGAGAAGTCGCACCCCACAGAGCCCAAAGCTCCCCCGCAGAATCCCGCTACCCCTCAGCGGAAGAATTCAACTGATGCAGCAGCCGAGCCAGCTCGGCAACCTCCGCCCGGTCCCAACCGGCAAGCTGCCGCACATACCGCTCCCGCCGCCCCGCACGCACCGTACGGAACCGGGCGCCGCCCTCCTCGGTGAGGTGGACCAGCCACGCCCGGCCGTCCGCGGGGTCCGGCTCCCGGGCCACCAGACCCAGTTCCTCAAGGGCCCGCAGCTGACGGCTCATCGTCGCCTTGCCCACGCCGATGTAAGCGGCGAGATCCGTGGCGCGCTGCGGACCGGAGTCGTCGAGGCAGACCAGAAGGCCGTACGCGGCAGGCTCCAGGTCCGGATGGACCTGGCGGGCCATCTCGCCGGACGAGGCGCGGGCCCGGCGCAGCAGGAGGGTCAACTCCCGCTCCAGGGAGAGGAACTCGCGGTCGACACCGCTCTCGTGCAATTCAGCACTCATGGCCCGCTTCTTTCCGGAAAGTGAAGGTTTCCGCCCCGCACGGCGGACGCCACGGCGGGACCGGCGAGCGCGCCCGCCCATTGCCGCAGCTCGGCCAGTATTTCGTACGGCCGCGCCGCGCCGTGCCGCGGACACCGCCGCAGGAGTAGACCAACGGCAGCGTCCGAGCCCTCTTCCCAGCTGCGGGTCTACGTGCGTAGCGTCATTGCTGACATGTTCACACCATGACATGTCGACAGGTCCCCCCACGAGCTCCATCGAGCTCAATCGAGGCCTTCGGAGGCACGCACATGCCCGTGCACAGACCCGGAACGCCCCGCCGCTCACGCTGGTCAGCGGCCGGAATCCTGCTATCGGTCCTCTCCGCCCTCTCCCTCCTCATCACCCTGCCCGGCGCCGCACAGGCCGCCGGCGGCGATGACGTACCGGCCCGCGGCTCCGCCCGCATGGGCCAGGGCGTCATCGAGCACGACGGGCAGGGGAGCCTGCCGCCCAGTGGCGACGCCGTCCAGACCGAGGGCGTCGACGTCAGCAGCCACCAGGGCAACGTCGCCTGGTCGACCCTCTGGAACAGCGGCGTGAAGTGGGCCTACGTCAAGGCCACGGAAGGCACGTACTACAAGAACCCCTACTTCGCCCAGCAGTACAACGGTTCGTACAACGTGGGCATGGTCCGGGGCGCCTACCACTTCGCGACGCCCGACACCTCCAGCGGCGCCGCCCAGGCCAACTACTTCGTGGACAACGGCGGCGGCTGGTCGCGCGACGGCAAGACGCTGCCGGGCGCGCTGGACATCGAGTGGAATCCGTACGGGGCGGCCTGCTTCGGCAAGTCGCAGTCCGCGATGGTCACCTGGATCCGGGACTTCCTGAACCAGTACAAGGCGCGCACCGGGCGGCACGCCGTCATCTACACGGCCACCAGCTGGTGGAAGCAGTGCACGGGCAACTACGGCGGCTTCGCCGTCAACAACCCGCTGTGGATCGCCCGTTACGCCAGCGCTCCGGGTGAACTCCCGGCCGGCTGGGGCTTCTACACGATGTGGCAGTACACCTCGTCGGGCCCGACGGTCGGGGACCACAACAAGTTCAACGGCGCCCTCGACAGGGTGGTGGCGCTCGCCAACGGCTGAGCCGGGTACGCATGAGCGGGCCCGGGACCCCTCGCGGGGCCCCGGGCCTTTCCTCATCCGGCCTCCTCCGTCACGCGGCGGCCGGAACCCTCACCTCGGCCTCCGTCAGGGCCAGTTCGAGCACCTGGCGGACATCCGTCACCGGGTGGACGTCCAGCTTGTCCAGGATCTCCGCCGGGACGTCGTCCAGGTCCGCCTCGTTCCGCTTCGGGATGATCACCGTGGTGATCCCGGCGCGGTGCGCGGCAAGCAGCTTCTGCTTGACGCCACCGATCGGAAGCACCCTGCCGGTCAGCGAGACCTCACCGGTCATGGCCACGTCCGTACGGACCAGGCGCCCGCTGAGCAGCGAGGCGAGGGCGGTCGTCAGCGTGACGCCCGCGCTCGGCCCGTCCTTGGGCACCGCGCCCGCCGGGAAGTGGACGTGCACGCCCCGCTCCTTCAAGTCGCCGACGGGCAGCTCCAGTTCGGCGCCGTGCGAGCGCAGGAAGGAGAGCGCGATCTGTGCCGACTCCTTCATCACGTCGCCGAGCTGACCGGTGAGCGTGAGCCCGGACGCCCCGGTCTCCGGGTCGGCGAGCGACGCCTCCACGAAGAGCACGTCACCGCCCGCTCCGGTGACCGCGAGCCCGGTCGCGACACCCGGCACGGCCGTGCGCCGCTCGGCCGGGTCCTGCGCGGACTCGGGCACGTGGTGCGGCCGCCCGATCAGGGACCGCAGGTCCTCGTCCGTGACGGTGAACGGCAGCTCCCTGTCGCCCAGTTCGTGCTGAGCGGCGACCTTACGGAGCAGCCGCGCGACGGACCGCTCCAGATTGCGTACGCCCGCTTCGCGCGTGTACTCACCGGCGAGCCTGCGCAACGCGCTCTCGTCCAGGACCACCTCGTCCTTGTCCAGGCCCGCCCGCTCCAACTGGCGCGGGAGCAGGTGGTCGCGGGCGATGACGACCTTCTCGTCCTCGGTGTAACCGTCGAGCCTGACCAGCTCCATACGGTCGAGCAGGGCCTCCGGGATGGCTTCCAGGACGTTGGCGGTGGCGAGGAAGACGACGTCGCTCAGGTCCAGTTCCACCTCCAGGTAGTGGTCCCGGAAGGTGTGGTTCTGCGCCGGGTCGAGGACTTCGAGGAGGGCGGCGGCCGGGTCGCCCCGGAAGTCGGAGCCCACCTTGTCGATCTCATCCAGGAGCACGACCGGGTTCATGGACCCGGCTTCCTTGATGGCCCGCACGATCCGTCCGGGCAGCGCCCCCACGTACGTACGACGATGTCCGCGGATCTCGGCCTCATCGCGTACGCCGCCGAGCGCGACCCGCACGAACTTGCGGCCCATGGCGTGCGCGACGGACTCGCCGAGCGAGGTCTTGCCGACGCCGGGCGGGCCGACGAGGGCGAGCACGGCGCCGCCGCGACGGCCGCCGACGACTCCGAGGCCGCGGTCGGCGCGTCGCTTGCGCACCGCCAGGTACTCGGTGATCCGCTCCTTCACGTCCTGCAGGCCCGCGTGCTCGGAGTCGAGGACGTTCTGGGCGCCCTTGATGTCGTACTCGTCCTCGGTCCGCTCGTTCCACGGCAGTTCGAGGACCGTGTCGAGCCAGGTCCTGATCCAGGAGCCCTCGGGCGACTGGTCGCTGGACCGCTCCAGCTTGTCGACTTCCTTGAGGGCGGCCTCGCGGACGTTCTCGGGGAGGTCGGCGGCCTCGACACGGGTGCGGTAGTCGTCGGACTCCTCGCCCTCCTGCTCGCCGTTGAGCTCGCGCAGCTCCTTGCGCACGGCGTCGAGCTGGCGGCGGAGCAGGAACTCGCGCTGCTGCTTGTCGACGCCTTCCTGTACGTCCTTGGCGATGGACTCGGCGACGTCCTGCTCGGCGAGGTGCTCGCGCAGCTGCTCGGTGGCGAGCTTCAGACGGGCCGTCGGGTCGTCGGTCTCCAGGAGCTGGACCTTCTGCTCGGTGGAGAGGAAGGGCGAGTATCCGGAGTTGTCGGCGAGCGCGGAGACGTCCTCGATCTGCTGGACGCGGTCCACGACCTGCCAGGCGCCGCGCTTCTTCAGCCAGCTGGTGGCGAGCGCCTTGTACTCCTTGACCAGCTCGGCGACGGCACCCGGCAGCGGCTCGGGCACGGTCTCGTCGACCTTGAGCCCCTCCACCCAGAGCGCCGCACCCGGCCCGGTCGTCCCGGCGCCGATCCGCACCCGGCCACGGCCGCGGATGAGCGCGCCGGGGTCGCCGTCGGAGAGCCGCCCGACCTGCTCGACCGTGCCGAGGACACCGGTCGCCGCGTACGTCCCGTCGATCCGCGGAACAAGAAGGACCTGCGGCTTGCTTCCACTGCCACTGGAGCGGGCCGCCGCCTGGGCGGCCTCCACCGCGGCTCGTACATCGGTGTCGGACAGGTCGAACGGAACCACCATGCCGGGCAGGACAACCTCGTCGTCGAGCGGCAGCACGGGCAGAGTGAGCGGTGTGGACGTCGAAGCCATGATCTCCCCTTCGGCATTCAAGTTGAGCTTTACCGACTCAATGCTCGTGAGTCCTTGATTGTTCCCCGGGGTCTGTTCGCTGTCAGCGATCGCTGGGACGGTAGGTACTTCGACTGTCAGACCGTCAGTTCGATCCTCTCGGAAGGGACCCACGTGGAGACACCGGAGAACGTCACGGGCGAGCACGAGACCGACATCGACAGCGATATCGACAGCAACAGCGACTTTGTGGGCCTGCTGACGGAGCACGCCCTGGGACACCTCTTTTCGGCGGCGCTGCGCACGGCGGCGAGCTGCCGGATAGCCGACCACCTGGCGTCCGCGCCACGCACCCCGCAGGACCTGGCACTCCTGACCGACACCGACGCGGGGCACTTACGCCGTGTCCTGCGCTTCCTCGCCACCCGCGGCATCTTCCGCGAGGACGAAGCGGGCGCGTTCCATCTGACGCCGGTCGCGAACGCGCTGCGCACGGACATCCCGTACTCCCAGCACGCGCTGGTGCTGATGCTGACCGACGAGACGTTCCAGCGGACGTCGGCGGGCCTGGAGGAGACGGTGCGCAAGGCGGGCCCGTCGTACGAGCGGATCTTCGGGAAGCCGTTCTTCGCGCACCTGGCGACCGATCCCGGCCTGCGGCAACTGTTCGACGACGGCATGAGCGCGCTCTCGGCGCCGGTCGACGAGGTGGTCGCCGCGACGTACCCGTTCCCGGAGCGGGGCACCGTGGTGGACGTGGGCGGCGGGCGCGGCGGTCTCCTGCGGAGCATCCTGCGCCGGCACCCCGCGCTGACGGGGGTCCTCCTCGACCAGGCGCCGGCCGTGAGCCGTCACGTCCTGGGCGACGACGACGAGCTGAAGGGCCGCTACAGGGCGGAGAGCGGCGACTTCTTCGCCGGAGTCCCGGAGGGCGGCGACATCTACGTACTCAAACACGTCCTGCACGACTGGCCGGACGACGCCTGCCTGCGCATCCTGCGCAACTGCCGCGCCGCGATGGCACCGGGCGCACGCGTCCTGATCGTCGACTCGGTACTGCCCGCGGGGAACGATCCGCACCTCGGCAAGGTGCTCGACGTGGCGATGGCGGCGATCGTGGACGGCCAGGAGCGGACGGAGGAGGAGTTCACGCGGCTCCTGAGCGAGGCGGGACTCAAGGTGACGCGAATCCTTCCCACCAGGGCGTTCCCCTCAGTGGTGGAGGCGGTGGCCGCTTAGCGGGGATGCGGAGGGCGCGGGGCATATCTGCGGGTACGTCGCGGTCGCTCGCGCAGTTCCCCGCGCCCCTATCGGGGCACCGCGGGGCTGATACAGCCCCGTAAGGGGCGCGGGGCTGTATTGATATGCGGCTCCGCCGCGTGGGCGCGACCAGCCACGACGCACCCGCAGACGCGTACCGCAACACGCTTCGGCAGGGATCCTCATCAAGCCGGGCGGCGGCGCCACCGCCGCACCAGCGGCCACGTCGCGACGCCGATCGACAGCGCGAGCAGGTGGCCCCAGTTCGTCATCGGGTCCGCGAACGCGATCAGGTCCTCGACCAGCATCCCGCCGAAGGCGACAAGCACCAGCCACCGCAGCCACGGCCGGAAGAGCCCGGCCAGTGCCCCGATGCTCGCCGCGACGCCGAAGCTGATGCCGTAGTCGAGGCGGTGCAGGGAGCTCTCCGGCAGATGCCCCGCGAGGACCGAGAAGCCGACCGGGACCTCGGTCGCCAGGGTGGCGACGACATGCCCGAGCAGGAAGACCCCCGCGGTGCGCAACGCGCCGATGCGGCGCTCCAGGCCCGTCAGGACGAGCAGGAATCCGATCGCGTACGGCGATGCGATGCCGCCCGCGATCCACAGCGCGCTCGCGAGGAGGACCAGCAGCGGCTGCTGCATGAGATGTGCGACGTCCGTGCTGGACCCCTGCTGCAGGGCCGAGACGAAGGCGGGGTCCGCGTACCGGGTGAGCAGCGAGGTGCCGGCGAGCACGACGGCGTACCCGAAGGTGAAGGGCGTTCCGGTGGGGGTCGGGAGCAGTCGCCAGGGGCGCAGCCTGCGCCACGCGGACGCCGGCTCGGCAGGGACCTCCGGCGCCGGACTGCCTGGAGCGGCCCGCGTCACGGGTCCCCTCTGTCCCGGGATGCCATCCAGCGCGGGGCGGACCGTCTCCTCGGGTGCCGCGGGGACAGCCATCGAACTCCGGTTCACTGTGCGGCGCTCCTTCCGTCACGCCCACCCAATGCTGATCTTTCGGGCGCTGTCTATGACCGGCGCCACGTGAGACGCGAATCACATCGCGAGGAACAACCTCACAGGGCCGAAACACGTCCGCCCCCATCCACCCCCGACGCCCGACCGCTCCCCCATACGCTGGCCGCCATGCACCACCACACCATCGCCCCCGTCGTCATCGACCGGCGTGAGGGCCCGTACGGCGAAGTCGTGCTGCGGCGCCACGGTGAACTGCTGCAGATCATCGCCAACGGGTGCTTCCTCATGGACACTTCGGACGGCCGCTCGGAGCGGCTCCTCATCGACGCCGCCCTCGATGCCCTCGACGACCGCCCCGAACCGAGCGTCCTCATCGGCGGGCTCGGCGTCGGCTTCTCGCTCGCCCACGCGGCCGCCGACCGGCGCTGGAGCCATATCGCCGTCGTGGAGCGCGAGCAGGCCATCATCGACTGGCACCGCGAGGGGCCACTGTCCGCCTTCTCCGGCGCCGCGCTCGCCGATCCGCGCACCAGGATCCTGCACACGGACCTCGTCGCGTACGTCTCCAACTCCCCGGACGGCGCGGACACATACGACGCGCTCTGCCTGGACATCGACAACGGCCCCGACTGGACGGTGACGGAGGACAACAACTCCCTCTACTCGCCCGCCGGCCTGGCGGCCTGTCAGGCCCGTCTCAAGCCCGGCGGAGTGCTCGCCGTGTGGTCCGCCAAGCCCTCGTCCGCTTTCGACTTCGCTCTACGGAATGCCGGGTTCCAGTCGGTACGGACGGAAGAGATCCCCGTTGCCCGAGGCGTACCCGACGTGGTTCATCTCGGCGTCAGGGCTGCGTAGCCGAGGTGCCTTCGCGACCCGTACCCTGCTGACCGAACACAAGCGATCAGTGTCAGGGGCGGGCGATGGAGCAGACACACACCTCCCACAACGGTGCGACGGCGGCAATGCCAGGCGCCCAGCGCCGGGTTCTGGTGGTCGAGGACGACCCGACGATCGTCGACGCCATCGCCGCCCGGCTACGTGCCGAGGGTTTCGTTGTGCAAACGGCGGGAGACGGTCCCGCGGCGGTGGACACCGCACAGGCCTGGCAGCCCGATCTCCTTATCCTGGACATCATGCTGCCGGGCTTCGACGGGCTTGAAGTGTGCCGTCGGGTGCAGGCCCAGCGGCCGGTCCCGGTGCTCATGCTGACGGCGCGCGACGACGAGACGGACATGCTGGTCGGGCTCGGCGTCGGCGCCGACGACTACATGACCAAGCCGTTCTCGATGCGGGAGCTCGCGGCCCGGGTGCACGTCCTGCTGCGCAGGGTCGAGCGGGCCGCGCTCGCCGCGACCACGCCGCGCAGCGGCATCCTGCGGCTCGGCGAGCTGGAGATCGACCATGCCCAGCGGCGTGTCAGAGTCCGCTCCGAGGACGTACACCTGACGCCGACGGAGTTCGACCTCCTTGTCTGCCTGGCCAACACCCCCCGCGCGGTCCTCTCCCGCGAGCAGCTGCTCGCCGAGGTGTGGGACTGGGCGGACGCGTCGGGCACCCGGACCGTCGACAGCCACATCAAGGCGCTGCGCCGGAAGATCGGCGCCGAGCGGATCCGCACGGTGCACGGCGTCGGGTACGCCCTGGAGACCCCGACCCCGTGAGGCCGGGCAGCTGATGACCAGGCCTTTCGGAGGGCTGCGGCCCTTCTCCATCAAGACCAAGCTCGGCACCCTGGTGGTGGTGTCGGTCTTCATCACCACCGGCCTGCTGATGGTGGCGATGGAGACGGAGACCGAGCTGCGCTTCATCACCGTCTTCTCGGTGATCGCCACGCTGCTCATCACGCAGTTCGTGGCCCACAGCCTCACCGCGCCGCTGGACGAGATGAACGCGGTGGCACGCGCCGTCTCGCACGGCGACTACACACGACGCGCACGCGGCGCCGACCGGCGCGACGAGCTGGGCGACGTGGCCACCACGATCAACCGCATGGCGGACGACCTGGAGGCCCAGGACCAGCAGCGCAAGGAGCTGGTCGCCAATGTCTCGCACGAGCTGCGCACGCCCATCGCGGCCCTGCGCGCCGTCCTGGAGAACGTCGTCGACGGGGTCTCCGCCGCCGACCCGGAGACCATGCGTACGGCGCTGAAGCAGACGGAGCGGCTCGGACGCCTCGTCGAGACGCTGCTCGACCTGTCACGCCTGGACAACGGCGTCGTCCCGCTGAAGGCCCGCCGCTTCGAGGTGTGGCCCTATCTGTCGGGCGTCCTGAAGGAGGCCAACATGGTGGCCTCCGCCCGCGCGGGCATCGCCTCGGGATCCGGCAGCCACACGCGTACGGACGTCCATCTGCACCTGGACGTGACACCGCCCGAGCTGACCGCGCACGCGGACGCCGAGCGCCTTCACCAGGTCGTGGCCAACCTCATCGACAACGCGGTCAAGCACAGCCCGCCGCACGGCCGCGTCACCGTGCGTGCCCGGCGCGGCCCCTACCCGGAGTCCCTGGACCTGGAGGTCCTCGACGAGGGGCCCGGCATCCCGGAGTCGGAGTGGCACCGGGTCTTCGAGCGCTTCAACCGGGGCAGCCACGCGGGCGCCCCCGCCCAGGGCGCCGGCAACGACGGCGGCACCGGCCTCGGCCTCGCCATCGCGCGCTGGGCGGTCGATCTGCACGGCGGGCACATCGGTGTGGCCGAATCCCCTCGGGGCTGCCGCATCCAGGTCACCCTTCCGGGCCTGCCCGAAGTGTGAAGTTGACGTAGGGTTCGAAGCGGAAGCGATTCGCGGGCGCATCTGAAGCGCGCCCGGGTGAAGCCGCCGCGCAGGGGAAGCCCCGCGCGGCCATCTGGCGTTGCGGAACCAGGCTTGTTTCCCGCCATTTACACCACCGAAACCCTCGATCCAGTGTGACTTACGCGACGGATGACGGGCCCGGTCTGCACCTGGCGGCCTTGGAGGCGTAGCCTTTATTTCCGCTGTCCATCACCTTGTGAAGCGGAAGAGGGCGGTTACCGCCGTGTCGCCACAGTCCCCCAGTAACTCGAGCATCTCGACCGACCAAGACGGGCAGGGCAAGGACCCTGCCGTCGCCTTCGGTCCCAATGAGTGGCTCGTCGACGAGATCTATCAGCAGTACCTCCAGGACCCGAATTCGGTTGACCGAGCCTGGTGGGACTTCTTCGCCGACTACAAGCCGGGAGTAGCGGCGGCCGCCGCCGCCACCCCGGTGAAGCCGGCGGGTGACGCGGCCGCGGGGGCCGCGTCCACCACCACTCCCGCCGCTCCGGCGGCCCCGGCACCCGTGGCTCCGGCCGCGCCCGCAGCGCCCGCGGCCCCGGCCGCGAAGCCCGCAGCCGCCGCGCCGGCAGCCGGGGGCGGCACCGCACAGGCCGCCCCCGCCGCAAAGCCCGCAGTCGCGAAGCCCGCAGCCGCCAAGGCCGCGCCCGCGACCGAGGCCCCGGCCGGTCCGGAGTACGTGACGCTGCGCGGCCCCTCGGCCGCCGTCGCGAAGAACATGAACGCCTCGATCGAGGTTCCGACGGCCACGTCGGTCCGCGCGGTCCCGGTGAAGCTGCTCTTCGACAACCGCATCGTCATCAACAACCACCTCAAGCGCGCCCGCGGCGGGAAGATCTCCTTCACGCACCTCATCGGGTACGCGATGGTGCAGGCCATCAAGGCCATGCCGTCGATGAACTACTCCTTCGTGGAGAAGGACGGCAAGCCGACCCTGGTCAAGCCGGAGCACATCAACTTCGGCCTCGCCATCGACCTGGTGAAGCCCAACGGCGACCGCCAGCTCGTGGTCGCGGGCATCAAGAAGGCCGAGACCCTGAACTTCTTCGAGTTCTGGCAGGCCTACGAGGACATCGTCCGCCGTGCTCGCGACGGCAAGCTCGGCATGGACGACTTCACCGGTGTCACGGTCTCCCTGACCAACCCCGGCGGCCTCGGCACCGTCCACTCGGTCCCGCGTCTGATGCCCGGCCAGTCGGTCATCATGGGCGTCGGCTCCATGGACTACCCGGCCGAATTCCAGGGCACCTCCCAGGACACCCTGAACAAGCTCGGCATCTCGAAGGTCATGACGCTCACGTCGACCTACGACCACCGGGTCATCCAGGGCGCCGCGTCCGGCGAGTTCCTGCGGATCGTCGCGAACCTGCTGCTCGGCGAGGGCGAGTTCTACGACGAGATCTTCAAGGCGCTGCGCATCCCCTACGAGCCGGTCCGCTGGCTCAAGGACATCGACGCCTCGCACGACGACGACGTCACGAAGGCCGCCCGCGTCTTCGAGCTGATCCACTCCTACCGCGTCCGCGGCCACGTCATGGCCGACACGGACCCGCTGGAGTACAAGCAGCGCAAGCACCCCGACCTGGACATCACCGAGCACGGCCTCACCCTGTGGGACCTGGAGCGTGAGTTCGCGGTCGGCGGCTTCGCCGGCAAGTCCATGATGAAGCTGCGCGACGTCCTCGGCGTGCTGCGCGACTCGTACTGCCGCACCACCGGCATCGAGTTCATGCACATCCAGGACCCGAAGCAGCGCAAGTGGCTGCAGGACCGCATCGAGCGCACGCACGCCACGAAGCCCGAGCGCGAGGAGCAGCTGCGCATCCTGCGCCGGCTGAACGCCGCCGAGGCCTTCGAGACGTTCCTGCAGACGAAGTACGTCGGCCAGAAGCGCTTCTCCCTGGAGGGCGGCGAGTCCGTCATCCCGCTGCTCGACGCCGTCATCGACAGCGCCGCCGAGTCGCGCCTGGACGAGGTCGTCATCGGCATGGCCCACCGCGGCCGCCTGAACGTCCTGGCGAACATCGTGGGCAAGTCGTACGCCCAGATCTTCCGCGAGTTCGAGGGCAACATGGACCCCAAGTCCATGCACGGCTCCGGCGACGTGAAGTACCACCTGGGCGCCGAGGGCACCTTCACCGGCCTGGACGGCGAGCAGATCAAGGTCTCGCTCGCGGCCAACCCCTCCCACCTGGAGACGGTCGACCCGATCATCGAGGGCATCACCCGCGCCAAGCAGGACGTCATCAACAAGGGCGGCACGGACTTCACGGTCCTGCCGGTCGCCCTGCACGGTGACGCGGCCTTCGCGGGCCAGGGTGTGGTCGCCGAGACGCTCAACATGTCGCAGCTGCGCGGCTACCGCACGGGCGGCACGGTCCACATCGTCATCAACAACCAGGTCGGCTTCACCGCCGCCCCGGAGTCGTCGCGTTCTTCCATGTACGCCACGGACGTGGCCCGCATGATCGAGGCGCCGATCTTCCACGTGAACGGCGACGACCCCGAGGCCGTCGTCCGCGTTGCCCGTCTGGCCTTCGAGTTCCGCCAGGCGTTCAACAAGGACGTCGTCATCGACCTCATCTGCTACCGCCGCCGCGGTCACAACGAGTCGGACAACCCGGCGTTCACGCAGCCGCTGATGTACGACCTGATCGACAAGAAGCGCTCGGTGCGCAAGCTCTACACCGAGTCCCTCATCGGTCGCGGCGACATCACCCTGGAAGAGGCCGAGCAGGCGCTGCAGGACTTCCAGGGCCAGCTGGAGAAGGTCTTCACGGAGGTCCGTGAGGCCATCTCGCAGCCGGCGCAGGCCGAAGTGCCCGCCGCGCAGCCCGAGTTCCCGGTCAACGTCGACACCGCGATCTCCCAGGAGGTCGTCAAGCGGATCGCCGAGTCGCAGGTCAACATCCCCGACCGGGTCACGGTCCACCCGCGTCTGCTGCCGCAGCTGCAGCGCCGCATGTCGATGGTCGAAGAGGGCACGATCGACTGGGGCATGGGCGAGACCCTCGCCATCGGCTCGCTGCTCCTCGAGGGCACCCCGGTCCGCCTGTCGGGCCAGGACTCGCGCCGAGGCACGTTCGGTCAGCGCCACGCGGTGCTCATCGACCGCGAGACGGGCGAGGACTTCACGCCGCTCCTGTACCTCTCGGACGACCAGGCGCGCTACAACGTCTACGACTCGCTGCTCTCCGAGTACGCGGTGATGGGCTTCGAGTACGGCTACTCGCTGGCCCGCCCCGAGTCCCTCGTCATGTGGGAAGCGCAGTTCGGCGACTTCGTCAACGGCGCGCAGACGGTGGTGGACGAGTACATCTCGGCCGCCGAGCAGAAGTGGAACCAGCACTCCGGCGTCACGCTGCTGCTTCCGCACGGCTATGAGGGCCAGGGCCCGGACCACTCGTCCGCCCGCATCGAGCGCTTCCTCCAGCTGTGCGCGCAGAACAACATGACGGTCGCGATGCCGACCCTCCCGTCGAACTACTTCCACCTCCTGCGGTGGCAGGTGCACAACCCGCACCACAAGCCGCTGGTGGTCTTCACCCCGAAGTCGATGCTGCGCCTCAAGGCGGCGGCCTCGAAGACGGAGGAGTTCACGACGGGCGGCTTCCGCCCGGTCATCGGCGACGCGTCGGTCGACCCGGCGGCGGTCCGCAAGGTCGTCTTCTGCGCGGGCAAGCTGTACTACGACCTCGAGTCGGAGCGCCAGAAGCGCGGCGTCACGGACACGGCCATCATCCGCATCGAGCGTCTGTACCCGCTGCCGGGTGCCGAGCTCCAGGCGGAGATCGCCAAGTACCCGAACGCCGAGAAGTACCTGTGGGCGCAGGAGGAGCCGGCGAACCAGGGCGCATGGCCCTTCATCGCCCTCAACCTCATCGACCACCTGGACCTGGCGGTCGGCGCGGACATCCCGCACGGCGAGCGCCTGCGCCGCATCTCGCGGCCGCACGGCTCGTCTCCGGCGGTCGGTTCGAAGAAGCGGCACGAGCAGGAGCAGGAGCAGCTTGTGAGCGAGGTCTTCGAGGCGTAAGCCAAACGGATCTCAAAGGGCCCGGCATCCCCCAGGGGTGCCGGGCCCTCCGTCGTCTCCGACTAGCCCAAGTACGCCTCGAAGTCCCAGTACGGGCGGTTGCGTTGGCGGGCCGAGAGGGTGTGCGGGTGCTGGGCGCCGAGCGTGCGGGTCAGTGCGAGGAGGCCGTCCTCCTCCAGTTTCTCAGCCTCCTCACGCTCCCGCAGCGCGCGCAGGTCGGCGGCGAGCGCCACCTGGCAGGACAGGGTCAGCGGGTGCTCGTCGCCGAGCGTGTGGCGGGCCCGCCGCAGGGTTTCCCGGCTCAGCTCGGAGGCTTCCACGATGCGTCCGTTGAAGTTGCGCGCACCGGTGGCGTTGAGCGCGCAGCCGAGCACCCAGGGGTGGTCGGCGCCGAGCGTGGCCGTCAGGCCGCCGAGCGCGGACTCGAACATCGAGAGGGCCTCGGCGCGTTCACCGGCCGCCTGCATGATCATTCCGGTGTTGGCGACCATGCCGGTGGCGACGGGGTGCGCGGGTCCGAGCAGGGCGCGGTAGCCGGCCTCCGCCTCGGCGATCAGGTCCCTGGCCTGGCTCAGATCCCCGTGCTCGCGCAGGTAGTTGCCGTAGTCCGTGATGAACGACAGCGTGCGGTAGTGGCCGCGGCCGTGCACCTGCACCAGCTGGTCGAGGAGGCCGGCCATCGTGGCCCCGACGTCCTGCTGGAAGCCGCCCTCGCGGCGTCGGCAGAGCGCCAGTTGGGCGTGCGCGGTCAGGGTCTGCGGGTGCTGCGGCCCGAGCACCTGCACGTGGAGGCGCAGCACGGACTCCTGGCGGGCGACCGCGTCGCGGTAGCGGCCGAGCAGCCGCAGGTCGTGGGCGCAGGCGTTGCCGGAGTTGAGGGTGTTGACGTGCCGGGCGCGCAGGACGCTCTCGCGCCGGGCGAGGGTCTCGACGTCTAGTTCGTACGCCTCCTGATAGCGGCCGAGGAGCCGCAGGCCGACGCCGAGGTTGTGCCGGGCGTTGAGGGAGACCAGCTCGTCCGGGCCGAGGAGCCGCCCGGCCTCCTCAAGGACCTTTGCCTGAAGCCCGATGGACTCCTCGTACTGCCCGAGGTGGCGCAGGCTGGCGGCCATGGCGCTGTTGGTGAGCAGTTCGCCAAGATCATTGCGCGGGGTCGCGCCGCGCAACCGTTCCAGCTGGCCCTTGTCGAGCTCGTACGCCTCACGGAAGCGGCCGCTGGCCCGCAGGATGTTGCCCTCCTGCGTGGTCAGGTCCAGCATCGGCTGGGCCAGCGGGTCCATGAACCCGGACCACCGGTGGCGGATCTGTTCGGCCAGTTCAAGACCGGCCTTGAACTCGCCGCTGCGCAGGCAGTAGCGCAGACAGTTCAGTACGGCGACCTGAACCCTTTCGCTGGTGCTTTCGAGGGTGCCCGAGGGTTCCAGGTGCGGCAGCAGCTCCGCGTACCGGGGCCATTGCCTGCTGTCCATGGGGTTGCCGGGGTCCGCTTCGGCGAGCAGCCTGCGGACGGCCCTGCGGTAGGTCTCGCGGCCCTCGTCGTCGGTGAGCCGGGTGACGATGTCGTGGACGAGCCGGTGCATGTGCACCGACTCCTGGTGCGGGCCCATGTCGGCGTTGGCGGGACCGCGGTTCTCACGGCTGAGGACCGAGTAGTTGACGAGGGTGTCCAGGGCCCTGGTCCAGGCGGGCAGATCGGTGGCCATCCAGCGCAGTTCCTCGGGCAGATCGGCCTGCGGGTAGGCGCGGATCAGGCCGAGCGGGATACGGCCGGGGGCGAAGGACGTACACAGGTTGAGGACTTCGATGGCCTGCGGCTGGGAGCGGCGGAGCCGGTTGATCAGTATCGACCAGGAGGTCAGCGACGAGTGGGGCAGGCCGTCACCGGTGGAGAGCTCGTCGGCGGTGGAAAGGCGCCGCTCCCGCACCATGCGCAGATACTCGGGCGCCTCCATGCCCGATTCGCCAAGCCAGGAGGCGGCCTGGACGAGCGGCAGAGGGACGTCGCCGAACTCGGCGGCCACCTCGTCGGCCTCTTCCGCGGTCACGTGCGGGGCGCGGCGCATCAGATAGCCGGTGGACTCGGACCGGTCGAAGCTCGGCACATCGAGCAGGTCGGTGTGCTCGCCCCAGCCACGGTTGCGCGAGGTGATCAGGACGTGGCCGGGGCCGTTCGGCAGCAGGACGTTCGCGCCGTCGATGTCGTCCCAGCCGTCGAAGATGACGAGCCAGCGGGAGTGCGGCTGGCCGCGCCGCAGCGCGTCGCGCACCGCGCGGATGCGTTCGCCGGGCTCGTTTCCGCTGTTCAGGCCGAGCGCGACGGCCAGTTCACCGAACCGGTCGCGCTGGATGTTGCGGTCGTCGGAGTTGACCCACCAGACCGCGTCGTAGTCGGGGCGGAAGCGGTTGGCGTACTCGGCGGCGATCTGGGTCTTGCCGATGCCGGACATGCCGACGAGGGTGCAGGCCGCGTTGCCCCGTTCGGCGTCGGTGAGCCGCTGGTGGAGTTCGAGGAGGAGGTCGTCGCGACCGGTGAACCGGGGGTTCCGGCGCGGCACTTCGCCCCAGATCTCGGGCTGGGCCTCGGGGAAGCGGACACCGCGGCCCGGGACGGCCCGGCGGGAGACGGGCCTGACCTCCAGGCCGAGCCGGCTGAGCAGACGCTGTTCGGCCTCCTCTTCACCGAGGCCCCACAGGGCGGCCGGTTCGAGGACGGCGGTGGCCGGCAGCAGGGGGCGGTTCGTCAGGTTGACGGCGGCGAACCGGTCGGCGTTGGCCGCCACGAAGCCGCGCAGTACGTCATTCCATTCGCTGGCCGGTCGCGGGCCCAGCTCGAAGAACCAGTCGTTGAGGACGAGGAGCACCCGTCCACGGGCGAGCAGCAGGTCTCCGAGCGCGTCCGCGAGGGGCGCCTCGCGCTGCGGGTCCCACCGCTGGAGGACGGCCTGGTGGCCGTGGCTCTCCAGCCGGTGGGCGATCCAAGCGGCCCACGGCCGGTGGTAGCCGGGGAAGACCACCAAGAAGCGCTCCGGCCCTTCCGCGCCGCCCCGGTCCGAGGTCCGTCGTCCGGACCCGCCCGACCGCCGTTCATCCGCCATCTGTACTCCCTCTGCACCTGCACGTACCCAATGTCACTAATCGTGGACACAGTGTCATCCGAGAAGCCGGGAGCACCGGCCAAGGCTCGCGTGGTGTCTGCCCATTTCTCTCGTGAACTCCCGCCCCTCAAAGGTCAGTTCATCGGATTCGAGCAGGATCGACAAGGCGCTTTCGACCTGATCGCGGTATGCGTCGAACTGCTCTGTGGACCGACGCCGCCACGACCGGGGCGTTTGCGTGCCGGCGCCCGCCCGTCGCCACAGGTCGGTGAGGGCCAGATGGGCATAGGCGCCCTGGAGGACGCCCGCTATGGGACGGGGGTCCGGACGCCAGCCCACGCGGTGCACGGCAGCCCCATCCCGCTCGCACAGCGGTACGAGCTCTTGCAGGGCGGCCAGTTTGGTGTGGTGCGCCTCATGGACGAGTACTTCCGCCATCTCCTCCGCACTGACGGGCAGTTCGGCAAGGACCGCCCCGGGCGCGGCCCGCAGGGTGGCGCTCATCGGTTGCCGCGCGCCGTGGCGGACACCGGGTCCGAGCGGGACCACGGCTCGCAGGACGACGCCGATCTCGGCGACCCGGCCGGGGTCGGTGGCCAGCAGGAGCCGCCGGGCGCCGCGCCAGCGCTCCGCCCAGGACCGGTGCGGCGCCTGGCGTCGCTCGGCGGCGGGCAGCGCGGCGGGACCGATGCCGGAGGCCGGTACGCGGTAGGGGTCCAGGTCGTCGAGGACGACGGCGTCGTCGGGCAGGTCACGCAGCCCGGACCAGCCGCGGCCACCACCGCGCGGCCGGCCCCCCGGTGGAACATGCAGAAGGGTGCCACCGGGGATTCCGCCGCCCTCCGCTCGCAGCAGCCCGGCCCGGATCCGCAGCCGGGCCCGGCCGGCCGGGCAGCGAAGGACACCGAGCCCCGGCAGCGCGAGCAGGCCCGATGGAACCTCGACGGCCATGGTGACCTGACAGCCCGCGCGCACGGCGGCGGTGGCGGCGACGGCGCCGAAGTGCGTGAGATGCCGTTCGAACGCGGGCCCGTCGGGCGCGGCGAGGTTCGCGGCGAGCCAGGCGCCGGTCATGGGGTAGTCCAGGACGTCCCGGACAACTGCGGGACGGGCCAGCTCGGCCTGCTCGAGGACCTGCCAGTCCCGGTCGAACCGTCGGCGCACGACGGGGTCCATCCGGTCGACCCGGGCGATGAGGGCCTTGAGGAGCACCATGCGGCGGGTGTGCAGCCCGGCACGCAGTGCCGTCGTACCCGTCGGGAGGGGTCTGGTCCTGGCCAGCTCTGCGAAGACCGCGGAGGATACCGGCGCCAGCGTCACCCCGCCCTTTCCTCACCGGGCGACAATCGACCGCTTCCGGCCGGAAACTGGTGGTCGACGGGCCTGCTCCGGACAAAGTCGGGGTCGGTGGGGCCGTACCAGGACTCGCCGAGATCCCGCGACTGACCGAGCACCCGCTCGACCGCTTCGGCGAGCCGTGGATCGTCCATGGCACGCAATGTCCGCAGGTCCACGTGGGCCAGGTCGAGCAGGAGCGGAGCTCGCCCGGGGCCCCCTTCGGGGCCGGTCACCCATTTCACCTGCTCCGACACCGTCGGCTCCTCTCTCACGACACCCGTCCCGTACGGCCGTCACGGCTGCACGGTTCTTCCCGAGGCCGGTGAAACAGAAACCTGTTCGACTTAACTCCGGCCACACGTCCGTTTGTTGCGCGGTGCGCACTGCTTGCTAGGCGGTGAGCACTGCCCGCACCCCTCCCCAGGTGCACCACGGCGGGGACGCCCGGTCCCAGTCCTCGTCGGACAGCCGGTCGGCACCGGGGAGTGCGAGCTCGTCGGCACCGACGGCCGCCGCTCTGGCGCGGGTCAACTCGACCTCCTGCCAGTCCACTTCACGCAGCACGCCGGTCAGCTGCCGCCACTCGTCGGCGGCCGACCGGTAGGCGGTGCGCGCCGCCGCCGAGCGGCCCATCAGTTCCAGTACGCCGCCCTGCCCGTGCAGCGCACGCGCCGCCGTCACCGACCCCGGCGCACGGCCGTAGGCGATGCGGGCCTCCTGTTCGGCGTGCTCGTACGCCTGCAACGCCTCGGCGAGCACGGGAGTTCCGGTGCGGCGGCGCAACTCGACGATGACCCGGCCCAGTTGGAGCCGCCCCTCGGCGCGGACCCGTGCGTCGCGCGCACCCCGGATCGCCTGGCCGAGGAGGTGGCGGCTCTCGAACAGGTCGGGCAGGAAGCCGAGATGACGGAAGCGCTGGGCGAGCGCGCTGCCCACCAGGCCGAGCAGCCTGCCGCGGTCGGGGGCGCGCGCGGGCAGCGCCGTGAGCGCCTCGCGCAGCACGTTCTCGGCGCGGTCGACGATCGCCGCGCCGGTCTCCGCGGCGGCGCGGCGCAGCAGCGACTCGCCCCAGACGGTGAGCAGTCCGCTGCGGCGCTCGCTGTCGGGCGGCGCGAGGTGGGCGGCTGCTTCGTAGGCGCGGTCGGCGTTCTGGTGGTCGCCGTTCGCCTCGTGGAAGGCCGCCCGTGCGGAGAGGCAGCGCAGGCGCAGCGCCGGGTCCGTACCGGCGGCCTCTTCCGCCCTGGCGAACACGGCTGCGGTCTCCTCGGGGGTGTCGACGACGCCCAGGGCTTCGGCCAGGTCGAGCAGGGCCGGGCAGCGTACGCCGTCAGGGGCGCCGTCGGCGTCCAGCATGTCGCAGGCGGCGCGGAGTTCGCGGGCCGCGGCGGCCGGATTCCCGTCGGCGAGCAGGAGGCGTCCGCGGCGCAGCAGCAGGGCGCGGCGGCGGTCGGCGGGCCACTGCGCGGGGTTGCCCGGCAGCGCGGCGAGCGCCCGCTGAAGGAAGTGCGCGTCCTGCGTGGTGCGCCACAACTCGTGCTGTACGGCGGCGAGTTCGAGGGCGACGTCGGCGTGGGCCGGGCTGGCATCGGCGGCCGCGCGGAGGGCTTCGTCGAGTACGGCCGCTGCCTCGTGCAGCAGGGTGAGGCGGCGCTCGGTCCCGCGTACACGCGCCGTCGTGGACTCGGCGCGCAGCACCCGGCCGAGGACGAGGCGGGCCCGTACGGAGCTTTCGGCGTCCTCGGCGGCCCCGTCTCCGCTGCCCCGCAGCGCCGCCTCGGCCTGTGCCCGCGCGCGGAGCAGCACGGAAGGGTCCGCCTGGTCGTGCCACCTGGCGAGGAGCCGCTCGGCCTCCAGGAGGGGCTCGGCGGCGACGAGGTCCGGTTGGTAGAAGCGCAGGACGCGGGCGGGGACCGTGGCGAACAACTCGGACTCGACTCCGGAAGCCGTCGTGTCCGTGGTGTCCTCGTCGGCGCCGGCCGCGGTGCCCGGGTCGCTCTCCTGCTCGTCGTGCCCGGCGATGCGGGCCGCCGCGAGGGCGGCGAAGTTACGGGTGCCACGGTCGAAGTGGCGTTCCACATAGGCCGAGCAGTGCTTGAGCACGAGGCCCGCGGCGGCCCGGTCGAGGGAGCTGAGGAGCAGCTCCTGGACGCGTGCGGGATAGACGAAGCAGGGCCGCGCCTCCGTTCCCGGCAGCTGCCTGAGCAGCCCGCCGAGCAGGACCTCGGCCAGCTCCATCGGCCCGGTGTCGGGCAGCATGGTGCGCTGCACGAGCTGCATGACGGGCAGCGAGAGCGGGGCCGCAGCGAGACAGACGGCGAGCCGCATGGCGCCGGGCGACGCGGTGGCCCGGAAGGCCCGCAGCAGGTCGTCGTCGCTGCGCCCCGCCGGCGGTACGGGGGCGAGCGGGGCTCCGGAGCCGTCGGACTCCGGGGTCACCCAGGCCGCCCAGCCGGGCACGGGTCCGCCCTGACCGGCAAGCAGCCGCGCCCAGGCCGCGAACGCCTCGGGGGTCGGCTGCAGCACGGGGATCGCCTTGGCTCCGCGGGGCAGCGGCTCCCACGGCTCGTCGGCGGGGTCGAAGACGGTGCGGCCGCCCGGTTCCGGCGTACGCGTGAGGAGTCCCGGCTCGGCGGGCAGTGCCGTACGCGCCCACAGCCGGGAGGGCAGCGGCTGGATCACGGCGATCGGCGAGCCGCCGGGCCAGGTGCGCAAAAGGCGCTGCGCCGCGCCGTTCTGCCACAGCGGGCCCACGCAGTCGCTGACGACCAGGGTGAGGCGGCGGCCCGCCGGATCGTGCAGCTGGTCGGCCGAGCGCAGGCGGGTGCGGCTGTGCGGTCCTGTGGTGGTGCCGACGAGCGGTACACCGTCGCCGTTGTCGTACAGCTGGTGGACCTGGACGTCGCGGAAGACCCCCGACTGCTCGCAGGCTTGCCGCAGTTCCTCGACCAGCTGTTCCCACACGGCCATCGCGGGCCCGGTGTCCATGAGCAGCTGGACGTCGACGCTCCGGTGGCGGGCCGCGCGCAGGACGGGGACGAGGAGGCCGGTCACGGCGAAGCGTTCGGCGGTGGCGTCCTCGTCGAGGCTGCCGTCGACGGGGCGGACGGGGTACGGGGCGTAGCGGCGCAGGGGGCGCAGGGCCTGCTGCAGGCCGAGCAGGCCGGGCAGGGCGGCCGCCGCGGGGGCGCGCACGGGAAGACCGGGTCCCGCGTCACGGGAGTCCGCCGTGCCGCCCGGCAGGTGCAGGGGCACGTCCGCGGATCCCGCCGCCCGGAGCGGCGGTTCGGGAGCTTCCGCGGCGGCTGCGTCGTCCCCCTCCCCCGCCGGTTCCCGGGTGCCGTCGGACCGCGGTGGGGCGGTGTCCTGCGGGGCGTCCGGTTCACCGGGCCGGGAGGCGTGCGGGAGCCACTGAGCGAGCCAGACGGCGTCGGCGACCTCCTCGGCGGTGGGGTCGAGGCCGCCGTCACGGAGCCTGCCGATGAGCTCTCCCAGATGCATCCGCTGCACCGGGCCATCACCTCGAACGGTCGAGTGGCCGCATGAGCAAGGTGGCGATCCGCTCCCGGGTGAGGCGCTCGGTGTGCGGGGCGTGCTGGGTGAGATAGAGGGCGTTGAGGAGCTGGTCGGCGGCGATGACCTCGCCGGGCTCGCGTTCCAGGAACCGGTCGATCAGATCCCGGCCCTCGGCCGCGCCCGCGCCGCCGAGATGGGCCTCGACCATCGACTTGAGCTGCTCCTCGCCCGGCGGCTCCAGTTCGAGCTGGACGCAGCGCCTGAGCAGCGGGGCCGGGAAGTCCCGCTCGCCGTTGGAGGTGAGCACGATGAACGGGAACGTGGTGCAGGCGATCCGGCCTCCGGTGACGGTCACCTTGCGGCCGTCGTCGGTGAGCACCTGGACGGCGGGTTCGCGGTCCGCGATGCGTTCGAGCTCCGGTATCGCGAACTCGCCCTCTTCCAGGGCGTTCAGGAGGTCGTTGGGGAGGTCGAGGTCGCTCTTGTCGAGCTCGTCGATGAGCAGCACGCGCGGCAGGTCGGAGGGGAGCAGCGCGGTGCCGAGTGGTCCGAGCCGGATGTACGAGCCGATGCCGGGCGCCGCCGCGTGGCCCCCCGGCTCGCCCTGGGCGCGCTCCAGCTGGACGTCCTGGAGGCGGCCGATGGCGTCGTAGCGGTAGAGCCCGTCCCGGAGGGTGGAGCGGCTCACGATGGGCCAGCGAAGGACCCGGCCGAGGCCCAGCTCGTGGGCGACGGCGTAGGCGAGGGTCGACTTTCCGGTGCCGGGGTTGCCGGTCGCCAGGAGCGGGCGGCGCAGATACAGCGCGGCGTTGACGGCGTCGGTCTCGGAGGGCCTGGGTGCGTAGTTCTCGACGAGGGTGCGCTGGAAGCCGAGCCTGCGGGCCGTGCTCGGGTCGGTGCCCGGTTCCGCGTCCCGTCCCGATGCGGCGAAGTCGCGCCAGGGGGGCGGGGCGGGTAACCGCTGCACACCGTCGTGCGGCTCACCGACACCGCGGTAGATCCGCCAGTCATTCACCTTGGGCTCCTCCCGGCTCTGGTGAGGCCGCGCAGCGGGTACAGGCGACGATGACACTACCGCCGACCTGCCCGGCGTTTCGACCCTGATTCCGGTCCCCTTCCGGCCTCCTTCCGGAATTTGACGGTCCATCAAGTCTCCATGGGTGGCGGCGAGATGGCTTCAGCACCATACGGCGGACGGTCCGGAGGGTCGAACAGAACGGCGATTCCGTCGGCCCATCCGGAGTCTGCGGCCAGTTCCGGGGTGCTGGCGTGGACGCGCAGTTCCTGGATGCGGTCGCGGAGTCCGGCGGCGCTGCCGGCCTTGGCCAGAAATCGGCCTGCCCGGTCGTGGAACTCCTGGCAGTCGTCGTGGTTCTGGCCGTTGCGCCGCCACAGGGCGAGCGGGTGTCCGGCGGCGAGGGCGGTGGACATGGCGGCGAAGCCGTCGCCGTGTTCGACGTGCCCGCAGTAGACCGGCACCGATCCGCGCTCGGCCCCCATCAGCCTGCCGAACGCCGCGGGCCTGCTCTCGCGGCGTACGGACGGGCCATGCCCCGACACGGCTGCCTCGTCGCGCAGCGGCACGGCGGCCAGCGGGCCGTCGGCGGCGTTCCACAGCCGCCGCCACTCGGGGATGGCGTCTCTCGCGTTGCGCCTGCGGTCGCGGATGACGACGACCCGGCGCCGGCCGAGCGGCATGTAGGGCGGGTCCCACTCGTCGTAATCGTCGTCGTCGGCGCCATCGGGTATCAGGCGCCAGGCGTCGATCGGTTCGTCGAACAACTGCCGTGGCAGCAGGGCCTCGACGGCGGCGAGGTTCTCCCCGCTGTCGCCCTGGCGCAGCGCGCTGGCGAGGGGCCCGCGCAGGGTCCTGCGCAGTTGGGAGCGCGGCACTCCACGGTCGTCGCCGTCGAACGGGCTCACGTCGCGGCCGTCGAACAGCAGCTTGACCCGCCACGGGTAGCGGCCGCCGTAGTCGGGTTCGCCGACCTCCACGAGGACGTCGGCACGGGCCCGGCTGCGGTTCTCCCGCACGGTCGCGGTCGGCGGGGGCGCGACGTCCGTGCCGTTCAGGACCGGGGCGAGGGCGTGGCCGATCTCCTCGGCGATCGGGCCGCGGGCCATCTCGGACCGGAAGGTCACCCAGTCGGCGAGGTCGCGCAGCGCTTGTGGCGCGGCCGTGTCGCGGCGGGTGAGCGCGGTGTGCCGGGCGACCTTCGCGGCGTACAACAGCACGGCGTCGAGGTCGAGTTCGTGCGGTTTCGCCTTTCCCCGGATGTCCGGCAGGTCGTGCAGGAGCCCGGCCCCCTCGCGCCAGCTGCGCGGGTCCTGCTCGATGGGCGAGCGGAAATCCTCCGCCAGCACACGAGCCTTGACCTCTTCTACGAGCTCCATGACCTCGCCGGGGCCGCTGGGCGGCGGGAGTTCGGCGAGCAGGCCGTACAGGTGCACCCGCAGGTCCGGGGTGAGTCCCGGTGCGCCACGGGTGCGCAGCTTGAGCTGGGTGCGCGTCCAGTCGTCGGAGCCGCCATCGCGGTAGCGCCGCAGGTGGTGGCGGTCGTGTTCGCGCAGCACCGTGTGCAGGACGTCGCCGCCCGGCAGGTCGTACAGCTCGTGCAGCGCGGTGACCGGGACCGCGAGGCCCTCGCTGCGGCCGACGGCCTTGACCACGGCGATCACGGCGCCGGACTCCCGGTCGACGACGGGCCCGCCGGAGACTCCCTCGACGGGCAGGACGCCGGTCAGCAGCAGCGTCCGGGTGTCGTGCGCCTGGGCCTGGCCGAGCCCGTCGCGCACTCCGAGGTCACCGGTCTCCCGCGACCAGCCGTGCAGGCTGATCTCGGCGGGGATGGACGGGGGCCGCTCGCTCAGCCAGACGCAGGGGGCGTCGCGCGCGTCCGGGACGTGGACCAGGGCGATGTCGGGGACTTCCCAGCGCGACCGGTTCTCTTCGGGGACCGAAGGGCGGGGCTTGGCAAGGACGACCCTGCCCGTGGCGGTGCCGCCCTGCCAGACAACGCCGACGGCCTGCTCGCTCCGCCACACTGCGGCTCCCCCCTTTCCCACGACGTGTGCGCAGGTCAGCAGCCACTGAGGGGCAATGAAAAAGCCCGAGCCCCAGTAGTGGTCACCGTGCTGCTCATACCCCTCGCCGGGCTCCACGATGCGCGCGAGTGAGGGGCGCACTGTCCCCTGGAAGGCGCTCATTGCACGCCAGTCGCCGTGGCCGCTGGTTCTGTCGCTGGTTCCGTCGTGGGTTCTGTCGCGGGTTCCGTCGCGGGTTCCGTCCAGGTCAGCGACACGGAAACGGACGCCTTGCCGCCGCCGTCGGCGAGGACACTGACGACCTTGCCGGACTGGGCGGAGAGCTCGATGCCGAAGTTCACGGCGACCTCGACGGGGGCGGTGGGTGCGAGCCCGGCGCGCAGGGAGCGCACCACCCCGCTGACGACGTCGCTCAGTCCGCTCGCCATGTCGATGACGCGACCGCCGACCCCGGTGTCCCGGAAGCCGCTGCCGCCGTCGATTTCCTGTGCCTCGGTGATGCGCGCCCAGACGGCGGTGCCGTCGTCGAGCCGAATCTGTGCGATCCCATCCGTCACAAAGACCCCCGTTCCCCCATGACAAGGAGGAGAAGGCTAACTCGATGCATGGGGCAAGGGCGAGGGAATGACGCCTATCCTGGCTGAGACAGAGCGTTTTCGAGTCCAGCGGAGCCCCCCTTGTACTTCACCGACCGTGGCATCGAGGAACTGGAGAAGCGGCGCGGCGAGGAGGAGGTCACCTTCGAGTGGCTCGCCGAGCAGCTCCGCACCTTCGTCGACCTCAACCCGGACTTCGAGGTGCCGGTGGAGCGCCTCGCGACGTGGCTGGCCCGCCTCGACGACGAGGACGAGGACGAGTAAGGGGTGCGCCCCTTCGGGGCGCCCCGAAGGGGCGCGGGGAACTGCGCGACCAGCCACGACGGAGCCGCAGACGAAGAACGGCACCTACCTGGCACTTCCCGCGGAGCGCCAAGTACGCGTCATCAAGTAAGCGCGGAGGCCAGCTCGCGCCACTGAGGCAACGGCAGCGCACCGGGCTCACTGGTGAGCACCTGCACGCAGACGTGATCCGCACCCGCCGCGAAATGTTGCTCCACGCGCGCGTGGAGAGCGTCGACATCTCCGTAGGCGACGATCGCATCGACCAGGCGGCGGCTCGGCCCGCCCACCGTGTCCTCGTCACCGAAGCCCATCCGCCGTACGTTCGCGGCCTGGTGAGGAGCGTTGGCGATGTAGCCCGCGACATGCTGGGCGGCCACCTCGCGGGCCCGCTCGATGTCCGTGTCCAGTACGACGGCCTGCTCGACGCCAAGGAACGCGTCCGGCCCCATGATCTTGCGCGCGAGCGCGGTGTGCTCGACGGTCACGAAGTAGGGGTGGGCGCCCCAGGTGCGTTCCGCCGCGAGCCCCAGCATCTTGGGTCCGAGGGCGGCGAGGACCCGGCGGGGAGCGGGGTCGGGGACAGGGCCGTTCACGGGGGCGGCGTCCATCGCATCCAGATAGCGGCGCATGGTCGTCAGCGCCTTGCCGCGCGTAGGAATGGGGAAACCGTCCACTTCGGAGACGGTGTCGTCGACCCGGTGCCCCCCAAGCCCCAGGAGATAGCGCCCCGGGAACGCCTCCCCCAGGGTGCGCTCCGCCGTCGCCATGGCGAGCGGCTCCCGGAAGGCGATGTTGGCGATGCCGGACGCGACGACGATGCGCCGCGTCGCCCCGAGCAGCAGCCATGCCTGCCCCACCGCGTCCCGCCCGAACGCCTCCCCGTACCAGAGCGCCCCGTACCCCAACTCCTCGATCTCCGCCGCCGCTTCACGCACCCGCCCGGCGGGGTGCCCTTCGAAGTCGAAGGTCCAGATGCCAACACGTCCCGGCGAACCGGTCATCCGCACTCCCCTGACCATCATCCACAATCCGGAGAACCTCTCCAGATCTGATCCGGCCGCTACGATACGGAGAAGTTCTCCGCATAGCTAGTCCGGGTCAGCCGGGAACGCTCCACGCGGGAGGAGAGGATGGGGCCATGGCTGACGACGACACCAAGGCACGCGGGGCCGCGAGGCAGCCCCGCGCGGACGCGCGCAGGAACCGCGAGCGGATCTTGGAGGCGGCGCGGGAGACGTACGCGGAGGCGGGCCCCGAGGCGTCGCTGAACGAGATCGCCCGCCGCGCGGGGGTGGGCCCCGGCACGCTCTACCGGCACTTCCCCAGCCGTGCCGCGCTCCTGACGGCGGTGCTCAAGGACCGCGTGGACGCACTGTGCGGCCGCACCCACGAACTCCTGGCCGCGGACTCCGCGGACGACGCCCTGGACGACTGGCTCCGCGCGTTCCTGGCGCACGCGCGCGTGAACCAGGGCCTGGGCGGCGCCTTGCTGATCGAGGAGCTGGAGACCCCGGACGCCCTGGGCTTCGACTGCCACCAGCGCATCCGCGACACGGCATCGAGCCTGCTGACCCGGGCCCAGACAGAGGGCACGGCCCGCAAGGACCTCCTCCCCGCCGACATGATCCAACTGGTGGTGGGCATCGCCGTTTCCACCCCCCACTCACCAACGGACCCGACCCAGCCGGACCGCCTCCTGACCCTGACCTTGTCGGCGATCCACACCTCCTGACGCCCAGCATCGACCCTGGAGCGATTCGCCGCGCGAGGCTGCCAACGCTGCAAGCGACCCGCGCCGCCCACCCAGGCCCCGGACGCGCTTCCACCTTCGGCCGCCCGACCGGGCAGGCTCCGCGCCCACAGCCAGCCCAGGAACAACTCCCGCCTCGCAGCCCCAAACCGGGGACACCAGCCCCGCCCTGAACCTCGCCCCTGAACACGGCCCAACCCCCCACCCAGGCCCCAGACGCGATTCCACCCCCCGACACCCGACCGGGACACAATCCACGCCCGCAGCCAACCCTTGAGCAACTCCCGCCCCGCGGCCCCAAACCGGGGACGCCAGCCCCGCCCCGGACCTTGCCCTTGAACGCGGCCCATCCCCCCACCCAGGCCCCGGACGAGATTCCACCTCCCGACGCCCGACCGGGACACAAACCGCGCCCGCAGCCAACCCTTGAGCAACTCCCGCCCCGCGGCCCCAAACCGGGGACGCCAGCCCCGTCCCGGACCTTGCCCTTGAACGCGGCTCATCCCCCACCCAAGCCCCGGACGCGATTCCGCCTCCCGACCCCGGCCACCCTGGAGCGACTCCTATCCCGACACCGCCCCGGCACGCGATCCGCGCCCCTCACTCAAAGGCCGGACGCGATTCCTGCCCCCGACCCGACCCCGCGCGCAATCCCGCCCACCACTCAGATTCCGCACGCGCCCCCCACCTCCCGGCCCAAATCCGGGACGCGATCCCCCCCTTCCGGCCCCACCCCTGGAGCGACCCCCCGCGTCCGGACACCGACCCCGGCACGCGATCCGCACCTCTCCCCCAAAGGCCGGACACGATTCCTGCCCCCCGACCCGACCCCGCGCGCAATCCCGCCTACCGCTCAGATTCCGCACGCGCCCCCACCTCCCGGCCCAAAACCGGGACGCGATCCCCGCCCCCGGACCTACCCCTCGACGCGAGCCACGCATGCCGCCGGATGCCCGGCAACCCCGGCAACCGGCCCCCTCACCCCCGCCAAGACGCGGCGTCAGCCGCCCGTACCCGGTCGTATGCGAAACCCAAGGCCCCGTGCACGACCAGCAGCACGCCGGCCGCGACCCATCCCCCGCTGCGCCGCCGCAGGCCCCACGCGGCGAGTGGCACTCCGGATGCCACCTGGACGGCGGCCAGGGCGCGAGCGCGGGGGCCCCGCAGCCATGGGCCGAAGCGGCCACGTTCGACGACATCCAGCTCCGCGCGTACCGCGTCCCGCCATCCCGACCACTCGACCTCGCGGACACCCGGGAGCACATGCGCCACCGACCGCAGCCGGTCGGCCGGCTCTCCAGGGCCCAGTCCGGCGGGCAGGGCCACGCCCGCCCGGGTCAGCACGGCGAGCAGGCCCAGGAGTCGCGCCCGGGCGTCCGCCTCCGAGTCCGGGCTGCCCAGAGCCTCCAGCGCCTGCACGTCCAGTACGGGGTCGAGCCCCAGGCGGGCGGCGAACGTCCGCATCGCCTCGCCCTCGCCGACGGGCGTGCCGTTCGCCAGCCATACGTATCCGACCGTGCGGCGGAAGCCCGCCGCGAGGATGTAGCCGGAACGGTCGGCGTCCCACCACAGCGCGACCACCGGCCAGGGCGCCCCGACGGCGAGCGCGGTCGCCCACCCGGTGAGCACCTGGTCCACCGGCTCACCGCCGTGCACCCAGGGCTTGCCCTCGGGCACGAGCACGCTCCAGTCGCGCCCCGCCGGGGCCAGCAGCATCCGCTCGCGCAACAGTCGGGCGGCGGGCTCGACGACGTCGGGTTCGGCCCGGCAGAGCAGCAGCGCACCGACGGCGGCGCGCTCGGAGTCATCGGACGACATGGCCCCACGCTAGGACACAACGGTGCATTCGGCGCAGAGGAGTCGGCCGCCGACCGAGCCCGCACAGCCGGTATCGCGACCAGTCTTGACTTTCCGTATCCGCGATATATCGTGTGTAGCAGAGACGCGATATGGCGCGTTCCGTCCGGAGCTCGTGGGCCGCCCGGCCTGCCCGCCCCCGGCCCGCCCGAGGAGGTCAGCCCGATGTCAGAGTGGTCCGTCGCCGAGCCCCAGAAGCTCACCTTCGACGCCCCCGTGACGACACTCCATGTCCGCGTCGTCAACGGAACGGTGAACGTCGTGGGCACCGACGAAGTTTCCGCGCGCCTGGAGGTCTCCGAGATCGAGGGGCCGCCGCTGACCGTCACACAGTCGGACGGCACCCTCTCCGTCGCGTACGACGACCTGCCCTGGAAGGGCTTCCTCAAGTGGCTCGACCGCAAGGGCTGGCGGCGCAGCGCGGTGGTCTCCCTGGCCGTCCCCGCGGGCACCCGCGTCGAGGTCGGCGTCATCGGGGCGGGCGCCGTCGTCTCAGGCATAGAGGGGCGCACGGAGGTCAGGGGCGTCACGGGCGACACGACCCTGGTCGGCCTCTCGGGCCCGGTCCGGGCCGACACGGTCTCCGGGAGCGTGGAGGCGCAGGGCATCACCGGCGACCTGCGGTTCAACTCGGTCTCCGGCGACCTGACCGTCTTCGAGGGAGCGGGCTCCTCCGTTCGGGCCGAATCGGTGAGCGGCTCCATGATCGTGGACATCGACCCGGCGGGCGCTCCGACCGACATCGGCCTGACGAACGTATCGGGGGAGATCGCAATCCGGCTGCCCCACCCGGCGGACGCGGAGGTGGAGGCGAACACCGCGAGCGGCGCCGTCTCCAACGCGTTCGAGGATCTGCGGGTCAGCGGACAGTGGGGGGCGAAGAGGATCACCGGCCGGCTCGGCTCGGGCAGCGGAAAGCTGAGGGCGACCACGCTCTCGGGATCCATCGCGCTGCTGCGCAGGCCGGCGTTGGAGGAGGGCCCGATGGAGGAGGGTCCGATGGGGCAAAGTCCGATGCGGGAAGATCCGTATGGCGAGGCCGCACCGGCCACGCCTCCGACGGACACCCCTCCGGCGGAGACTCCCCCGACCGACACACCCCGGGCCGACGACGCTGCCGCGAGCAACACCGCCCCGAGCGAGACCGCTCTGAACGGGACCGCTCCGAGCGACGCCGCCCCGAACGACAAGAAGGTGCTCTGAGATGGCCCCCGTGTTCGCCCACGGCCGACTGCGCCTGTATCTGCTGAAGCTCCTCGACGAGGCCCCGCGCCACGGCTACGAGGTGATCCGCCTCCTGGAGGAGCGCTTCCAGGGGCTCTACGCACCTTCGGCGGGCACGGTCTACCCGCGCTTGGCGAAGCTGGAGGCCGAGGGCCTGGTCACGCACACCACGGAGGGCGGCCGCAAGGTCTACTCCATCACGGACGCGGGCCGCGCCGAACTGGCCGACCGCAGCGGCGAGTTGGCCGATCTGGAGCTGGAGATCCGCGAGTCGGTCGCCGAGCTCGCGGCCGAGATCCGCGACGGCGTCCGCGGCGCGGCGGGCGAGCTCCGCCGCGAGATGCGCGCGGCAGCAGAGGAGGCCCGCACGTCGGACGGCAAGGGCGCCAAGAACGGGACCGGCGGCACCGGCGGCACTGACGGCACTGACGGCACCGGCGGCAAGGCCTTCCCCGACCCCTCCGACTTCTTCGACAGCTCCTGGGGCGACAGCAAGGAGAGCTGGCGCCAGGCGAAGGAAGAGTTCAAGCGCGCCAAGCAGGAGTGGAAGGAGCAGGCGCGCCGCGCGAAGGACGAGACCCGCAGGGCGCGCGAGGAGGCCCAGCGCGCCCGCCGCCAGGCCCAGGACGCACAGGACAAGGTCCGCGCCCAGGCCCAGGAGGAGATGCAGCGCATCGCGCGGCTCGTCCAGGACCAGGTGCAGGACCACTTCACGCGCGGCGACTGGCCGACAGGGGTCCGTGAGGGTTTGTCGGAACTGGCCAAGGAGTTCGGCGAGTTCGGAAAGGACTTCGGGAAGGACTTCGGCAAGGAGTTCGCGAAGGGCTCCGGGAAGAGCTCCGGCACGGCGAAGGCATCCGGCGAGGGCGCAAGGCCCACCGCCGAGGAGCCCAAGTTCACCGCGGAGCGCGAGGACGCGGTCCCCGCCGAGTACGTCCCCGACTGGTCCCAGGAGGACGGCACCGGCAACCCGGCCCGCGACCTGGACCGCCTCCTGGACCGCTTCCGCGACGACATCCGCGACGCGGCCCGGGACCACGGCGTGACAGAGGACCAACTCCGCGACGCCCGCCGCCACTTGTCCACGGCGGCCGCCCACATCGGCGCGGCGCTGCGCACACCGAAGGGCTGACGCCGACGCCAAGTCCGTACGGGCGGGGGGCGCCGAAGCCCTCCGCCCGCACAGACCCTGCCCTACTCGCCAGCGGCCCCGAACAGCACCCGCTGCACCGACTCATGAGTCACCCCATGGTCCGCGAGCACCTCGCCGACCACGCCGGGGCGGACGGTGAGGGCGAGCAGGATGTGCTCGTCGCCGATGGTCCGGTCGCGGCGGGCAGTGGCGATGCGCAGCGACTTCTCCAGGGTGTCCTTGGCCTCGCGGGTGAAGGACCGATGCCCGGCCCACGCCCGCAAACCCCTGCCACCCCTGCCACCCTTGCCGCCCCCGCCGCCGGCCAACGCACCGACGCCATGGGCCTCTTCGACCCGCGAGACGATCTCGGACACATCGACGCCGAGCCCCGCCAGCGCCTCCGTATCCGCCTGCGAGAGCCCGCCGCGGCGGCGCGACTCGCTCAACGCCCGCTCGATCGACTCCCGGCGGCGCGTGGCCCCGAGCGAGGACAGGGCGAAGGACGCCCGGCTCGCCTCGCGGTCGAGCAGCGCGAGCAGCATGTGCCCGTCGTCGATGGCATCGGCGTCCGCCCGCTCGGCGTACTCGACCGCACCCTCGACCACGCCGCGGGCATCCTTCGTGAACCGCTCGAACATCACTGCCTCCCGTACTTCTTGTGCACGGCCTGCCTGCTCACTCCGAGCTCCGCGGCGATCTCCTGCCACGACCAGCCCTGCTGACGCGCACTGCGCACCTGCACGGCCTCGAGCTGCTCCACCAGCTTCCGCAGCGCGGTGACGGCTCGCAGCCCGACTCGTGGATCACGATCACCCGCACGCTCGGCGAGATCCGTTGCTTCGGTCATGCATGTCAACGTACGTTGACATGACCCGCCTGTCAACCAGAGTTGACAGGCGGGGAGAGGTGAAGAGGCTCAGACCTCCAGCACGATCTTCCCGAACTGATCGCCGGACTCCATCCGCTCGAAGCCCTCACGCGCCCGGTCGAGCGGCAGCACCTCGTCGATGACGGGACGCACACCCGTGGCGGCACAGAAGGAGAGCAGGTCCTCCAGCTCCTCCTTGGACCCCATGGTCGAGCCGACGATCTTCAGTTCCAGGAAGAAGACCCGCGTCAGCTCGGCATGCGAGGGCCGGTCGCCGCTGGTGGCGCCGGAGATCACCACGGTGCCGCCCGGCTTCAGGGACTTGATCGAGTGCGACCACGTCGCCGCCCCCACCGTCTCGATGACGGCGTCCACCCGCTGCGGCAGCCGCGCACCGGACTCGACGGCCTCCACCGCACCCAGCTCCAGGGCCCGCTTCCGCTTGGCCTCGTCCCTGCTGGTCGCAAAGACCCGCAGCCCCGCGGCCTTGCCGAGCACGATCGCTGCGGTGGCGACACCTCCGCCGGCGCCCTGGACCAGGACCGAGTCACCGGGGCGCACCCCGGCGTTGGTGAAGAGCATGCGGTACGCGGTGAGCCAGGCGGTCGGCAGACAGGCCGCCTCGGCGAACGACAGTTCCTTGGGCTTCGGCAGCAGGTTCCACGTCGGAACGGAGACCTGCTCGGCGAAGGTCCCCTGATACTTCTCCGTCAGGATCGAGCGGCCCTCGCGGGGCCCGACTCCATACCCGGTCTGCCCGATGACGGAATGCAGGACGACCTCATTGCCGTCCTCGTCGATCCCGGCGGCGTCACAGCCGAGGATCATCGGCAGCTTGTCACTGGCGAGACCGACCCCGCGAAGGGACCACAGGTCGTGATGGTTGAGGGAGGCGGCTTTGACGTTCACGGTCGACCAGCCGGGGCGCGGATCGGGGGCGGGACGCTCCCCCAACTCAAGGCCACTGAGCGGCTGGTCACGGTCGATGCGGGCGGCGTAGGCGGCGAACATGAGCCGACGATAGGCCGGGGGCGTACCGGTGCGTAACCAGGTACGGCTGTGACACGCGCCGCGCCCCGTGCCGTACGCAAGGACGTACGGAACGGGGCGCGGTCAGACCTTCACTCGCACCGCTCAGCGGCGGGCGACACCCTCGGCACGAGCCGCAGCGGCAACCGCCGCGGTGACCGCCGGCGCGACCCGCTCATCGAACGGCGAGGGAATCACGTACGCGGCGGACAGCTCGTCGCCGACCACATCGGCCAGCGCGTTCGCCGCGGCGATCTTCATGCCCTCGGTGATCTGCGAGGCACGCACCTGCAGCGCACCGGCGAAGATGCCGGGGAACGCGAGCACGTTGTTGATCTGGTTCGGGTAGTCCGAACGCCCCGTCGCGACGACAGCCGCGTACTTGTGGGCGATGTCCGGGTGCACCTCGGGGTTCGGGTTGGCCATGGCGAACACGAACGCGTTCTCCGCCATGGAGGCCACCGCGGGCTCCGGAACGGTGCCGCCCGAGACGCCGATGAACACATCGGCACCCGCGAGCGCGCTCTCGAGCGAGCCGCTGAGCCCGGCCTTGTTGGTGATCTCCGCGAGCTCACGCTTGACCGGGGTGAGGTCCTCGCGGTCCTGGCTCACGACGCCCTTGCGGTCCGCGACCGCCACATCGCCGATGCCCGCCTCGAGCAGGAACTTGGCGATGGCGACACCGGCCGCACCGGCGCCGGAGATCACGGCACGCAGATCACCGAGCGTGCGCCCGGTCAGCTTCGCCGCGTTCCGCAGCGCCGCAAGGGTCACGACGGCCGTGCCGTGCTGGTCGTCGTGGAAGACGGGAATGTCGAGCCGCTCCTGGAGCTTGCGCTCGATCTCGAAGCAGCGCGGGGCCGAGATGTCCTCGAGGTTCACGCCGCCGAAGGACGGGGCGAGCCGCACGACGGTCTCGACGATCTCGTCCGCATCGGTCGTCGCGAGCGCGATCGGAACCGCGTCGACGCCACCGAACTGCTTGAAAAGAATGGCCTTGCCCTCCATCACGGGGAGGGAGGCCTCGGGACCGATGTCACCGAGCCCGAGCACGGCCGTACCGTCGGTCACGACGGCCACGACGTTCGACTTCCATGTGTAGTCGTTCACCAGCTCCGGCTGCTCGGCGATCGCGGTGCACACTTTCGCGACGCCGGGCGTGTACGCCAGGGACAGGTCGTCCTTGTCCCGCACCGGCACGGTGGCCTGCACGGCCATCTTGCCGCCGCGGTGCAGCGCAAACGCCGGATCGAAGGGCTCTTCAGCGCCTTCGTGACCCGTACTGCTGTCGCTGCGAGGATTGACGATCTCCGCTGCCACTTGTCTTACCCCTTAAGTCTTAAATCATCAGTTGAGGGTGTCCACTCCTGGTTGAGAAGTGGGCGGGCACCGCGTCTGTTCCCCGCCTGTCGGCGGAGGGAGGTACAGACACGCGGGCGCGCCGCACACGCGCCCTGGGCCCCGGATGAGGGGTGTAAAGAGCCTTTCTACCTGAAAGCGCCGGGCACGGGCGAGTGGGATTGGTTACCCACAAGGACCGCGGTCCTTGTACCGATCCAACAACTGAGCGCTGGAGAGCGGCACGATCCCCGGCAGGGAGAGTCGGCATGACCCGCGCACGACCCGCGCACTGGTCCAGATGGCGAGATTCACGGAAAATCTCAAATAGCGGCACTTCCTTCCCCAACCGGTACGGCCGTGATGTACGGGCCTGTCGGGGTTCGGGGCTCGCCCGTTATCCGATTTTGACATCTCGAGCACCCAGAATCGGACGGTCCGAATGGCAAGATGCCGTCATCACACGAGGTCGCGACACCCGAAGGGGTGTGTGCACGACCGCTCGGCAACTCCCTCATCCGCCGGAGGACCCTCATGACCGCACGCTCCATCTGTCGTACGACCGCACGGACGTCCGCGAAGACCCGGATGACCGCGGTCGGCGCGATCGCGGTCGCCGGCGCGCTGCTGCTGACCGGCTGCGGCGACCAGACCAAGGACAACGGCGGTGGGAAGGTCACCGACGCGCCGCTCGCCGACAAGCTGCCCGAGGACATCCGGGACGCGGGTGTCATCAAGGTCGGCTCGGACATCGCGTACCCGCCGGTCGAGTTCAAGGACAAGTCCGGCAAGACGGTCGGCATCGACCCCGACCTCGGTGACGCGCTCGGCAAGCAGCTCGGCGTGGAGTTCCAGTTCGAGAACGGCACCTTCGACACCCTGCTCGGCGGCCTGCGCTCCAAGCGCTACGACATCGCGATGTCGGCCATGACCGACACCAAGAACCGCCAGGAAGGCATCGACGAGGAGACCGGCAAGAAGATCGGCACCGGCGTCGACTTCGTCGACTACTTCACGGCGGGCGTCTCGATCTACACCAAGAAGGGCGACGACCAGGGCATCAAGACCTGGGCGGACCTCTGCGGCAAGAAGATCGTCGTCCAGCGCGGCACCGTCTCGCACGACCTGGCCAAGGCCGAGTCGAAGAAGTGCAAGGACGGCAAGAAGATCGCCATCGAGTCCTTCGACAACGACCAGCAGGCCCAGACCCGACTGCGCTCCGGCGGCGCGGACGCGGGCTCCTCGGACTTCCCGGTCGCCGCGTACGCGGTGAAGACCTCGGGCGGCGGCAAGGACTTCGAGCTGGTCGGCGAGCAGGTCGAGGCGGCCCCGTACGGCATCGCGGTCTCCAAGAAGAACGCCGAGCTGCGTGACGCGATCAAGGAAGCGCTCGACGCCATCATCAAGAACGGCGAGTACGACAAGATCATCTCCAAGTGGGGCGTCGAGGACGGCGCGGTCAAGGAAGCCAACGTCAACGGCGGCAAGTGACCGCGTAACCGTCTCGCCGCTGAAAGGCCACCCCCGTGACTACGGACATCTCCAAGAAGGGCCCCGAGGACACACCCCCGTCCTCCCCAGGGCCCGAGGCCATCAAGGCCATCCCGGTCCGCCACTTCGGCCGGTACGTCGCCGCGATCCTCGCGATCGGCGCTCTCGCCGCGATCGTCTACGCGTTCGCGCAGGGCGACATCAACTGGAACGCGATCCCCGACAACTTCTTCGACGAGCGCATCCTCAAGGGCGTCCGCGAGACCCTGCTCCTGACCTTCCTGTCGATGCTCATCGGCGTGGTCGGCGGCATCCTCCTCTCGGTCATGCGCCTGTCGAAGAACCCGGTGACCTCGTCGATCGCCTGGTTCTACATCTGGTTCTTCCGGGGCACCCCGGTCCTGGTCCAGCTGTTCATCTGGTTCAACCTCGGCTTCGTCTTCGACACCATCAACCTCGGTCCGGTCTACAAGGACGAGTGGTCGGACTTCATGACGCCGTTCCTGACGGCGCTGCTCGGCCTGGGTCTCAATGAGGCCGCGTACATGGCGGAGATCTGCCGCGCCGGCCTGCTCTCGGTCGACGAGGGCCAGACCGAGGCGTCGCACGCGCTGGGCATGAGCCACGGCAAGACGCTGCGCCGGGTCGTCCTGCCGCAGGCGATGCGCGTGATCGTGCCGCCGACGGGCAACGAAGTCATCAACATGCTGAAGACGACCTCGCTGGTCGCCGCGGTCCAGTACTTCGAGCTCCTCCGGTACGCCCAGGACATCGGCACCTCGTCCGGCGCGACCGTCGAGGCGCTGCTTCTGGCCGCCACCTGGTACCTGATCATGACGTCGGTCCTCAGCGTCGGACAGTTCTACCTGGAGCGCTACTACGCCCGCGGCTCATCGCGGGCGCTGCCGGCCACGCCGTTCCAGAAGATCAAGGCCAACATGTTGTCTCTGGGCAACCGTTCGGGAGCACGCCCATGACCGCCATGGTGAAGTCCGAAGCCGTCCACAAGTCCTTCGGCAATGTCGAGGTGCTCAAGGGCATCGACCTGGAGGTCAAGTCGGGTGAGGTGTTCTGCCTCATCGGCCCGTCCGGCTCCGGAAAGTCGACGTTCCTGCGCTGCATCAACCACCTGGAGAAGATCAACGCCGGCCGTCTTTACGTCGACGGGGAACTGGTCGGCTACCGGCAGAAGGGAGACAAGCTGTACGAGCTCAAGGACAGCGAAGTCGCCCTCAAGCGCCGGGACATCGGCATGGTCTTCCAGCGCTTCAATCTCTTCCCGCACATGACGGCCCTCGAGAACGTCATGGAGGCACCGGTCCAGGTCAAGGGCCAGTCCAAGGCGGCGGCACGAGAGCGCGCCGGGCAGCTCCTGGAGCGCGTGGGCCTCGCCGACAAGGCGAAGAACTACCCCTCGCAGCTCTCCGGCGGCCAGCAGCAGCGTGTGGCGATCGCCCGCGCGCTGGCCATGGACCCGAAGCTGATGCTCTTCGACGAGCCGACGTCGGCGCTCGACCCGGAGCTGGTCGGTGACGTCCTCGACGTCATGCGCGACCTCGCCGAGTCCGGCATGACGATGATCGTCGTGACGCACGAGATGGGCTTCGCCCGCGAGGTCGGCGACAGCCTCGTCTTCATGGACGAGGGCGTGGTGGTCGAGTCCGGCAACCCGCGTGACGTACTGACGAATCCGCAGCACGAGCGGACGCAGTCGTTCCTGTCGAAGGTGCTGTAACCCCCGCTGAAACGCGAAGGGGCGGTACGAATCCTTGATTCGTACCGCCCCTTCGCGTATCCGCTACTTCAGCCCAAGCACCATCGCGTCCGACGGCGAAGACCACACCGTCCGCGCCTCGCCGAAGCCCGCGTCGCGCAGGGTCCGTGCGTGCCACTCCGGCGGCGGGGTGTCGCCGTCCGCGTGCTCGCCGTAGATCTCGAAGCGCTTGGCGGTGGGCTCGGCGAGGACCGGGTCCTTGGCGGCGAGGTCCCACCAGTCCTTCCAGTCCAGGGCGCCTTCGGCCTTGGCGGCGTCCATGCGGGCGTGCCGCTGGGCCCGGTCGGCGGCGTTCAGGCGCGGCGTCGCGGGGTCGGGCATGTGGTCGGCGTTGAGGAAGACTCCGCCGTCCCTGACGACGCCCGCGATCTGGCCGTACAGAGCGGTGAGGGGTTCGCTGTGCAGCCAGTGCAGGGCGGTGGCGGTGAGGACGGCGTCGTACGCGTCGTACGGGAGCTGAGCCGTCCACTCCGGGTCCTTGAGGTCCGCGGTCACGAAGGTGACGCGGTCGTCCCCGGCGAAGGTGCCCTCGGCGATGGCGAGCAGCGCGGGGTCGAGGTCGACGCCCGTACTGACGGCCTTCGGGAACCTCTTGAGCAGCCGGTCCGTAATACTCCCCGTACCGCACGCGAGGTCGAGCACGCGCGGTTCGGGGCCGACGGTGGCCTCGACCATGTCGAGCATGACCCGGAACCGCTCCTCGCGGTCGGGCAGATACCACTCCTGCTGCCGGTCCCAGCTGTCCTGCCAGGCACGCCAGTCGGTCGCGGGCGCGGTTTCCGTCATCAGAACCCCTCCAGTACGTAATACGCTCTCGTAATACCCTCGAAGCACGCGCAGCCGTTACTCACGCACTCACGAAGATAGCCCGCCCCGGTAAGGACTACAAGTGGAACTGGCCTATTACTCGGACTACGCCGTACGTCTGGTCAACAGCGAGGAGCCGGGTCGCAACAAGGACGCGCTGACGTCGGTCGAGGCGGTCCGCGAGCTCTTCGGCGCCAACCAGCAGGCGGCACGGCGCGCCACGGACTCCGACGTCACCCGCTTCCGCTCGGTCCGTGCCAGGCTCCGCGCGGTCTTCGAAGCGGCCGACGGCGGCGACGAGACGCTCGCCGTCGACCTGCTGAACTCGCTGCTCCTGGAGTTCCCGGTCAGCCCGCAGATCTCCGGCCACGACCACCGGGACGACGACGGCCGTCCGCTGTGGCACATGCACCTGGCGGACCACCCGTCGAACGCGACCGCCGGGTACGCCGCGATCGCCGCGATGGGCCTCGCCTTCCACCTCACCGAGCACGGCGTGGACCGCCTCGGCCTGTGCGAGGCAGCGCCGTGCCGCAACGCCTATCTCGACACGTCGACCAACCGTTCCCGACGCTACTGCTCGGACCGCTGCGCGACCCGCGCCAATGTCGCCGCCTACCGGGCCCGCAAGCGCCTGGAGACGGAGCGGTCGGACAGCACGGGCCGCGCGGCCGACACCGCCCAGCGCAGCAGTGCGAACGGGGAGCGCTGAGCGGACTTGAGCCGGGGCGGGCGGTAGCGGAACCACACCTTCCCCAGGACGAGTTCCTCGGGCACGGTGCCGTAGTCCGTGCTGTCCCCGCCCGCGAACGCGTTGTCCCCGAGCACCCACCAGCCGCCGTCGCGCCGCTCGGCGGCCCGCTTGACGACCAACAGGTCCTGCTGGAACGGATGCCGGAGCACCACGACGTCACCGGCCCGCACCCGCGCGCCCCACTGCACCATCAGCCGGTCACCGTGGTACAGCGTGGGCACCATCGACGGCCCGGTCACCTCCGCAGCGCCCAACGGCAAGATGGCCCTTCTCCGTTCGCTCTCCTGCGACAGCTCCGGCATCACCGGCACCTCCCCGGTCCTATCCTCCACGAGTCCCAGTCTGACCCTGGACTTTTGTCCTAAGCCCATGGGGGCACCCGCGAAAACCCGTCTCTCACGGAGTAATGTCCCACCTGAGAAGACGATCACGAGGAAGGACAGCTACATGCTTTCCCGCCTGTTTGCCCCCAAGGTGAAGGTCAGCGCCCACTGCGACCTGCCCTGCGGCGTGTACGACCCGGCCCAGGCCCGCATCGAGGCGGAGTCGGTCAAGGCAGTCCAGGACAAGATGGCCGCCAACGACGACGCGCAGTTCCAGACGCGCGCCGTGGCCATCAAGGAGCAGCGCGCAGAGCTCGCCAAGCACCACGTGTCGGTGCTCTGGAGCGACTACTTCAAGCCCCCGCACTTCGAGAAGTACCCGGAGCTGCACCAGCTGGTCAACGACACCCTCAAGGCCCTCTCGGCCGCGAAGGCCTCGGCGGACCCGGCCACGGGCCAGAAGGCGCTGGACTACATCGCCCAGATCGACAAGATCTTCTGGGAGACGAAGAAGGCCTGACCCCTGGCGGTCAGCCCCCTTTTTCGCGCACACGAGAGCACCCGGCATCCGCGCGGAGCCGGGTGCTCTCGGCGTTCCGTCAGCTCCGAACCGCCGCGAGACCCTTCACCAGGTCCTCGGCGTTCATGATCGGGTGGATCTCGATCTCCGCGCCCAGCTCGAAAAGCGGCTCTGCGATCGCCGGCATCTCCGGGCTCTCCTGCATGTCGAAGACGAAGGTGCAGCACCTCTTGCCGTCGCTGGGGCCGAAGTACGCGGCCTCGGGCTTTATGCGTTCCGACATCTCCTGCATGATCTTGGGCAGTGTGCCGTTCTTGACCGCCTCGTTCGCGATCTGGGTGTCCAGGCGCGCTCTCAACATGACCCTCATGGCACTCACTCCTCCCTTCCAGGATCCCGCCGCTTGCCCGGCCCCGCATCCGCGCCCGTCAGTGCCCGCGTGCGCAGCGCGAGGAGCGCGCCGGTGCGGAACGTCGGATCGGTGAGCCGTACGCCGAAGAGGTCGTCCAGCTGGCGGAGCCTGCCGCGCACGGTCTGCGGGTGGATGCCGAGGGCGTCCGCGACCTCGGGGGCCGTGCGCCCCCACGACGCGAGCAGCGCCTCCAGCGTCTGGGCGAGCCGGGCGGCCTTCCCCGGCGGCAGCCCCTTGAGGACGCCGGTGACACGGTCCGCCATCAGCCGCCCGATGGGGGCGCCGGACAGCAGCTGTACGTCGAGCAGGTGGTCGGCGGCCGCGAGCAGTTCGCCCCGGGGGGCGTCGAGCCTGCGCCGGTGCTTGAGGGCGAGCCGCGCGCAGTGCGAGGAGAGCCAGGCGTCGCCGAGCGCGACCGTGGGGCCGATGGCCGCCGCGTGATCGCGCACCGCCGCCCGCAGCCGGTCCACGCGGCCACCCTCCTCCGGATCGGGGACGACCAGGAGCAGTTCACCGCCCCTCGGCAGGATCAGTACGTCCTCGTCGAGACCGGCGGCGAGCACCTGTCCGCCACCGCCCGCCTGCCGCATCACCAGACAGGCCACCGCTTCGGGAAGCCGCCAACTCGCCTGCTCGGCAAGGGCGGTGAGCCCTTCGCCGCGGGGCTGCGCCGACTGCTCAAGGAGTTGCGCGGCCAGCGCCCTGCGGCTGCGCTGGGTCGGTCCTGTGGCACGGGCCCTGGCTGCCGCATGGCCGCGCACCGCGAGATCGGACAGCGCGGCGGTGTGCACCAGGACGGCCTCGGTGACGGCCAGGCCGGCCTCCGGCGGCAGGGCGGCCTCTTGCGCGAGCGCGACGTACCGGCGGCAGGCGACCCGGGCGCCGGTGCGGTAGGCGGCCTGGATCCCGTCCGTGCCGCGGCCGTTGAGAAATTCGAGCCGCCCAAGGCGCTGGAAGAAGAGCTCATGGTCACCCTGCGGCCCTTCCGGGTCGTCGACGAGCTCCACGAACTGACGCATGGCGCGGTGCACGGCGGCCGTCACGTCCCGGCCCACGGCGGATCCGGTCGGCTGCTGGTAGACGCGCACGTCACGGCGGATCGCCGTGAGCATCTCCGCGGCGATCTCCTCGATACGCGGCCGCAGCACTTCGGCGAAGACCTCGGGGATCTCGTGCCACGGCCGACGGGAGAACGTACTCACGGTGCTCTGCACAGCCCATCCCTCCCTCGGCACCCGGTGGTTACCGAGCAGTAAGTCTGCGGGGACGCGGACGCCCGGGTCCAGCCCCCGTGACGTACGGGGCGGTGGAGGGCTCACGGGCGTGAGTGGCCGGGGCGCGGAAGTGTCACGCGCGTTCAGGATTTCGGCGCCCCGCGGCGCGGCCCGTGGCGTGCGCCCGGCGGCTGAACCAGCGTGTGCCGCCCGGCGATACGCGCCGGTAACCCCGAGCCCGACCCGTACGGAAGTGAAGGGTGAGAGCCGCATGTCCATCCGTGCCCGCATGTCCGTCAGCGCCCGCAACTCCCGCAGTACCCACAACTCCCCCAAGCACAGGGGCCGTTCGTCACGCCGCCGCCTCGTCGCCGCGGTGTCCGGCATCGCCGCCGCCGTCAGCCTCGGCGCGTTCGGCATCGTGACGCACCAGGCCACCGCGACACCGGCGGCGCCCGCAGCCGAAGAGCAGGTCGGCCCGCCGCAGAAGACCTTCGCCGCGGCGACCGCGTACGCACTCGCCCACCCGGCGGCCGTGCCGACCGGTGCGAACGACTGGTCCTGCCGGCCGAGCGCCGAACACCCCAGGCCGGTCGTCCTGGTGCACGGCACCTTCGAGAACCGCTATATGAACTGGGCCGGTCTCGCCCCGAAGCTCAAGGGCGCGGGCTACTGCGTCTACGCGCCCAACTACGGCGGCAAGGAGGGCCAACTCCTCCAGGGCATCGGCGACATGGCCGACTCCGCCGGTCAGCTCTCGGCGTTCGTCGACAAGGTCCGCGAGCAGACCGGGTCCTCCCGGGTCGATCTGGTCGGCCACTCCCAGGGCGGCATGATGCCGCGCCACTACATCAAGAACCTGGGCGGTGCCGCGAAGGTCGACAAGCTCGTCGCGCTCGCCCCCAACAACCACGGCACCACCCTCTCCGGCCTCGCCACACTGGCCAAGGCCATACCGGGCGCCGAGGACCTCACCGGCGCGGCCTGCCCCGCGTGCACGCAGCAGATGACCGGTTCCGACTTCGTCACGGCGCTCAACGAGGGCGGCGAGACAGACCCGGCCGTCGACTACTCGGTCCTGGCGACCAGGACGGACTGGGTGGTCACGCCCTACACCTCGTCCTACCTGGCCAAGGCGCCCGACGTCACCCAGAGCAAGCTCCAGGACCACTGCCCCCTGGACCTGACCGAACACCTCGGCCTCAGCTACCACCAGACCGCGACGCGCTTCGTCCTGAACGCCCTCGACCCGGCGCACGCGCAGAAGCCTCACCTGCTGACACCGTCACGCGCGGTGGTCGGCCAGGGCCAGGTTCGCGGCGAAGCCGAGGAATGCCAGGCCGCTGAACTGTTCCAGACGGCGCCGGAAGGACGGGCGTCTGATGCGTTCGCCGAGTGACGAGGCGGCGTAGGAGACGACCCAGTACCAGAGCGCCAGTTCGACGAGGTCGACCGCCGTGAGGAGCAGTGTCGTACGGAAGACGGGCGCGCCGGCCGGGATGAACTGCGGGATCAGACTCATGTAGAAGATCCCGGCCTTGGGGTTGAGCAGATTCGTGGCGAGCCCCGCGCGGAAGGCGGCCCGGCGGCTGCGGGGCGAGGCGGCGGCGGGCTCCTCCGACTGCACGGGCTCCTCCGGCTGCCTCGCCGGCCCCTTCTGCCGCACCGGCCCTCTCCGCCGCGCCCGCCACAGCGCCGAGACGCCGAGCCACGCCAGGTAGCAGGCGCCCGCGATGCGCAAGGTGTCGTACGCGAGCCGGGACGCCGTGAGCAGGGCCGTCAGGCCGACCGCCGTGGCCACGCCCCAGGCGAGGCAGCCGGTGAGGATGCCGAACGCGGCGGCGAATCCGCCCTCCTTGCCGTGGGCCACGGACGTACGCAGGACGAGCAATGTGTCCAGGCCCGGCGTGATGTTGATGAGCGCGGCGACGCCCGCGAACGCGAGGGTGGCGGTCAGCATGACTGGACCCTAGTGACGTACACGGCCACATGCCGCCCATTAATTCGCTTGCCGCCCTCCGCCGCCCCTGCTGCACTTGCCGCGTACACCCAAGCCATCAAGGAGACGCAATGCGCCGTTCGTTCATGTCCAGCCAGAAGGGAATCGCCGTCGACCCAGAGGACATGACGCTCAGTGCACACGCATTCGTCGAGCACGACCAACAGCCTGAACCTGGGGATCCTGGCGCACGTTGACGCCGGGAAGACCAGCCTGACCGAGCGGCTCCTTCACGCCGCCGGTGTCATCGACGAGATCGGTCGCGTCGACGACGGAAACACCCAGACCGATTCGCTGGCGCTCGAGCGGCAGCGCGGCATCACCATCAAGTCCGCCGTCGTCTCCTTCGCCGTCGACGACGTCACCGTCAATCTCATCGACACCCCCGGCCACCCGGACTTCATCGCCGAGGTGGAGCGGGTGCTCAGCGTGCTCGACGGCGCCGTGCTCGTCGTCTCGGCCGTGGAGGGCGTCCAGGCGCAGACCCGTGTGCTGATGCGGACGCTGCGCAGGCTCGGCATCCCCACGCTGATCTTCGTGAACAAGATCGACCGGCGCGGTGCCCGCCCCGAGGAGCTACTGAGCAGCATCTCCGAGCGCCTCGCCCCGGCCGTCGTGCCCATGGGGACGGTGCGTGACGCGGGTACCAAGGACGCGCGGTTCGTTTCGCACGCCGCCGGTGATCCCGCGGTCACCGACCGGCTCGTCGACGTCCTTGCCGCACAGGACGACGCACTGCTCTCCGCGTACGTCGACGAAGACGCGGGCCTCACCCACGAGCGGCTCCGCGCCGAACTGGCCGCGCAGACCGGCCGCTGCCTGGTGCACCCGGTGTTCTTCGGCTCCGCCGCCACCGGCGCCGGAGTACCCGAACTCATCGCGGGCATCCGGGAGTTGCTGCCCTCCCAGGACGGCGACCCGGAGGCCCCGGCCTCCGGCACCGTCTTCAAGGTCGAGCGCGGGGACGCCGGGGAGAAGATCGCGTACGTACGGATGTTCGCGGGGACGGTGCGCACCCGTGACCGGCTGCCGTTCACCGGCGGCCGCGAGGGCAAGGTGACCGCGGTCAGTGTCTTCGACCGGGGTTCGGCCGCGGCGCGCGACGGCGTGACAGCCGGGCAGATCGGGAAGCTGTGGGGGCTCGGCGACATCCGGATCGGCGATGTCATCGGCGTACCCGATGTCACCCGCGATCCCGGCCGGCACCACTTCTCGCCGCCGACCCTGGAGACCGTCGTGGTGCCCGCACGCGCCCGCGACAAGGGCGCGCTGCACCTCGCGCTCGCCCAGCTCGCCGAGCAGGACCCGCTGATCGACCTGCGCCAGGACGACCTCCGGCAGGAGGTGTACGTGTCGCTCTACGGCGAGGTCCAGAAGGAGGTCATCGAGGCGACGCTCGCCGAGGAGTACGGACTTGAGGTCGAGTTCCGCGAGACGACGACCATCTGCGTGGAGCGGGTGACCGGCAGCGGCGCCGCCCACGAGATCATCGACAAGGGCGACAATCCGTTCCTGGCGACGGTCGGGCTTCGCGTCGATCCCGGTCCGCCCGGTTCCGGCGTCCGGTTCCGCCTGGAGGTCGAGCTCGGTTCGATGCCGTACGCGTTCTTCCGGGCCGTCGAGGAGACCGTGCACGAGACGCTGCTGCAGGGCGTGTACGGCTGGGAGGTCGGCGACTGCGTGGTCACCATGACGCACTCCGGGTACTGGCCGCGGCAGAGTCACGCGCACGGCACGTTCGACAAGAGCATGTCGAGCACGGCCGGTGACTTCCGACAGCTGACCCCGCTGATCCTGCTGAGCGCGCTCCTGCGTGCGGGCACCCAGGTGCACGAGCCGCTGCACCGGTTCCGACTCACGGTGCCCGAGGACCTGTTCGGGCAGCTGCTGCCGGTGCTCTCACGGCTGCGGGCCGTCCCCCACACGCAGACGGCGCACGGATCCGCGTATCTGGTCGAGGGAGAGATCCCGGCCGCCCGCGTGCACGAGCTGGAGCAGCTGCTGCCCTCGCTGACGCGCGGCGAGGGCGAGCTTGAGTCGGCCTTCGAGCGGTACCAGCCGGTCCGGGGCGAGCCCCCGGCCCGGCGGCGGACCGACCGGAATCCGCTCTGCCGCAAGGAGTACCTGCGGGAGGTGGCCGGCGTCAGGCGGTGAACTTCGGCAGGCCGAGGGCCCGTACGCGGTCGGGGTCGACGAGGATGTTGAGCTCGACGATCTTCCCGTCCGTGATGGTGAACTCCATGACGGAGACGACCTCGCCGTCCGGCACGCCGACCACGCCGACCCTGCCGTTGATGAGCGCGAACGCGGTCGGCGGCGCCCCCTTCGAGAACATCGAGGCCTGCCCGGCGACCACCGTGGCGCCGCGCACCAGCTTCGAGAGCCCGGAGGCCAGTTCGCCGGTGTCGGCGCGCAGCACGACGTCCGGGTCGAGCAGTTCGAGCAGCGCGTCGAAGTCGCCGCCCCGCGCGGCCGCGAGGAAGGCGCCGACGACCTCGCGCTGCCGCACGGGGTCGTTGTCGGGCGTGGGAGCGGAGCCCTGGACCCGGCGGCGGGCGCGGCTGGCCAGCTGCCGGGTCGCGGCCGGGGTGCGCTCGACGATGGGGGCGATCTCGTCGAAGGGCACGGCGAACATGTCGTGCAGCACGAAGGCGAGGCGCTCGGCGGGGGCGAGCGTCTCGAGTACGACGAGCAGGGCGAGGCCGACCGAATCGGCGAGCAGCACCTCCTGCTCGGGATCGACGACCTCGCCCCAGCTGACCACCGGGTCGGGCACGTGGGTGTCCTGGGAGAGCGCAAGCGACTCCTCGCGCCGCGACTGTCGCGTACGCAGCATGTCGAGGCAGATCCGGCCGACGACGGTCGTCAGCCAGCCCCCGAGGTTCTCGATCTCCCCGGCTTCCGAGCGGCTGAGTCGGATCCAGGACTCCTGGACGGCGTCCTCCGACTCGCTGAGCGAGCCGAGCATGCGGTAGGCGACGGCTTTCAGATGCGGCCGGTGCTCCTCGAAGCGGGCCGCCAGAGCTTCGTTCTGGTCCATCCGTCACATTCCCCCGTCGCGATCCGTCACGGAGAGGGTGTAGCGGCGCTTCTCGGCAGCGGCCGCGCCGAGCCGGTCGTAGAAGCGGATCGCACCCTCGTTCCACACGGGAGTCTGCCATTGGACCTCGGTGAGCCCGAGGGCACGGGCCTCGGCGCTCACCGCGTCCGTCAGCAGCGCGCCGAGGCCGAGGCCGCGGTGGCCGTCGCGCAGGAAGAGGCAGTCCATGTGGAGGTACTCGGCCCCGTCCCAGGTGGAGATCTCCGGCGCGCAGGTGGCATAGCCGACGACATCGCCGCCCGGCAGCTCGGCCACAAGGCAGCGCAGCCGCGGCGCGGGCGTCCCGAAGAGCAGCGCGTCCAGACGCCCGGCAAGGCCCGGGGCGAGCGGCGGGGCCTTCTCGTACACGGCGTGCTCGGCGGCGAGTTCGGCGATGCGGGGGAGGTCGGCGGGGCGAGCGTGGCGCACGCGGGGCGTGCCGTCCGTCATCGCGTCCGTCGCCGCGCCCGTCGTCACGTCCGTCGTCACGTCCGTCATCGCAGGTCCCCCTCGATGACGTCCTTGCCCCAGGCGGTGAGCCGCTCTGGAAGGCTCCCGCCGCCGTCGAGCACGCATCGGACGTACGCGTCGCGCTCATGCGTGAGCACGGCAGCCTCCCACACGCAGGGCGCCAACCCGGCTCGCCCCGGCCGGAGTTGGTCCGGCTCGCCCGCGGGCCCGACGAAGACCGCGAGGTCCGCCATGTATCCCTCGATCCAGCTCTGTACGAGGACGTAGTCGCCGTCACCGCCCAAGTGCACGATCAGTACGGCGAGCCCGACCGATCCGCGGGCCCCGCCGAGGCCGAGATGCGCACCGGCGATCCGCAGCGCCGCCGTCTCGTCCGGCCCGGTCACCTTCCGCCCCGGCGCCTCGACGGCGTACACCTTCACGAGGTGCCCGCCGGCCTCGCGGACGCCCAACGCCCGTGCGGTGCGGGGGTGATGGCCGTCGGCGAGGGCGAGGAGCCGTTCCGCGTCGACGGCGGACGGCAGGTCGTCAAGCTCGGTCATGTCCATGAACCCATGATGCAGCTGTCCGCCACGTCGTGCCGCGGATTACTGCTCACCGAGGATCAATCCGCACCGGGATCACTTCTCACCGAGGATCCGTCGCACGTTGGCCCGCACCCGCTGCTGGTCCGCGCGGACCGCCTCGTACGCGTCCTTGTGACCGGCCACGTCGGCGCTCTGCTTCTCCTCGCGCACGACCCACCACACACCGGCCGTGTTCTGCTCCCGCTTGCACTCGACGTCGGCCACCGCCGTCGCCAACTCCCGTCGCGTACGCGTGGTGTTGCCGTCGCTGCGGCCCTTGCGGCCCCAGGCCTTGTCGCCGAAGGCGTCGCCCGGGGTCTTGTACCGCTTGACGCCCTTGTCGGCCATGCACCGCGACCACGCGCCGAGCGCATCGCGCACCCGCTCGTCCTTGGCAACCACCTTGTCCAGGCGCCGGCTCCGCTCTGATGTGTACGTCCACATGCGCGCCTCGTCGGGCACGCCCGCCATGAGGCGCTCGCCGCCCGCACCGGCGCAGCCACCGCTCCCGGAGGGCTTGCGGCGAAGCCCGTACAGCGCTTCGTACTCCTTGTCCGTCATGGCGCGGCCCTTGGTCCGTCCGTCGGCGGCTCCGGACTTCTTCGGGTCGTAGCCGTAGCCCCAGCGGCGGGCGGCGTCGAGATCGAGCGGCCCGTACGGGTACGAGGTGACCGCCACGGCGGTCAGCGTCACCGACTGCCTGCCGCTCGGCTCTTCCGGATACAGCGGGAAGTCGTCGAAGCCGAGGTCCCGCATGCACTGCTGCGTCAGACGGGCCTGCGCCTCCGTGTGCCGCTCGTTGTCCCGATCACTGAACTCATAGTGTTCCAGCGGCAGTTCGGGCAGATCCCGCTCACTCTTCACCGTCGGCACACCGGGTGTCTCCCCCGCGCCCGCGCCGGAGGAATCGGATCCGCACCCCGCGATCCCCACCGCCACCAGCCCCGCAACAGCGCAGCCGGTCAAGCCCCGCAGCCTCATCCATCCGTCCCTCCCCAGGCGACACACTGACTCGACGAACTTAACCGGGGCAGCGCGGAAGCACGCCGACTTCTTCTGTGTCTCTCGGTCCGTGCGGCTCGGCCCTCATGACCTGCCGTACGTGTCAGCCGTGGCGTCGCCTAGGTCTCGTCGGACCGCGAAGGCGCGGCGTCGGCGGGCGGCGGCTGCGACTGCTCCTGCGGCGGCTGCGCGGGTTCGGCGACTTCGTCGACGCACGCCTCGCACTGCGGGTTGTGGCACGGGCCGGGGCCCCACACGGGGACGAACACCCCGAGCACCTTCCGCCGCTTGATGGCCGTACCAACGGGCCGTCCGCAGGCCTGGCACACCGGCTCGTCCTGCGGGCGGGCGCGGGAGCGGCTCCCATCGTTGCCCATACGTCCAGGATATGGCGGTGTGCGCGGGGCGGATAGTCCAGCGGTCAGCGGCTTCGGTCAGTCCTGATTCCCGGCGTCGTGCCCGGCGTCATTCCCGGTGTCATGCCGGGCGTCATTCCTGGCGTCCTTTCGGGTCCGGTCTTTCGGGGCCGGCCCGGGCGGATTCCGTCCGTGTCGAATTCCCCGTTCACCACTTGGCTCGCCAGCTCCGAAAGCCGCAGCCGATTCGCCCGCGCATGCCCCCGCAGCGCTGTGAACGCCTCGTCGACCGTGCACTGCCAGCGCTCGGCGAGCACGCCTTTCGCCTGTTCGATGATGACCCGGCTGCTGAGCGCCGCCTGCAACTGGCCGCGCTCCGCCTCCATCTGCTGCAGGGAACGCCGCTGCACGATGGCGATCGTGGCGACATCCGCGAGGGCCTGTGCGAGCGCCACCTCGTCGGGGCCCAGCACATCGCCGCGCGCGTGGAAGAGGTTCAGCGCGCCGAGCATCTCGCCCCGCAGCCGCAGGGGCAGCACATGCGCCGTCGAGAACCCGGCCGCCCGCGCGTTCTGGGCGAACTCCGGCCAGACGGCAGCCGCCTCCCGGCCGCCGAGGGCGATGTTCGTGTGCGCCGCGCCCGACCGGCAGCAGTCCGGGCTCGGCCCCTGGGCCTCCTGCAGGGAGAACAGTTCGAGCACCCAGGGCTGCCCGCTGGACGCCGCGCCGAGCCGCAGCCGGCCATCGGGATCGGCCAGCATCACGCCGGCGGCCGCCGCGCCAAGGAGTTCCACGCAGCGCACAGCGAGGTTGTGCAGAAACTCGGCCAGGTCGAATTCATCGACCAGGGAGTCAGCCACTTCCACGAAGGCCTCCGCAACAAGTAGTGCGCGGGATGCGGAACTTGAAGTGTTGTGGGACGCGGTTCCCGTCGTCTCGCGGGATGTGCCGACGAGCATGTCGTGAAGCAGTTCGCAGGACATGAGATTCACACCCTTCGTCGCGCCTGCGGACAACACAGCCGCAATGTAGCGACTTTATGCGAATCGTCGGCTGTCGCGGCCCGAATCGGGCGACTGCGGTTCTCGCCACATCGGCCACAGCTGTGGACCGTCCGGCAGATCGATGGCGTTCCCGGTGAAAGCGAATCCCAACCGCGTGTACAGCGCACGGCTGCGGCTGCTGCTCGCCTCCAGATAGGCGTGCAGCCCTTCGCGGTCGCACCGGTCGAGCACGGCGTCGATCAGCGCGGAGCCAAGCCCTTCGCCCTGCCGCTCGGGGCTCACGCCGATCATGTGCAGGTACTGGTGGGCCCGGTCGGATGGGTGCGCGTCGCTGGTCAGCCGACCGATCACCTCGATCCGCGTGTTCGCCGGGTCGACGGCGGCGCGCAGCTGCGCGGGACCGTCCTCGCCGTCCGTGCCTTCCTCGTGGGTGCCCGCGGGGACGGACCACCACAGGGCGACCGCCGCGCCGTCCTCCGTGATGTCGACGTACCCCTCGCTGAGCGCGATGTCGAGGAAGGCGGCCATCAGGGCGCCGTGCCTCTCGCGGCGGTGCTCCTGGTCGGGAAAGACCCAGCCGCTCACCGGATCGTCCTGGAACGCCGCGTCGAGCAACCGGACCACATCCGCCCTGTCGCCCTCGTCGGCTCTCCGGATCGCTACTCCCACGGCCCGCCCCTTAACCCCTCGAGTGCACATCGGCCACGCCTGCCCTGCCACGCTCAACTGCGTGTCCCGCGCCACCGGTTGCAGCCTAAGTGATCGTGCCCCCGCGCATGGCCGGGCCCCGCACCCTGTCCGGATATCGGCGGAGTGCGGGGCCCGGCTTGCTCGCTCGTCGCATAAGCCTCGCGTGCCTCGTGGATCCCCTCTCGGTACGTTCCTTCTCGGTACGTACCTTCTCGGTATGTTCCTTCTCGGTACGTTCGTTGCTCGCGACGTTCCTTGCTCGCGCTGCTGTCCCCGCGTACGCCGTCAATGCGTACGCCGGGTCACGAACTCCGCGAGGGCCAGCAGGCCGCCCGCCGCCTCCGGGACCGGCACCGCGCCGGCGAGCTGGTTGATCGCGCGGGACATCCGGTCCGCCGCGTGCAGCAGCGCCCAGTCCCTGCCGCCCGCCGCTTCGACGGCGCGGGCCATGCGGTCCGGGTCGCCGTCGCGGGGCTGCCGTAGGTACAGCTCGGCGAGCTCGGCGGCGGCCGGGGCGCCGGAGGCCAGCGCGGCGACCACCGGCAGGGACTTCTTACGGGCGGCGAGGTCCGCTCCGGCCGGCTTGCCGGTGCGGCCCGGGTCGCCCCAGATGCCGATCACGTCGTCGATGAGTTGGAAGGCGAGACCGGCCTGGCGGCCGAACCCGTCGAGCGCGTCCACCTCGGCGCGCCCCGCACCCGCGTACAACGCCCCCAGCGCACAGGCGCACCCGAGCAGCGCCCCCGTCTTGGCCTCGGCCATGGCGAGGCACTCGTCGAGCGTGACCTCGTCGGGGCCCCGGCGCTCGAGGGCGCAGTCCGCGTGCTGGCCCGCGCAGAGCTCCACCACGCAGGAGGCGAGGCGGGCGGCCGCCGCCGAGGCCGCGGGGTGCGGGTCCTCGGCGAGCAGCCGCTGCGCCAGCGCCTGCATGGCGTCACCGGCGAGGATCGCGTCGGCTTCGCCGAACACGGTCCAGGCGGTGGGCCGGTGCCTGCGGGTGGTGTCGTGGTCCATGACGTCGTCGTGCAGCAGCGTGAAGTTGTGGGTCAACTCCACGGCCGCGGCGGCCCGGACGGCCATCGCGGGCTCCCCGCCGAGCGCCCGCACCGCGGCGAGCACGAGCGCCGGCCTGATGGCCTTGCCCGCGTGCCCCGCGGCCGGTGTGCCGTCCGCGTGCTCCCAGCCGAAGTGGTAGAGCGCGACACGGCGCATCGACCCGGGCAGCGAGTCGATGGCCCGGCGCAACTCCGGGTCGACGCAGAGCCGCGCCGACGCCAGGACCTCCGCCGCTTCGTGGCCCTCGTACCCTTCCTGGCCCCCGTACGCATCGGCCGTGCCCTGCGCCATCTCCGTCACGTCCGTCGTCGTGTCCGTCATGGACTCACCCCGGAAAGGAGGCGGACGGTGGCGTTTCCTGGGCCTGTGGGCGCGTACGGAGTGGGTGTACCCGTCCGCGCGACCACAGACACGGGCTCACGACCAGCGGCCGATCTCGACGTCCTCCAGCACGCCGAGCGCGTCCGGCACCAGGACCGCCGCCGAGTAGTACGTCGACACCAGGTACGAGATGATCGCCTGCTCGCTGATGCCCATGAAGCGCACCGACAGGCTCGGCTCGATCTCGTCCGGGATGCCCGCCTGGTGGAGGCCGATGACGCCCTGCTCCTCCTCTCCCGTACGCGTACAGATGATGGAGGTGGTGCGGGCCTCGCTGACCGGGATCTTGTTGCACGGGAAGATCGGCACCCCGCGCCAGGTCGGAATGCGGCTGCCTCCCATGTCGATGGTCTCCGGCACGAGCCCGCGCTTGTTGAGTTCGCGCCCGAACGCGGCGATCGCGCGCGGGTGGGCGAGGAAGAGCTTCGAACCCCGCCTGCGGCTGAGCAGTTCGTCCATGTCGTCCGGGCTCGGCACGCCGTCGTGCGGCTGCAGCCGCTGCTCGTACTCGCAGTTGTGGAGCAGGCCGAACTCGCGGTTGTTGATCAGCTCGTGCTCCTGGCGCTCCTTGAGCGCCTCGACCGTGAGCCGCAACTGCTGCTCGGTCTGGTTCATCGGCTGGTTGTAGAGGTCGGCCACGCGCGCGTGGACGCGCAGCACGGTCTGGGCGACGCTCAGTTCGTACTCGCGCGGCGCCGCTTCGTAGTCGACGTAGGTGCCCGGCAGCACGGCCTCGCCGACGTGTCCGGCGGAGAGGTCGATGGGCGCCTCGCCGAACGTGTTCGTCCGCTGGGCCGGGACGGACCGCAGCCGCTGGAGATGATCGCGCAGCGTGTCCGCGCGCTCCGCGACCTGGTCGAGGTCCTGGCGGGGCAGCGTGAGCACGGTGCACGCGGTCACCGCGCGGATCGTGTACTCCCAGATGGCCTCCGGGTCGAGCAGCGACTGGTCTCCGAAGTACGAACCGTCGGCGAGCGTCCCGAGGACGGTGTCGTCGCCGTAGGGTCCGGTGCCGATCTTCTCGACCCTGCCGTGTGCGAGCAGGAACGCCTCGTCGGCCTGGCTGCCGAAGGAGGCGATGACCTCGCCGGCGGCGAACTCGCGCTGCTGACAGCGCTGGGCGAGTTCGCCGAGCACTTCGAGGTTCTCGTAATCCCGCAGGACCGGCAGCTCGCCCAGCTCCGCCGGGATGACCTGGACCCGGTCCCCCGTCTTCACGAACGTCACCCGGCCGTCGCCGACCGAGTAGCTCAGCCTCCGGTTCACTCGATACGTGCCGCCCTGCACCTGCACCCATGGCAACGTCCGGAGCAGCCAGCGGGAGCTGATCTCCTGCATCTGCGGTGCGGACTTGGTGGTGGTGGCCAGATTCCGTGCGGCCGAAGTACCCAGACTCTGCTGCGGCTTGGCCTGCTCCGCACGGACCTCTTCGCCTACCGACATTGCAATGCCCTCCCGATCAAGCGCTGATCTGCGCCGCCAACACTTTCAGCACGGTGAGTGCCCGCGCCATTACACAAACGAGCGGGAATGGATCACGGGGGACGGGGCAACCCCCGCGTATGGGATGTCCGGGGAACTCCAAGATCCCGGCACCCGTTGAACGAGTGACAAAACAGAGACCACTGCAGACACCACCCGCATCGAATCGACATCCGCATCGATCGACTCAATCGGCAGGAGACGGCAATGGCAGGCTTCCTGGATCGCGCCAAGGAACAGGCACAGCGGGGACTCACTCAGGGCAAGCAGAAGATCGACGAGGTCCAGGCGCAGCGCGCGGGCGGCGATCTCCTGAAGAAGCTGGGCGCGGCGTACTACGCGCAGCAGCGCGGGTCCGGCTCCGCGCAGGACACTCAGCAGGCCTTGCAGGCGCTGGAGTCCCACATCGCGACGCACGGGGACGCGTTCCTGCACGGTGGCGACCACCGCGGCTGACCAAATCGGCTCGCACGGCGCCCGAACAGCAACGGAATACGTCCGAACGGCTGGTCCGGGCACCATAGTTCCGGTAAAAGCGGACATACAAGACGGTCCGCGACCGGCGGCCGTCGTGCTCCGCAAAGGAGTCGGCCATGGCCCCACCCATGTCCGCGGGCAGGTTCCTCGACATGCTCAAGGACGAAGGCGTGACGGTCGTCGAAGTCGGCGACTGGCCGCACCACAACCGCAACCACAAGGGCCCGTGGGGCCCGGTGCACGGCGTGATGATCCACCACACCGTCACATCGGGCAGCCAACGGACGGTGGAGATCTGCCGCGACGGCTACGCGTCCCTGCCGGGGCCGCTCTGTCACGGCGTCATCACCAAGGACGGCCGCGTGCACCTCGTCGGCTACGGCCGCGCCAATCACGCGGGCCTCGGTGACGACGACGTACTGCGCGCGGTGATCGCCGAAAAGAGGCTCCCCCCGGACAACGAGGCGAACACCGACGGCAACCGCCACTTCTACGGCTTCGAGTGCGAGAACCTCGGCGACGGCGAGGACCCGTGGCCGGAGGCCCAGCTGGACGCCATCGAACGCGTCTCGGCAGCACTCTGCCGCCACCACGGCTGGACGGAACGCTCGGTAATCGGCCACCTGGAATGGCAACCGGGCAAGATCGACCCCAAGGGCTTCACCATGATCACAATGCGCGACCGAATCGCAGCCCGCCTCAAATAACTCCCCCCTCCCCCATCAACCGGGCGGGCCACCCCGGGCCCGCCTCCACCACGGCCGCCGACCCCACACCCCCGAACCACCGTCGTGGCGACGACCAGCCGCCCCACACGACGCGCCCGCCCGCCCCCGTTGCGGGCAACCGCTCCGGACCATGCCACCCACCCGACCACCTTCGTCGCGGCCAGCCGCCCCACACGCCGAACACCCGCACAGACCACCCGCCCCCGTTGCGGGCAGGCGTTCCGCACACCGCCCCCCACCCAGACCGCCCGGCCGCCCTCGTTGCGGGCAACCGCTCCGCACGACGCCCCCCACTCAGACCGCCCGGCCGCCCGCCCCCGTTGTGGGCAGGCGTTCCGCACGGCGGAACGGGTGGGCACAACGCCGCGCTGCCGGGCACCGACACAGCCAGGCGGCAAGCACCGCCGACACCGCAGGGCCACACAGACACCGCCCTGCCCACCGCCCAAGGTGCAGGCACAATGGCACGGTGAGCACCACCCCGCCGACCAGCCTCCACCCCCGCCTCCCGAGCCCCCTACAGGCCGTGGAGGACAGCCGCTTCAACCGGCACGGCGTGCACCTCACCCTCAAGCGCGACGACCTCATCCACCCGGACCTCCCGGGCAACAAGTACCGCAAGCTGGCCCTGAACCTGGCGGCCGCGACAGCGGCGGACCACCCCGCCCTGCTGACCTTCGGCGGCGCCTACTCCAACCACCTCAGAGCGACCGCCGCCGCCGGCCGCCTCCTCGGCATACCCACCATCGGCATCGTCCGCGGCGACGAACTCGCCGAGCGCCCCTTGAACCCGTCCCTGGCCCGCTGCACAGCGGACGGCATGCGCCTGCACTTCATCGACAGATCGACGTATCGCCAGAAGGCAGACCCCGACACCCTGGCGGCCATCCTCCGCACCACAGGCGCCGAGAACCCCTACGTCATCCCCGAAGGCGGCAGCAACTCCCTGGCCGTACAAGGCTGCACGGCCCTCGGCGAGGAACTCCGCGGCCGCACCGACGTCGCCGCCGTGGCCTGCGGCACCGGCGGCACCCTGGCGGGCCTGGCCGCGGGCCTGGCCCCCGCCCAGCGCGCCCTCGGCATACCCGTACTCAAAGGCGGCTTCCTCGGCCCCGAGATACGGGCGCTGCAGGAGCGGACCTTCGGCGCCCCCACCCCCAACTGGCAGCTGAACGACCGCTTCCACTGCGGCGGCTACGCCCGCACCACCCCCGAACTCACCGCCTTCGCCGACGACTTCGAGGACCAACACGGCCTCCCCGTAGAGCGCGTCTACGTGGCCAAGCTCCTGTACGCGCTGACCGCCCTCTCCGAAGAGGGCGCTTTCGCCCCCGGCACCACCGTCACGGCGGTCATCACGGCAACGGACAAGACGCCGGAACAGGCTCAGTCCTCGACCTCCCGGTAGGCCGCCGCCTCCTCAAGGTCCAGCTTGCGCAGCAGCGTCCGCATCATCTCGTCGTCGATGCGCCGCTCGTCCCGCATCTTCACGAAGACCTCCCGCTCCGCGGCGATCGCCTCCCTGGCGAGCCTGCGGTAGGTGTCGTCCGCCGACTCCCCCGTCACGGGGTTGGGTTGACCGAGCCGCTCCCACACGGAGTTGCGGCGCCGTTCGAGAACGGTGCGCAGACGGTCCTGAAGGGGCTGTGGGAGGCAGTTGCGCTCGTCCCGCATCAGTTCGTCCACCCGCTGCTCCGCGGCCTCCGAGGCGGCGTTCTGGGCCTGCGCCTCGGCGAGGGTCTCCGCCTGGATGTCCCGGCCCGGCAGTTTCAGGACACGGATCAGCCACGGCAGCGAGAGCCCCTGCACGACCAGCGTGGCGATGACGGTGGTGAAGGTCAGGAAGAGCACCAGGTTGCGCGCGGGAAAGGGCTCCCCGTCGTCCATGACGAGGGGGATGGAGAAGGCGATGGCGAGCGAGACGACCCCGCGCATCCCGGCCCAGCTGACGATCAGCGGCCGCCGCCAGTCCATGTCGCTCTCGCGCTCCCTGATCCGCGGCGAAAGACGCGGCAGATAGGTGGCCGGGTACGACCACACGAAGCGCATGGCGACGACGAAGACGAAGACGCCGAGGGCGTACCAGACGGCCTGCACCCCGCTGTACTCGCCGAGTCCCTTGAGCACGAGCGGCAGTTGAAGCCCGATCAGTGCGAACACCGCCGACTCCAGGATGAAGGCGACCACTTTCCACACCGCGGCCTCCTGGAGCCGCGTCTCGAAGTCGACCTCCCAGGAGCGGTGTCCCAGGTACAGGGCGACGACGACCACGGCGAGCACCCCGGAGGCCCCGACCTGCTCGGCGGCCGCGTACGCGACGAAGGGGATCAGCAAGGAGAGCGTATTCTGCAGCATCGCCTCCTTCATGTGCCTGCGCAGCCAGTGGATCGGCACCATGAGGACGAGCCCGACCCCGACGCCGCCGACCGCCGCCACCAGGAACTCCCTGATCCCGCCCGCCCAGCTGGCACCCTCGCCGACCGCCGCCGCGAGGGCGACCTTGTAGGCGGTGATCGCGGTCGCGTCGTTCACCAGCGACTCGCCCTGCAGGATCGTGGTGATCCGCGACGGCAGCCCCACCTTGCGCGCGATGGCCGTGGCCGCCACCGCGTCCGGCGGCGCGATCACCGCCCCGAGGACGAGCGCGGCGGTCAGCGGCAGGTCGGGAATGAGCAGATAGGCCAGCCAGCCGACCGAGAGGGTGGCGAAGAGCGTGTACCCGACGGACAGCAGCGCCACGGGTCTGATGTTGGCGCGCAGGTCCAGGTACGAGCTCTCCAGGGCCGCGGTGTGCAGCAGCGGCGGCAGGATCAGCGGCAGCACGATGTGCGGGTCCAGGTGGTAGTCCGGGACCCCGGGCACGTACGCGGCGACGAGTCCCGCCGCGACGAGGAGCAGCGGCGCGGGCACCGGCGTCCAGCGGGCGGCGCCGGCCACCGCCGCACTCGCCGCGATCAGCGCCACCAGGGGCAGTACGTCCATCGGCCAGGCCCTCCGCGATACGCGTTCCCGTCGTAACCTGGCAATCATGAACGAGTGCCCGCACGTCGCAGCGCTGCCGCACCCCGAACCGACGCCCCTGACCGATACGTGCCCGGAATGCCTGGCGGTCGGCAGTCACCCGGTGCAACTGCGGCTCTGTCTGGTCTGTGGCCATGTGGGCTGCTGCGACTCCTCGCCCTTCCGGCACGCGACGGCACACTTCAAGGACACCGGGCACCCGGTGATGAGGACCTTCGAACCGGGCGAGAGCTGGCGTTGGTGCTTCGTGGACGGTTCGATCGTCTGAGGCCTGGGTACGTCAACCCGACGCCCGTACTCTCCAATTGGGCCCGCGCGACCCCTAGCCACTGTCCGTACCCGTAGGCTTACTATGAGTGACAGGAACGGAGCGGGGTCCCCGGGACACGGAACAGGGGAGCGCGGTAGCGTCACCGCTGAACTACGTGGCGCGTTACCCGTGTGACGCTGTACCGGACTGCCGCAGTGCGGTGGACCTGGAGCCCCGAAAGTGCTTGTACCACCTTGGAGGTGAGGGTGTCCCAGATCGCAGGCGAGCCCGGGAATCAGGACTTCGTCGAGGTCCGCCTTCCGGCTGCGGGTGCCTACCTGTCGGTGCTGCGTACGGCCACGGCCGGTCTCGCGGCGCGTTTGGACTTCACTCTCGACGAGATCGAGGACCTCCGCATCGCGGTCGACGAGGCCTGCGCGATCCTGCTCCAGCAGGCCGTGCCCGGATCGGTGCTCAGCTGCGTCTTCCGCCTTGTCGACGACTCGTTGGAGGTGACCGTATCGGCGCCGACGACCGACGGCCGGGCCCCGGAGCGGGACACCTTCGCCTGGACTGTGCTGTCCGCCCTCGCGGGTCAGGTCGACTCCTCGGTGGCCGAGGACAACACCGTCTCGATCAGCCTCTACAAGAAGCGCGGCGCGGGACCCGGGCCGGCGTGAGGAACGGGGACGGGCCGGTGCGGGACGAAGAGCGCGGCACACGGGGTCTGCCGGTCGGCAGGGGCGGTACGCCCGCCAGGGGGCGCGAGACGCCCGTGGAGCCGGCCCTCGCGAGCATCCCCGAGCAGCAGGCCAGGCCGCACCCGGAGGACCCGGAGCAACCGGGCCCCTCGACGGTGGCCGACGCGTCGGAGCAGGCAGAGCCGACCGCCCAGGAGGAGCGCGAGCAGCCCTCCGTCCGGGGCGGCGCGCAACGGGCGGGATACATGAGCGAACACGGTGAGCAGCAGCACACCCGGCACGATCCGCAGGACCGCAGCGGTGCACGCGCGATGTTCATCGAGCTGCGCACGCTGAAGGACGGCAGCCCCGAGTACGCGGAGTTGCGCAACCGGCTGGTCCGTATGCACCTGCCGCTCGTCGAGCACCTGGCCCGCCGCTTCCGCAACCGCGGCGAGCCCCTTGACGACCTGACGCAGGTCGCCACGATCGGTCTGATCAAGTCCGTGGACCGGTTCGACCCGGAGCGCGGCGTGGAGTTCTCCACGTACGCGACCCCGACGGTCGTCGGCGAGATCAAGCGCCATTTCCGCGACAAGGGGTGGGCGGTCCGGGTTCCGCGGCGCCTTCAGGAGCTGCGGCTCGCCCTGACCACGGCGACGGCCGAGCTCTCCCAGCAGCACGGCCGCTCCCCCACGGTGCACGAGCTCGCGCAGAAACTGGCGATCTCCGAAGAGGAGGTCCTGGAGGGCCTGGAGTCGGCCAACGCGTACTCCACGCTGTCCCTGGACGTCCCCGACACGGACGACGAGTCCCCGGCGGTCGCGGACACCCTGGGCGCCGAGGACGAGGCCCTGGAGGGCGTCGAGTACCGGGAGTCCCTCAAGCCGCTCCTGGAGGACCTCCCGCCGCGCGAGAAGCGCATCCTGCTGCTGCGGTTCTTCGGCAACATGACCCAGTCGCAGATCGCGCAGGAGGTCGGCATCTCGCAGATGCACGTCTCCCGGCTGCTCGCCCGCACCCTCGCGCAGCTGCGCGAGAAGCTCCTGGTCGAGGAGTAGGCCACCACTAGGGGACGGCTATTTCACGTCGTCCGGTACGTTGCCGGGGCCCCGGATGCCGAGGGCCTCGGTCGTGGCGGGGTTGACCAGCAGGACGAGCGCGGCGATGGCGACCGCGGCCAGCGCGATGCCGCCCGGAATGGCCACGCTGTCCGCCTGCAGCAGCTGCCAGGCCACCGGCAGCGCGAGGATCTGCGTGATGATCGCGGGCCCCCTGCTCCAGCTGCGCCGCCGCAGCAGACCGAGCGCGGCGAGCAGGGGCACGAGCGCGAGGACGACGAGTGTGCCGCCGCCGGTGATGGCCTGCTGCGGGTCGTCGGGCTCACCGGCGAGGCCCATCACGAGCATGTACGCACCCCCGGCGAGGAGCGCGAGGCCCTCCAGCGCGGCGAGCGCCGCGGCGGCCGTCAGGCGTGCGGGGCGCGGGCCTGATTCCGGGGCTTCGGGGGTGGGCTTCGGCTCAGTACTCACCCTTGCAGGGTAGCTGTGCGTATCCACGATCTTCTCCGCGGTCCGGACCCTCGGTCTAGGCCAGGTAAAGACCGCTAGGTACTCTGCTTCGCATGCGTGCACTTCTTGTGGTCAATCCAGCGGCAACCACCACCAGTGCGCGCACGCGTGACGTACTGATCCATGCGCTGGCCAGCGAGATGAAGCTCGAGGCGGTCACCACGGAGTACCGCGGCCACGCCCGGGACCTGGGCAGGCAGGCCGCGGAGAGCAAGGACATCGAGCTGGTCGTCGCCCTCGGCGGCGACGGCACGGTCAACGAGGTCGTGAACGGTCTGCTGCACCAGGGCCCCGACCCGGACCGGCTGCCCCGCCTCGCCGTCGTGCCCGGCGGCTCCACGAATGTCTTCGCGCGGGCCCTGGGGCTCCCGAACGACGCCGTGGAGGCGACCGGCGCCCTGCTCGACGCGTTGCGTGAGGGAACCGAACGGACGGTGAGCCTGGGCCGTATTTCGGGCACTCCCGGCACGGAGGACGAAGCCGTCCCCGGGCGCTGGTTCACCTTCGCCGCCGGCTTCGGTTTCGACGCGGGAGTGGTCGGCCGGGTCGAACAGCAAAGGGAACGCGGGAAACGGTCCACTCATGCGCTTTATCTGCGCCAGGTGTTCCGCCAGTTCCTCGACGAGCCGCACCGCAGGCACGGAACGATCACGCTGGAACGGGCCGGCGAGGACCCCGTGACGGACCTCGTCCTTTCCATAGTCTGCAACACCTCTCCGTACACCTACCTGGGCAATCGCCCGATGTACGCCTCCCCCGGGGCCTCCTTCGACACCGGCCTCGACGTGCTCGGTCTGAGCAAGCTCTCGACCACCGCGGTGGCCCGGTACGGGACCCAGCTCCTGACCTCGACGCCCGATCGCGGACCGCACGGTAAGCACGCGGTTACGCTGCAAGACTTGACGGACTTCACCTTGCATTCGAAGGTGCCGCTCCCCCTTCAGATGGACGGCGACCACCTGGGACTGCGGACGAGCGTGACGTTCACAGGCGTACGCCGTGCACTGCGTGTGATTGTGTGAGCAGAAGGCGCCAAAGTCCTTTCACTCGAACGTTTAGACCAGGGTCCACCCCATAGAAGTACGGCTGTGACCCAGTCGACACTGAGGAATCAAAAAAAACTTCCCTGAAGGGGTTGTATCCGCCGCCGAGGTTTGCGAATCTCTACATGGCGATCGGGACGGCCCGCAACATCGGCCCCACAGAGAGCCAGAACCCCCTCCTCAACACACAGGACATCGTCGCGTATGTGACGAAAGTCCCTTCCGTTGTCGAGGGATTCGTGAAAGCGTTCACATTCACAAGCAACCCGCTTGTAATACCTAGGAGAGGTAGCAGCCATGGACTGGCGTCACAACGCCGTTTGCCGCGAGGAAGACCCCGAGCTCTTCTTCCCCATCGGCAACACCGGTCCTGCGCTGCTGCAGATCGAGGAAGCCAAGGCCGTCTGCCGCCGCTGCCCCGTCATGGAGCAGTGCCTGCAGTGGGCGCTCGAGTCCGGCCAGGACTCCGGCGTCTGGGGTGGCCTCAGCGAGGACGAGCGCCGCGCAATGAAGCGCCGCGCCGCTCGCAACCGTGCACGCCAGGCCAGCGCCTGACGCTCACGCCCCCTACGAGCCTGAGCCCGGCGGCGCGTACAGCGAGTACGCATCTCCCGCCCCCGAGCCGCAGCCGCGCAGTACCCCCGATGCGCATCGCAACGTGAGCAGTGAGCCCCGGACCACTTCGGTCCGGGGCTCACTGCTTTTCGTATGCGGGATACGGGATACGGGATATGAGATACGGGCTACGGGCTACGGGATGCCGTACGCCCTGTGCGGGTGCTACTTGTCGGCGCGTACGGGGATGTCGAGGATGACCTGCGTGCCGCGCTCCGGGGCCCGCACCATGTCGAACGTGCCGCTCAACTCGCCCTCGACCAGGGTGCGGACGATCTGCAGGCCGAGGTTGCCCGAGCGGTGCGGATCGAAGTCGTCGGGCAGTCCCACGCCGTCGTCCTGGACGGTGATCAGGAGGCGGGCGTCCTTGCTGGTGCCGCCGCGCACCGCGGAGACCTCGACCGTGCCCATGTCGCCCTCGCGGAAGCCGTGTTCCAGGGCGTTCTGCAGGATCTCGGTGAGGACCATCGACAGCGGGGTCGCCACCTCGGCGTCCAGGATGCCGAAGCGTCCGGTGCGCCGGCCCGTGACCTTGCCCGGCGAGATCTCCGCCACCATCGCGAGGACGCGGTCGGCGATCTCGTCGAACTCCACGCGCTCGTCCAGGTTCTGGGACAGCGTCTCGTGCACGATCGCGATGGAGCCCACCCGGCGCACGGCCTCCTCGAGCGCCTCGCGGCCGGTGGCGGAGTCGATGCGGCGGGCCTGCAGGCGCAGGAGCGCGGCGACCGTCTGGAGGTTGTTCTTCACCCGGTGGTGGATCTCCCGGATGGTCGCATCCTTGGTGATCAACTCGCGCTCGCGGCGGCGCAGTTCGGTCACATCGCGAAGGAGTACGAGAGAACCGATACGCGGGCCCTTGGGCTTGAGCGGGATCGCGCGGAGCTGGATGACGCCGTCGCCGCCCTCGATCTCGAACTCGCGGGGCGCCCAGCCGCTGGCGACCTTGGCGAGCGCCTCGTCCACCGGGCCGCGGGACGGGGCGAGTTCGGCGGTCGCCGTGCCGAGGTGATGTCCGACCAAGTCGGCGGCGAGGCCGAGGCGGTGGTACGCGGAGAGCGCGTTCGGCGACGCGTACTGGACGATCCCGTCGGCGTCGAGCCGCAGCAGACCGTCGCCGACGCGCGGCGAGGCGTCCATGTCGACCTGCTGGCCGGGGAAGGGGAAGGAGCCGGCCGCGATCATCTGGGCCAGGTCGGACGCCGACTGGAGGTAGGTCAGCTCCAGACGTGAGGGGGTGCGCACCGTGAGCAGGTTGGTGTTGCGCGCGATGACACCCAGGACGCGCCCTTCCCTGCGTACGGGGATGGACTCGACCCGCACCGGGACCTCTTCGCGCCACTCGGGGTCGCCCTCGCGCACGATGCGGCCCTCGTCCAGGGCGGCGTCGAGCAGTGGGCGGCGGCCGCGCGGGACGAGGTGGCCGACCATGTCGTCCTGGTAGGAGGTGGGGCCGGTGTTCGGCCGCATCTGCGCCACGGAGACATAACGGGTGCCGTCGCGGGTGGGGACCCACAGCACGAGGTCGGCGAAAGAGAGGTCGGAGAGCAGCTGCCACTCCGAGACCAGCAGATGCAACCACTCGAGATCGGAGTCACCGAGAGCGGTGTGCTGGCGGACGAGGTCGTTCATGGAGGGCACGTGTGCGAGCGTACCTGGCACTTACCGCGGGTCCGCCCCGGGCGATTCCCGACGAGCCGCGGCGCCAGGGCGGGACCCTCAACCCACCCTCGGCACCGCAGCCCTTCAGGAACACGACCACCGGAATGTGCGGTACCGGCGGCCGATCGGAGGATCCGGCACGGTCAGGGCAGAGAGTGCCGGTTCCTCGGTCCGCCCTCCTGTGCGGGAAGGGCGGATGCTTTACCAACGCATTGTGGACTAGACCATTCACCTGTGTCTATGCGTAGGCGGATGTTTATGTTGTCTACTTCTTTCACTTCTGCCCCCAGTGCCCCAGGGTCACGCCTCCGCCGACCCGGATGCGGACGCCGGCCAGGCATGCATGGCCAGTTCGGCGACAGCTTCCAGCTCCTGCCTGGTCGCGCCGTCACGGGACTGCTGGGACATGCCCTGCAGGACCGCTCCGGTGTAGCGCGCGAGCGCGGGGGCGTCGATGGTCGAGGGTAGCTCGCCCACGGCGATCGCGGACCTTATCCGCGACTCGATGGAGCCGACATTGGCGTTGCGCTGGTCACGCAGGCTCGCCTCGACCTCCGGCGTCGCGCAGTTCGTCGCGGCGTAGATGACGAGGCAGCCGCGGGGGTGCCCCGGCTCCGTGTACTTGGCCGCGGCCTCGTGCAGCATGCGCGCGACGCCGCCCCGGACGGTCGACTCCTCGGCGAAGGCTCGGTCGCCGAAGCCGCCGTACGTCTGGCCGTAGACCCGCACGGCCTCCTCGAACAGGGACTGCTTGTCGCCGAAGGCCGCGTACATGCTCGGCGCGCCGATGCCCATGGCCCGGGTGAGGTCCGTGACCGATGTCGCCTCGTACCCGTGCTCCCAGAACGTACGGATGGCCTGCTCAAGGGCGGTCTCGCGGTCGAAGGAGCGGGGGCGCCCGCGCTGTTTCGCCGGCTGCTCGACCGATGGCCGCGCAGGGTCTCTCGTCACCATGGAGTGAATTCTATAGCGGGCGCTAGAAAAACGGGCCGGGCTCGGCTACGGTTTCTTTCTGTATCGACCACTAGAGAAATCTTCGACGGGAAGAGGGGGCGGCTCCCATGGGCACGCTTGCAGGGAAGACGGCACTGGTCACGGGCGGCAGCAGGGGCATCGGGCGGGGCATCGCCGAGCGTTTGGGGCGGGACGGCGCACGGGTCGCCGTGCACTACGGCAGCAATGAGGCCGCCGCGAAAGAGACGGTCGCCGCGATCGAGGGGGAGGGCGGCTCCGCCTTCGCCTTCGGCACGGAGCTCGGCGTGCCCGGTGACGCAGAGGCGCTCTGGGCCGAGTTCGACCGGCACGCGGACGGCCTGGACATCCTGGTGAACAACGCGGGGATCGGGCTCTACAGCCTGGTGGGCGAGGTCCAGGAAGCGGATTACGACCGGGTGTTCGCGGTCAATGTGAAGGCGCCGTTCTTCATCATCCAGAAGGGCCTGGACCGGCTGCGCGACGGCGGCCGCATCATCAACATCTCCTCCGGAGTCACCCGGATCGCCTTCCCGATGACCATCGGCTACTCGATGACGAAGGGCGCCTTGAACGTCCTGACGCACACCCTGGCGCAGGACCTGGGCCCGCGCGGGATCACGGTCAACGCGGTGGCGCCGGGGATCATCGAGACGGAGATGATGGCCGGGATTCCCGACGGCCAGCACAGCGAGATGGCGAAGTACTCGACCTTCGGCCGCATAGGCCAGCCCGCCGACGTGGCGGACATCGTCACCTTCGTCGCCTCGGACGACGCGCGCTGGATCACCGGCCAGTACATCGACGCGACGGGAGGATCGGCGCTGGGACTGTGACGCCCCATGGCATCCGGCGTCAGCGGGTCTCCGTCACCTTCGCGAGGGCGCGGGGCGCGTCCGGGTCCTGGCCGCGGGCGATGGTGACCTCGTAGGCGAGCAGTTGGAGCGGGATGATCTCCAGGATCGGCTGGAGCTCTTCCGGTACGCCGTCGGTCGGCAGCGCGAAACCGGCCGACGCCTGCTCCACCTGCGCCTTCGGGCCGACGACCACAAGGTCGGCGCCGCGCCCGCGCAACCGGTCGAGCACGGGTTGGAGGACCTCCCCGCCCTTGCCGTCCGGGACGACCGCGATGACGGGCGAGATGTTGTCGACCATGGCGAGCGGGCCGTGCAGCAGGTCCGCGCCGGAGTAGGCGAGGGCGGGGATGTAGCTCGTCTCCATCAGCTTCAGGGCCGCTTCCTTGGCGGTCGGCAGGCCATAGCCACGGGAGGTGATCACCATGCGTTCGGCGAAGCGGTAGCGGGCGGCCAGCGTCCTGATCTCGGGCTGGCGGTCCAGGAGTTGGGCGGCGAGTTCGGGCAGCGCGGCGGCGGCCGCGACGTCACCGTCATGCAGCCCCTCGACGAAGAGATAGAGGGCCAGGAGGGACGCCGTGTAGGTCTTCGTGGCGGGGAGCGCCTTCTCCGGGCCCGCCAGGACGTCGATGTGGTGTTCGGAGACGGCGGCAAGCGGCGAGTCCGGGTTGTTGGTGACCGAGAGGGTGAGCGCGCCGGCATCGCGGGCGGCGCGGGTCGAGGCCACCAGGTCGGGCGAGCCCCCGGACTGACTGACGGTGATGACCAGGACGTCCCTCAGGTCGGGCTTGGCTCCGTAGGCCGTGATGGTGGACATGGAGCTCAGTCCGCAGGGCACGCCGAGACGGACTTCGAGGAGGTATTTGGCGTACAGGGCGGCGTGGTCGGAGGTGCCGCGTGCGGTGAGGAGGACGAAGCGGGGCTTCTTGGCGGCGACCAGCCGGGCGACCTCACGGATCTTCGGGGCGCCGGCCTCGAGGATGCGGCGCAGCACCTCGGGCTGTTCGGCCATCTCACGGGACATGATCCGGCCCGGCTGCTCGCTCTGCGGGGCCGTTGTCGTGTCGGTCATGCCTCCACTGTGCTTGCTCGGGGCGGGGCTCGCTTGGTGACTCCCCGGGGGGATTGCTCGACGGGCGGGGGTTGAACTGAGCGCCGAGCATGGGATGCGGGAGCGGGCGAGCGTGGACCGTGGGAACTGCGGGCCGCGGGAACTTTGGGGCTTGAGAACCCGGGGCTCTGATGGGCCGGCTCTGCTAGATTGGTCTATACCACATAGTCCCTGTGAGTCCCCTCTCCAGAACGGCAGGCCCAGCGTGGAAGTTGTCATCGTCCCGGACGCCCAGGCAGGCGGCGAGCTCATCGCGGAGGCCATGGCCGCCTTGGTGCGCCGTAAGCCTGACGCCCTGCTCGGTGTCGCCACCGGATCCACCCCGCTGCCCATCTATGAAGCCCTTGCCGCCAAGGTCGCCTCCGGTGCCGTGGACGCGTCGCGGGCGCGGATCTGCCAGCTCGACGAGTATGTCGGACTGCCCGCGGGGCATCCCGAGTCCTACCGGTCCGTGGTGCTGCGTGAGGTCGTCGAGCCGCTGAGGCTCAGCGAGGCGTCCTTCATGGGGCCTGACGGCAGCGCGGAGGATGTGCAGGCGGCGTGCGACGCGTACGACGAGGCGCTCGCGGCGGCCGGGGGTGTCGATCTCCAGTTGCTCGGGATCGGTACGGACGGGCACATCGGGTTCAACGAGCCGTGCTCCTCGCTGGCCTCGCGTACGCGGATCAAGACGCTGACGGAGCAGACGCGGGTGGACAACGCGCGGTTCTTCGACGGGGACATCGAGCAGGTGCCGCATCACGTGATGACGCAGGGCATCGGGACGATTCTCGAGGCTCGGCATCTGGTGCTGCTTGCCACGGGTGAGGGCAAGGCGGATGCGGTGGCCGCGACGGTGGAAGGGCCTGTCGCCGCGGTGGTTCCGGCTTCGGCTCTGCAGTTGCATCCGCATGCGACGGTCGTTGTGGATGAGGCCGCCGCGTCCAAGTTGAAGCTTGGGGAGTACTTCCGGGCCACGTATGCGGCGAAGCCAGCCTGGCAGGGGCTCTAGGCGGCTGTGCGTTACGCAGAAGGTGCCGGGGTGCCCCCTTGCTGGGGGTGCCCCGGCGCCTTCTGTTGTAGCCAGTCTGCGAGTGCACTGGGGCTGGGCGCGCAGTTCCCCGCGCCCCTTACGGGGCGCTTCTAGCGCCCCGTAATGACCTCCGCCGCCGCCAAGCCGCACACCCGTGCCGCGCCATGCGTGGCGATGTGGAGGGAGCCCTGTGGGTGGGACTGGGGGACGCCCATTTCCACCACCACTGTGTCGGGGCGGGATGCCAGCAGGGTGTTCAGGGCCTCTGCCATCCAGGCGTGGCGGTGGGCGTCGCGGACCACCGCCACGATCCGCCGCTCCCCCGCCTCGGCCAGCGCCAGCGCGCCCGCGTCCGGGCCGGTGAAGCTGCCCGTCTCCGTTCCCGGGAGCAGGCGTTCCAGTTCCGCCGCCACGCCCCACGGGGTCTCGTCGCCCACCGCGATGTTGGCCATCGGCGTGAAGGCAGCGACGTACGGAGCTTCGGTGAGCGGGGCGGTGTAGGAATCGCCGCGGGTGACGGTCAAGGCGCGGCGGGCCGCGACCAGGCCGATCTCGGTGTCGGGCGCGACCCCCGAACGGTCGGCCGCGCCCGACACCGAGGTCCAGTGGGCCAGCGCACGGACGCGGGCGGCCGCGTCGGCGAGGCGTTCCTCGGAGAGTTCGCCCCTGTGGACGGCCCCCACCAGCGCGTCCCGCAGGCGAAGCACCGTCTCGTCGTCCGCGAGGCCGCCGCCCACGCAGATCGCGTCGGCGCCCGCGGCGATGGCGAGGACGCTGCCCCGCTCGATGCCGTACGTCGCGGAGATGGCCTGCATCTCCATGCCGTCGGTGACGATCAGGCCGTCGTAGTTCAGTTCCTCGCGCAGTACGCCGGTCAGGATGCGGTGCGAGAGCGTTGCCGGGTACTCGGGGTCGAGCGACGGCACCAGGATGTGCGCGCTCATCACGGCCCGCGTGCCCGCGGCGATCGCCGCGCGGAACGGGGCGAGGTCACGGGCCCGGAGCACCTCGGGGTCGACTCCGATGCGCGGCACGTCGTGGTGTGAGTCGACCGCCGTGTCGCCGTGCCCGGGGAAGTGCTTGGTGCAGGCGGCGACGCCGGCGGACTGCAGGCCCTCGACGTACGCGGCGGTGTGCCGGGCCACCAGGAGCGGGTCGGCGCCGAAGGAGCGTACGCCGATGACCGGGTTGTCCGGGTTGGAGTTGACGTCCGCCGAGGGCGCCCAGTTGAGGTTGACGCCGCACGCGGCGAGGCGGCGGCCCAGCTCGGCCGCCACGTCACGGGTCAGCGCCGTGTCGTCGACCGCGCCGAGCGCGTGGTTGCCCGGGAAGGAGGAGCCGGAGCGGACCTCCAGGCGGGTCACGTCACCGCCCTCCTCGTCGATGGCGACCAGGACGTCATCGCGCTCCGCACGCAACTGGGCGGTGAGTGCGGCCAGTTGTGCTGGTGAGGAGATGTTGCGGCCGAACAGGCCGACGGAGGCGAGGCCTTCGCCGATGCGGCGGAGCAGCCAGTCCGGTGCGCTGGTGCCGACGAAGCCCGGCTGCAGGACGGTCAGGGCGTCCCGGGTGAGGGTGTCGGTGGGGCGAATGAGTGTCGACATATGGCGTGTTATCCCTTCACGGCGCCGTCGGTCAGACCGCTGACGGCCCTGCGCTGCAGGAAGACGAAGAGGACCAGGATCGGGATGGCGAAGAGTGAGGCGGCGGCCATGGTGGCACCCCAGTCGTCGCCGAAGGCGGTCTGGAAGCCTGAGAGCCACACCGGCAGCGTCTTGGCCTCCGCCTCCTTGTTGAGGACAAGGACCAGCGGGAATTCGTTCCAGGCCGTGATGAAGCCGAAGAGCGAGGTCGACATCAGGCCCGGTGCGAGCAGCGGCAGGATCACCCGGCGGAACGCCTGCATCCGTGAACAGCCGTCGACCATCGCCGACTCCTCAAGCTCGCGCGGCACGGCGGCGACGAAGCCGCGCAGTGTCAGGAGCGTGAAGGGCAGGATCATCACCATGTAGAAGAGGGTGAGCGGGACGAGGCTGTTCAGCATGTCGGCGTCGCGCACGATCATGTAGATGGCGATGACCATGACTTCCCAGGGCGCCATCTGGGCCAGCATGAAGCCGATGATGAAGCCGCGCCGTCCCTTGAAGCGCATCCGGGCGAGTGCGAACGCCGACGCGAGGCCGATGATCAGCGAGAAGAGCACGGCGAGGACGGTGACGGTGAGGGAGTTGCCGACCATCGTCCAGAAGTGGTCGGCCTCGACGGCCGTCTTGAAGTGCTCGAACGTCGCGTCGGTCGGGAACCACACCGGGTCCTCGCTGATGATGTCGCCGGTCGGCTTGAAGGCCGTGGCGAACATCCAGTACACGGGGAAGACGAACCCGATGAAGAGCACGACGGCCACCGCGTTGGGCCAGATGCGGCGCAGCCGCCGAGACGAAGCAGTGCGCGTCACAGCTCGTCCTCCTCTTGCTTGAGCACGATCCGCAGGTAGAAGGAGGTCAGGGCCAGCAGGATGACGATGGTGAGCAGCGCGATCGCCGCACCCATGCCGAAGTGCTGGTTGCCCATGCCCTCGATGTAGGCGTAGACGGGCAGGATCTCGGTGAGCCGGTCGGGGCCGCCCTCGTTGAGCGCGAAGACCTGCGCGAACGCCTTGAAGACCCAGATGATCTCCAGGAAGGTCGTCGCGAGGAGGAAGGGCTTCATGTACGGAAGCGTGACGTTCGTGAACCGCTTCCAGGCTCCTGCGCCGTCCAGTGACGCGGCTTCGTAGAGCTCCTTGGGGATCGTCGTCGTCGCGGCGTACAGATTGATCGCCACGAAGGGGATCGACTGCCAGACGATCAGGACGATGACCACGAAGAAGGTGGAGTACTGGCTGCCCATCCAGTCGAAATCGGCCATCGAGTGCCAGCCGGCCTTGTCCAGGACCCAGTTGACGACGCCGAAGCGCGTCGCGAACAGCCACTGGTAGACGGTCGTCGACGCGATGATCGGCATCGCCCAGGCGAGCACGAGTCCGACCAGGAGCAGCGTCCGCATCCGCTTGCCGAGCCGTGCGAGCAGCAGGCCGATCAGGGTGCCGAGCAGCATGATCAGTACGACGTTGACCGCGGTGAACGCGATCGAGCGGCCGGTGACCCGCCAGAAGTCCTCGCCGGTGAGGACCTCCTTGAAGTTGTCGATCCCGTTCCACTCGGTGAGGTGGAGGATGAACTGCCTCATGTTGAGGTTCTGGAACGACAGGATCCCGTTGTTGACCAGGGGCCAGCCGAGGAACACGAGCGTGGCCGCGATCGCGGGAAGCAGTAGCAGGTAGGGCGCGAGCGACCGGGCCCGCTCGCGGGGCTTGCCGGTGTCTCCCGGCCGTCCGTCCGTTTTCACGACGTCCGTCGGGCCGGAGGGCGGCCGTTCGGTCTGCACGGTCATGCTCGCCATCTCTTTCGTGGGCATCGCGGAACGCAGCGCTGTGCCGGGGCATCGGGCCCGGGGGTGCTGACACCCCGGGCCCGAAGTCCCCGGCGGGAGCGCGTCCTTACTGCTTCTGCGACAGGCGCTTGTTGAGCTCGCCCTCGACCTGCTCGGCGGCCTCATCGTTGGACTTACCGTTCAGGACCGCGGTCATGTAGTTCTTGATCGGGTTCGGCGGGTTCTCCACCGCGGCCCACTCCGGGATCAGCGGGGTCGTGCCGCCGCCGGCGGTGGCGGGGGCCATGGCCTCGGCTGCGGGGTTGCCCTTGAGCTGGGCTTCCAGGGCCTGCTTGTTGGGGATGACGCCGCCTTCCTTGGCGAGCGCGCCCTCGAACTTGTCGGACAGGGCGATCTTCAGGAACTCCTTGGCGAGCTCCTGCTTCTCGCTGGTCGCGGCGACGGCGAGGTTGGAGCCGCCGAGGAAGACGCCCTCGGGCTTGTCCGCGGTGGCGCCGGGGATCGTGAAGTAGCCGATGTCCTTCTCGATCTTCGGGTTGGCCTTGATCGCGGTGGCGGCCTCCCAGCTCATGCCGACGAAGGCGCCGGTCTTGCCCTTGGCGAAGACCTCGGCCTGCTGCGGGGTGGCCTCGTCCTTGTTCTTGGGGGCCTTGGAGAGGTCCGCGAACTCCTTGTACGTCTTCATGGCCTTGGCGACCTTGGGGTCGGTGAGGTTGGAGACGTACTTGTCGCCGTCCTTCTTGACCAGTTCGGCGCCCTCACCGATGGTCAGGCCGACGAAGTGGTACCAGTTCTGGCCGGGCAGGTAGATCGGCTCGGCGTCCGTCTTGGACTCGATTGCCTTGAGGTCCTTGAGGAACTCGGCGCGGGTCTTGGGGGTGTCCTTGATGCCGGCGTCGGCCCAGACCTTCTTGTTGTAGATGACGACGCGGTTGAGGACGAACCACGGGGCGGCGTACTGCTTGCCGTCCACGACGGAGGACTTGTTGATCGACTCGGTCCAGTCGGCGCCGAGCCCTTCCTTGAGGTCGCCGAGTTCGGCGAGGCCACCGGTCTTGGCGTACGCGGCGGTCTGGGTGTTGCCGATCTCGAAGACGTCCGGCGGGTTCTCCTCGGAGAGGGCGGTGGTCAGCTTCTGCTGGATGCCGTTCCACTGCTGGACTTCGAACTTCAGCTTCGCGCCGGTCTTCTTCTCGAAGGCCGCCGTGACGTCCTTCTGCCACTTCTCCGGCGTCGAACCGTCCATCGCCCAGAGCGTCAGCGTCTCACCCTTGTAGCCGTCGGCTCCGCCGGACTTCTTGTCTCCGTCGTCGCCGCCACACGCCGCGATCGAGACCAACATGCCCGCGACACCGATGGCCGCTATGAGCTTGCGCTTCACGTCACCCTCCTCAAGGGATGCCAGTCAACCCCCCACCCGCAGCGACCAAATGGACCGAGATCTGCCCGTGGGACTGGAACCTGGTCTTTAATGGTGTAGACCAGTACGGGGAGCTTGGCCTAGACCTTTAGGGGTGTCAAGGGTGTATAAGAAGGGCTGTCAGGTCCGTTATCGGACCGACACCTGAGCGGGCACCGCCTGCTCAGCCCGGTACGTGCCACGATGTGAGCCGCGACAGACGGAGGAGCCGGTGACGGCAGCAGGAAGGCGGACCATGGGCACCGAGGCGGGGAGCACAGGAACCGACGTGGACGGGGCCCCGAGCGTCGGCCGCACCGCACGTGTGCCCAAGTACTACCGCCTGAAGCGCCACTTGCTCGACATGACGGAGACCCTGCCGCCCGGCACCCCCGTCCCGCCGGAGCGCACGCTGGCCGCCGAGTTCGACACCTCGCGCACCACCGTGCGCCAGGCCCTGCAGGAGCTGGTCGTCGAGGGCCGCCTCGAGCGGATCCAGGGCAAGGGCACCTTCGTCGCCAAGCCCAAGGTCTCCCAGGCGCTGCAACTCACCTCGTACACCGAGGACATGCGCGCCCAGGGCCTCGAACCGACCTCGCAGCTCCTGGACATCGGCTACATCACCGCCGACGACACGCTCGCAGGGCTGCTCGACATCAGCACCGGCGGCCGTGTCCTCAGGATCGAGCGGCTGCGCCTGGCCAACGGCGAGGCGATGGCCATCGAGACCACCCATCTGTCGGCCAAGCGCTTCCCGGCGCTGCGCCGCTCGCTGGTCAAGTACACATCGCTCTACACGGCCTTGGCCGAGGTGTACGACGTCCATCTGGCGGAGGCCGAGGAGACCATCGAGACCTCCCTCGCAACCCCGCGCGAGGCGGGCCTGCTCGGCACGGACGTGGGTCTGCCGATGCTGCTGCTCTCCCGGCACTCCCTCGACGGCGGCGGAAAACCGGTGGAATGGGTGCGCTCGGTCTACCGCGGCGACCGGTACAAGTTCGTGGCCCGCCTCAAGCGGCCCACGGACTGACTCACCGCCCGCACGTACCTAGACCCTTCCGAGGTCTGGCGCGGATCACTTCGCTGTTCTACGTTCCTCCCGTCATCGCATGATGAACGGGAGGACGACCCGGTGCGCAGAGCAAATCCTCGATCCCTTGTCATCTGGACTCTCGTCGCGCTGGTGGGCGCCTCGGGCTGGACGGTGCTCGCGCTGGCGCGCGACGAGGAGGTGTCGGCCGCCTGGATGGTGGCGGCGGCCCTCGGCTCGTACGCCATCGCGTACCGCTTCTACTCCAAATTCATCGCGTACAAAGTCCTCAAGGTGGACAAGAACCGGGCCACTCCGGCGGAGCGCCTGGACAACGGCATCGACTTCCACCCGACCGACCGGCGCGTCCTGCTCGGCCACCACTTCGCGGCGATCGCGGGCGCGGGGCCGCTGGTCGGGCCGGTGCTCGCGGCGCAGATGGGCTATCTGCCGGGCACCATCTGGATCATCGTCGGGGTGATCTTCGCGGGCGCCGTGCAGGACATGGTCGTCCTCTTCTTCTCCACCCGGCGCGACGGCAAGTCCCTGGGCCAGATGGCGCGCGAGGAGATCGGTCCGTTCGGCGGGGCCGCCGCACTGCTCGCCGCGTTCGCCATCATGATCATCCTGCTCGGGGTGCTCGCGCTTGTCATCGTGAACGCCCTCGCCGAGTCGCCGTGGGGCACCTTCTCCATCGCGATGACGATCCCGATCGCGCTGCTCATGGGCTTCTACCTGCGGGTGCTTCGCCCCGGCCGGGTCAGCGAGGTCTCCCTCATCGGGATCGCGCTGCTGCTGATCGCGCTCGTCGCGGGCCGCTGGGTCGCCGAGTCCTCGCTCGCGGACACCTTCACGCTGGCGCCCTCGACGCTGGTCATCTGGCTGGTGGCGTACGGCTTCATCGCCTCGATCCTGCCGGTGTGGATGCTGCTCGCGCCCCGCGACTATCTCTCCACGTTCATGAAGATCGGTACGATCCTGCTGCTCGCGGTCGGCGTCATCGTCACCCTGCCGACGCTGAAGATGGACCCGGTGACCGACTTCGCGTCGCGCGGCGACGGCCCGGTCTTCGCGGGCTCGCTCTTCCCCTTCGTCTTCATCACCATCGCCTGTGGGGCGCTGTCCGGCTTCCACGCGCTGATCTCGTCGGGCACCACGCCGAAGATGATCCAGAAGGAGCCGCAGGTCCGGATGATCGGCTACGGCTCCATGCTGATGGAGTCGTCCGTCGCGATCATGGCGCTGGTCGCGGCCAGCATCATCGACCCGGGTCTGTACTTCGCGATGAACGCGCCCGCGGGAGTCATCGGGGACAACGTCCAGGCCGCGTCCCAGGCCGTCGCGAACCTCGGATACACCATCTCCCCCGAGGACTTGGCGCAGGCCGCCAAGAACGTCGAGGAGTCCTCGCTGCTCTCGCGCACGGGCGGCGCCCCGACCCTCGCGATCGGTGTCTCCGAGATCTTCTCGAAGGTCACCGGGGGCTCGATGCGGGCCTTCTGGTACCACTTCGCGATCATGTTTGAGGCGCTGTTCATCCTGACCGCGCTGGACGCGGGCACGCGCGTGGGCCGCTTCATGCTCCAGGACATGCTCGGGAACGTATACAAGCCCTTCAAGAACGTCAGTTGGAAGCCCGGGCTCATCATCACGAGCGCGGTCGTCACCGGCCTGTGGGGCTACTTCCTGTGGGTCGGCGTGCACGAGCCGCTCGGCGGGATCAACCAGCTCTTCCCGATCTTCGGCATCGCCAACCAGCTGCTCGCCGCGGTCGCCCTCGCCGTCTGCACGACGCTGCTCGTGAAGTCCGGGCGCCTCAAGTGGGCCTGGATCACCGGGATTCCGCTCGCCTGGGACGCGACGGTGACGCTCACCGCGAGCTGGCAGAAGGTGTTCTCCAGCGACCCGCGCGTCGGCTTCTTCCAGCAGCGCTCGAACTACCAGGACGCCATCGACGCGGGCAAGGTCCTGCCGCCCGCCAAGAACATGGACGACATGCACACCGTCGTCACCAACTCCACGGTGGACGGCGTCATCACGGCGGCCCTCGCGCTGCTCATCGTCATCGTGATCCTGGACGCGGCGCGGGTGTGCGTCAGACACGTCCGCAACCCGCAGGCCTCGCGGCTGAGTGAAGCTCCGTACGTGGAGTCGAAGTTGACGGCCCCGGCCGGCCTGATCGCGACGCCCGAGGAGAAGGAAGAGCAGCTCAGGAAGGAACAGGAGCTCACCCCATGACCTGGGTCCTTCGCGGGCTTCGCTGGATGCGCTGGTACGCACGGGAGTTGACCGACGAGTCCGCGTACGACCGGTATGTGACGCACACGCGGAAGACGCATCCAGGGGCATCCGTCCCCTCCCGGAGGGAGTTCGAGCGAATGCGGACGGACCGACAGGAGTCGGACCCACGGCAGGGGTTCCGCTGCTGCTGAGTACCCACTCAACAGGCACTGAGCAGGCACATTGACCCGTCCGTTATCCGGACGGGGGTTCCATAGATCAAGACTCTCGCTTAGATTTCCCGCACGTTAAAGGTGGGATAAGCGAGGGAGCGGAGCCGCGAAGTGTCAGATGTGTCAGATGCGCCTGAAGTGAGCAGACCGGTGATCACGCCGGTCCGCGTGGTCATTGCCCTCTGTCTCGTCGCGCCGTTCGTGGCGATGCTCTGGGTGAGTTCCTACGCGAAGATCGAACCGACCTTCATCGGCATCCCGTTCTTCTACTGGTACCAAATGCTGTGGGTGCTCATATCCACCCTCCTCACGATGATCGCGTACAAGCTGTGGCAGCGTGACCAGCGCGCCCGCAAGACCGAGCAGGTCCAAGGGGGTGCCGGCCAGTGACGACACTCGCTTCTGGAACAGGTGGCGTGAACGGCGTCGCGCTCGCCGTCTTCGTCTTCTTCTTCATCGCCGTCACCGTGATGGGCTTCCTGGCCGCGCGCTGGCGCAAGGCCGAGACCGAGAGCCTGGACGAATGGGGCCTGGGCGGACGGTCGTTCGGCACCTGGGTCACGTGGTTCCTGCTCGGCGGCGACCTGTACACGGCGTACACGTTCGTCGCCGTCCCCGCGGCGATCTACGCGGCGGGCGCGGCCGGCTTCTTCGCCGTTCCGTACACGATCCTCGTCTACCCGCTGATCTTCACCTTCCTGCCGCGCCTGTGGTCGGTGTCGCACAAGCACGGATACGTGACGACCTCGGACTTCGTGCGCGGGCGCTTCGGCTCGAAGGGTCTCTCCCTTGCCGTCGCGGTCACCGGCATCCTCGCCACGATGCCGTACATCGCGCTCCAACTGGTCGGCATCCAGGCCGTCCTTGACGTCATGGGCGTCGGCGGCGGTCCGGACACCAACTGGTTCATCAAGGACCTGCCGCTGCTCATCGCGTTCGCGGTGCTCGCCGCGTACACGTACTCGTCGGGCCTGCGGGCCCCCGCCCTGATCGCATTCGTGAAGGACGGCCTGATCTATCTCGTCATCGCCGTCGCGATCATCTACATCCCGATCAAGCTGGGCGGCTTCGACGAGATCTTCCAGGCGGCGGGCGACAAGTTCTCGGCGACGAACGAGGCGGCGGGCAAGCCCGTCGCGGGTCTCGCGCCGGGTGAGCCCGGACAGTGGACGTACGCGACCCTGGCCCTCGGCTCCGCGCTCGCGCTCTTCATGTACCCGCACTCGATCACGGCGACGCTCTCCTCCAAGAGCCGCGACGTGATCCGCCGCAACACCACGATCCTGCCGCTCTACTCGCTCATGCTGGGCCTGCTCGCGCTGCTCGGCTTCATGGCGATCGCGGCCGGGGTCAAGGTCGAGAACGGCCAGCTGGCGATCCCGCAGCTGTTCGAGAACATGTTCCCCGACTGGTTCACCGGCGTCGCCTTCGCCGCGATCGGCATCGGCGCGCTCGTGCCGGCGGCGATCATGTCGATCGCAGCCGCGAATCTCTTCACGCGGAACATCTACAAGGACTTCATCAGGCCGGACGCGACGCCCGCGCAGGAGACCAAGGTCTCCAAGCTCGTCTCGCTCCTGGTGAAGGTCGGCGCGCTCGCCTTCGTCCTCACCATGGACAAGACGGTCGCGATCAACTTCCAGCTCCTGGGCGGCATCTGGATCCTGCAGACCATGCCCGCGCTGGTCGGCGGCCTGTTCACGCGGTGGTTCCACCGCTGGGCGCTGCTCGCGGGCTGGGCGGTCGGCATGATCTACGGCACGGCCGCCGCGTACGGCGTCGCCTCTCCGACGCAGAAGCACTTCGGCGGCTCGTCGGACGAGATCCCCGGCATCGGCGAGATCGGCTACATCGGCCTCACGGCGTTCGTCCTGAACGCGGTGGTCACCGTGGTCATGACGTTCGTCCTGCGCGCCATGAAGGCCCCTGACGGCATCGACGAGACCTCTCCGGAGGACTACACGGCGGACGCGGGCGACCCGGGCGTCGCGCGGGACCTGCCGAAGGCGACGGCATCGGAGGAGGCCACGGCGGGAGCGCCGGGCGGGCACTGAGCCTTCTTGTACGTACGTCGCCTTCTTGTACGTACGTCGCCTTCTTGTACGTACGTCGCCTTCTTGTACGTACGTGATGCGGGCCGCCGGAGGAATCCGGCGGCCCGTTGTCGTGCGCGCCGCCTCACGAGGCCTTGTAGAGCTCCCTGCGGACCCGTTCCGCAGCCTTGGCCGCCGAGCTGATCGTCAGGGCCTTGTCGGTGCCCCCGTCCACGAGGACGAGCACACCGCCGACCCGCATCTCGATCGTGTAGTACGGAGTGCCGTCGTACTCGTCGCCGCCCGTGTACCGCAACGTCTCCAGGACCGCCTCGTCGCCCATGTCCGGCCACTTCCAGGCCTGGTGGTGCTCGTCGACGGGGGCCGCCTCGGTGTCGACGGTGACGACGGGGCAGCCGTCGTGGAGCTGCCGACGCAGGTCCAGGTAGCGCGAGGCCTGCTCGGCCGGCATCGAGATCAGGCTTTCGGAGACGAAGGGGTCGCCGTCCGATACGGGTCCGGGGAGGGGGCGCAGCGTGTGCCCGGCGCTGGCACCCTGCATGCGCCGCAGCTCTCCGAGCAGCTTGGTGGCGGGTTCGCAGGTGCCCCAGTCGCCGCCCCCGCGGTGCAGGTCGAAGAATCCCAGGGTCGCCTCGCTCGCCCTGGCCTTCTTGCCGACCGCCTTCGCGGGAAGCAGCGCCGCCTTCAGCTCGGCATCAGTGAAGACCTTGCCGGCATCGACCTCGCCGTCGACACCGGGAGCCGTGGTCGGCTTCGGTGTCGAAGTGGCCTTCGCATCGGCCGTGCCCCCGTCGTCCCCGCACCCGGTGAGCACCATCAGCAGCACTGCCGCACAGCCCGCGCCCCGTCCCCGCACAGCGACTCCCCCTGTTCGACGATCAGTTCGGCCGCCACCCTAGGGGATACCCATGCCGACACAAGATGTGGGGCTGCCGCTCAGAGCCAGCACAAGATGTATGCTCGTGCTCGCTGTCGCCGCAGGGGAATCCGGTGCAAGTCCGGAACTGTCCCGCAACGGTGTATGAGTACGCATTTGTCGTACCCAGGAGTCCGAAGACCTGTCGACAGCGCACCCGTTCCGTCCGGTCCGGGTGCCGACGACGTCCGGGCCTCGTGGAATGGGCTGGTGGACGCGGAGCCCAGCCCTGCCCGGGGCGGCGCCGTGTGTCCCCTCTCCCCTCCGCAAGGCTCTGAGCCGAGCGAGGGAGTGCTCCACGTGACCATCGCGCCAGCCGAACCTGCGTCAGCGCAGACCACCGACGGTCAGCAGACCGCCGACGGCCCAGGCACCGCGCTGCTGCGTACCCTGACCGACCTCACCGCCGACCTCCCCGACGCCGACCCCGGCAGAGTCGCCGCCGCCGCGCTGCGCGGCCGCTCGGCCAAGGGGGCCGCCGAGATCACAGCGGAGCTGCGGGAGCTGGCGACCGAGGCTGCCGCGGGGCTCATCTCCGAGGACCCGGCGTACTCGAAGCTGGCGGCCAGGCTGCTGAGCATCAGCATCCGTGAGGAGGCGGCGTCGCAGGGCGTGCGCTCCTTCTCCGACTCGGTCGCGGTCGGTCACCGCGAGGGCCTGATCGCGGACCGCACCGCCGCGTTCGTCGTCGACCACGCGGCGCGCCTCGACGGTCTCGTGGAGTCCGCGCTCGACGACGGCGCCGACTTCCGCTTCGGCTACTTCGGCCTGCGCACCCTGCACAGCCGCTATCTCCTTCGGCACCCCATCACCCGGCACGTCATCGAGACCCCGCAGCACTTCATGCTGCGCGTCGCGAGCGGCCTCGCCGAGGACGGCAGCGCGCGCTCGGTGGACGAAGTCGCCGCCCTGTACCGCCTGATGAGCCGCCTGGACTACCTGCCGTCCTCGCCGACGCTCTTCAACTCCGGCACGCGCCACCCGCAGATGTCCTCCTGCTACCTCCTCGACTCCCCGCTGGACGAGCTGGATTCCATCTACGACCGCTACCACCAGGTCGCGCGCCTCTCCAAGCACGCGGGCGGCATCGGTCTCTCGTACTCCCGCATCCGCTCCCGCGGTTCGCTGATCCGCGGCACGAACGGGCACTCCAACGGCATCGTGCCGTTCCTCAAGACCCTGGACGCCTCCGTCGCCGCCGTGAACCAGGGCGGCCGCCGCAAGGGCGCCGCCGCGGTCTACCTGGAGACGTGGCACTCCGACATCGAGGAGTTCCTGGAGCTGCGCGACAACACGGGTGAGGACCAGCGGCGTACGCACAACCTCAACCTCGCGCACTGGATCCCCGACGAGTTCATGCGCCGGGTCGCCGCCGACCAGGACTGGTCGCTGTTCTCGCCGGCCGACGTGCCCGAGCTGGTGGACCTGTGGGGCGAGGAGTTCGACGCCGCGTACCGCAAGGCCGAGGCCGCCGGGCTCGCCCGCAAGACCATCCCGGCCCGTGATCTGTACGGCCGCATGATGCGCACCCTCGCGCAGACCGGCAACGGCTGGATGACGTTCAAGGACGCCGCCAACCGCACCGCCAACCAGACGGCGGAGCCCGGCCACACGGTGCACTCCTCGAACCTCTGCACGGAGATCCTGGAGGTGACGGACGACGGCGAGACGGCGGTCTGCAACCTCGGCTCGGTGAACCTCGGCGCCTTCGTCCTGCCTTCCGGCGACGACATCGACTGGGAGCGGCTCGACGAGACCGTCCGCACGGCCGTCACCTTCCTCGACCGTGTCGTCGACATCAACTTCTACCCGACCGAGCAGGCCGGCCGTTCGAATGCCAAGTGGCGGCCCGTGGGCCTGGGCGCCATGGGTCTGCAGGACGTCTTCTTCCAGCTGAAGCTGCCCTTCGACTCCCCCGAGGCGCGCGCTCTTTCGACGCGCATCGCCGAGCGGATCATGCTCGCCGCGTACGAGGCGTCCGCCGACCTCGCCGAGCGCAACGGGCCGCTCCCCGCCTGGGAGAAGACCCGCACCGCGCGCGGCGTGCTGCACCCCGACCACTACGGCGTCGAGCTGACCTGGCCGGAGCGCTGGGCGGCTCTGCGGGAACGTATCGCCGCGACCGGCATGCGCAACTCGCTGCTGCTCGCCATCGCGCCGACCGCCACCATCGCGTCCATCGCGGGCGTCTACGAGTGCATCGAGCCGCAGGTCTCCAACCTCTTCAAGCGCGAGACGCTGTCCGGCGAATTCCTCCAGGTCAACGCCTACCTGGTGGAGGAGTTGAAGCGGCTCGGCGTCTGGGACGCGCAGACCCGTGAGGCGCTGCGCGAGGCCAACGGCTCGGTGCAGGGCTTCAGTTGGATCCCGGCCGACGTCCGCGCGCTGTACCGCACGGCGTGGGAGATCCCGCAGCGCGGCCTGATCGACATGGCCGCCGCGCGCACGCCGTTCCTCGACCAGGCGCAGTCCCTGAACCTGTTCCTGGAGACGCCGACCATCGGCAAGCTCTCCTCGATGTACGCCTACGCCTGGCAGTCGGGCCTGAAGACGACGTACTACCTGCGCTCGCGCCCCGCCACGCGCATCGCCCGCGCGGCCGGCGGCCAGAACGCCACCGCGACCGCCCCCGTTCCCCAGCAGGCGACCGACCCCGACGCCGTCGCCTGCTCCCTGGAAAACCCCGAGTCCTGCGAGGCCTGCCAGTAATGAGCTCCACCGACAAGAACCTGCTCGACCCGGGCTTCGAGCTGACCCTGCGTCCCATGCGCTACCCGGACTTCTACGAGCGCTACCGGGACGCGATCAAGAACACCTGGACCGTCGAGGAGGTCGACCTCCACTCGGACGTCGCCGACCTCGCCAAGCTCTCGCCGGGCGAGCAGCACATGATCGGCCGACTCGTCGCGTTCTTCGCGACGGGCGACTCGATCGTCTCCAACAACCTGGTGCTCACGCTCTACAAGCACATCAACTCCCCCGAGGCGCGGCTGTACTTGAGCCGTCAGCTCTTCGAGGAGGCCGTCCACGTCCAGTTCTATCTGACGCTGCTCGACACCTATCTGCCCGACCCGGACGACCGCGCCGCCGCGTTCGACGCGGTCGAGGAGATCCCCTCCATCCGTGAGAAGGCCGAGTTCTGCTTCAAGTGGATGGACTCCGTCGAGAAGATGGACCGCCTGGAGAGCAAGGCCGACCGGCGCCGCTTCCTGCTGAACCTGATCTGCTTCGCCGCGTGCATCGAGGGCCTCTTCTTCTACGGTGCCTTCGCGTACGTCTACTGGTTCCGCTCGCGGGGTCTGCTGCACGGCCTGGCGACCGGCACCAACTGGGTGTTCCGCGACGAGACGATGCACATGAGCTTCGCCTTCGACGTCGTCGACACCGTCCGCAAGGAGGAGCCGGAGCTCTTCGACGACGCGCTGCAGACGCAGGTCACGGACATGCTCAAGGAGGCCGTCGAGGCCGAGCTGCAGTTCGCGCGCGACCTGTGCGGTGAGGGCCTGCCGGGCATGAACACCGACTCGATGCGCGAGTACCTGCAGTGCGTCGCCGACCAGCGGCTGCAGCGGCTCGGCTTCGCGCCCGTCTACGGCTCGTCAAACCCGTTCTCGTTCATGGAACTTCAGGGTGTCCAGGAGCTGACCAACTTCTTCGAGCGGCGCCCTTCGGCCTACCAGGTCGCCGTCGAGGGTTCGGTCTCCTTCGACGACGAGTTCTAGGACGTCAGACTGCCGCGGGCTGCGTGGAGCGCGGGGGGCTTCACGCAGTTCGCGGTCGATCCGGCGGTCGTGGACGTACCCGACCAGCGCGGGTGCGGCCAGCAGGAGGAAGACGGTCAGGACGGTCACGTATCCGAGGAATGTGTTCATGTCCTCACTGTCGTGCGTGCCGGACCCCGGCGTGAGTGGCAGGACTGTCACACACCATCGACTTCCTGCCAAGGTCGCGGCACACTGCGTACATGCTGAAAAACGTGGCCGTCGTGCTGCTCGACGGCGTCAATCCCTTTGAACTCGGCGTCGTCTGCGAGGTGTTCGGCCTCGACCGGAGCGACGAGGGCCTTCCCGTGTACGACTTCGCGGTGGTCGCCGCGGAGAGCGGGGTGCTGAGCAACCACGCGGGGTTCTCGATCACCACGCCGTACGGCCTCGACCGCCTGGAGGAGGCCGACCTCATCGCCGTGCCGGCAGGACAGTCGTTCGTGGGCCGCGACTATCCCGAGGATCTGCTCGCCGCGCTGCGCCGCGCGGTGGACCGCGGCGCCCGCGTCCTGTCCGTCTGCTCCGGCGTCTTCGTGCTCGGCGCCGCGGGACTGCTCGACGGGCGTCGCTGCGCCGTGCACTGGCAGCACTCCAGGGAGCTCGCGGTGCGCTACCCGCGGGCGCACGTCGAGCCCGATGTGCTGTACGTGGACGAGGGTTCCGTCGTCACATCGGCGGGGACCGCCGCCGGGATCGACGCCTGCCTGCACATCGTGCGCCGGGAACACGGCACCGAGGTCGCCAACGCCATCGCCCGGCGCATGGTCGTACCGCCCCATCGCGACGGCGGCCAGGCGCAGTTCGTGGCGCGGCCGCTGCCGCGCACGGCGTGCGACACCGTCGGCGGGGTGCTCGCCTGGATGGAGCGCCACCTCGACACGGAGATCACCGTCGAGCGGCTCGCCGAGCGCGCCCACATGTCGCCGCGCACCTTCGCGCGCCGCTTCCAGCAGGAGACGGGCACCACGCCCTACCGCTGGCTCCTTCGCCAACGGGTGTTGCTTGCACAGGAGTTGCTGGAGGGTTCGGACGAGACGGTGGACGCGATCGCCGGGCGTGCCGGTTTCGGCAACGCCGCGGCGATGCGCCACCAGTTCCTGAGGGCGCTCGGCACCACGCCGAACGCCTACCGCCGCACCTTCCGCGGACCGGCGGTCAGCGCCGCTCGGCGCGAAGGACCAGACGCTTCGGATGCAGCGTGATGCCGATCTTCGTTCCGGTGTCGGTCTCCGGGACGGGCGAGAGGTGCCACCTCGGGGCCACCGTCGCCAGGATGATGGCGAGTTCGGCCAACGAGAAGTGGTCGCCCGGGCACTTTCGGTTACCGACGCTGAACGGCATCATCGCGAACTCCGGTACGTCACCTGCGCGTTCCGGATTCCAGCGGTCCGGGTCGAACTCCAGATGCCGCTCGAAGGACCGCGGATCGCGCTGCATCGCGTACACGCTGTACACGATGTCGGCGTCGGCCGGAATGCGGTAGCCGCCGAGGTTCGTTTCGGCTACGGACCTGCGCGTGAATATCCAAGCGGCAGGTCGTATACGCATGGCCTCGGTGACGACATTCCGGGTGTGCGGCAGGTTCTTGAGGTCCGCGAATGTGATCTCCCGGCCCGGCGCGACGGAATTTACCTCTTCAACCAACCGCCTTTCCTGCTCCGGGTGTTCGGTGAGCAGTTGGAACGTCCACGCCAGGGTCGACGCGACATTCTCGGCGCCCGCGACGACAAGCGAGACCACATGGTCGTGGACCTCCTGGTCGCCGAGCGGCTGACCCGTTTCATCGCGCGCCCGAAGCATTTCGGCCAGCAGGTCCTGCTGGCCCGAATCATTCGCCCGGCGTTCGGTGATGATCTCGTCGACCAGCGCGTGCAGATCGTCGAGCGCGTTCTGGAAGCGGCGGTTGCCCTGGGTCGGCACGCGGTAGAGCGGCCCGACCGAGAGGATCATCCGCCGGTAGAGCCCCTCGAAGACGGTGTGCAGCGAATCGGCGATGCGGTCCGCCTTCTCGCCGATCGATTCGACCTCCAGGAGCGAGCGGGAGACGATGCGCACGGCGGTGCGGAACATCTCCGCGCTGATGTCGACCGTACGGCCGTGGTCCCAGCGCGCCGCCGTGGCGCGCGCCTCCTCCTCCATCACCTTGGCGTAGTCGGCGATCCGCTCGGGCCTGAACGCGGGCTGCATCATGCGCCGTTGACGCCGGTGCAGCTTGCCGTTGCTGGTCGCAACGCCCTTGCCGAGCAGCACTTCGAGGGTGTCCCAGAGCGGTCCACCGACGATGTACTCCGGACTCTTGAGCATCTGCCCGACCAGCTCCGGATCGCAGACCGCGTACGCCGTCTTGGGTCCTAGCCTGATGCGTACGAGATCACCATGGTCCCGCAGCGCGGTCAGGAAGCCGAGCGGGTCGCGGATCAGGTGCCAGGCGTGACCGATGAGCGGTGCGCCGCCGCCGACGAGCGGCGGCTCCGATCCGGACGCGGCGGGCGCGGGTATCGTGGATTCGACGCTCATTCTTCACCTACCAGTTCGTTTTCGGCCATGGGCTTTTCCACCAGCTGGTTTTCCGTGACGTAGGGAGGCATGGACCTGTCGTCCCAGCTGTCCACGCGATAGCGGCCGGATTCATGGTGGAACCAATAAACGGAAGAGAACCAGTTCCGCATATTGAAGACGCATGATTCAAGGGCTTCCCCGAGCTCTCGGCCCTTTTCGGATCCGTCCGCCAATTTATCGGCGAGCAGCAGGACTTCCTCCTCGGCCACGAGGAAATCCGCGACGCACTGACTGACGCGCCTGTGGACTTCCCTCACCGCCTCTTCGAGCGTTAATCCCTCGTGCTGTATGAGGCTGATCCCGAGATTGTGCAGTTCATCTCCCGCGAGTTCTTTGGGGAGCGAGCACAGATCGTTGTACCAGGCGGAGAAATCCTGGGTCGCAAGCGCCGCCCGCCGGTATGCGGGATGTTTCCTTATCGCCCGCGGCAGTTCGTACCGCGCGGTGGGCTCCAGGAGGTCGATCCACGCCCAGTGCGCGAACGTCAGCCGGCGCAGTTCAATGTACGCCTCGACGGGCGGCACCGTCCCGCAGCGCCGGTTCCTGAACTCCTGGTCGTACGCCTCGATCACGGGGTGGAAGTGCCTGGCGAAGCGTGCGTTCCAGCTGGGGCCCAGGAACGCGTACAGCCGTCGCACACAGTCCGCGAAGCCGGAGACCAACGGATCCCTGTGGTGCAGATACTCCTCCGGGTCGTTGAGGGCGCCATGCAGGCCCCGGCACAGCCGCCGCCACTGGGCCGCCCTGCCGTGCACCGAGTCCCGGTCGTGCCGGTCGTCCCACGCGAAGAACCAGCTGCTGAGGTCGGCTATGGCGGTGAGCAACTCGTCGGGCGCGCCAATGTAGTAGCCCGCCACCAGATCGGTGTAGCAGAGGCTGTCCGCGTACCGCTCGACCTTGTCAGGAGGCATCAGCCGCATTTCGCGCAGCCATGTCCTGGACTTCTCCTGAAGCTTGGGCCAATACGGATGCAGACGGCGAGGAAACGCTGCTTCGATCACCGGAACGGCCAGCGCCGGTGGTACCGATACCGTCTGCGCGTGTGGCCTCGTGCACGGCTGTTTCTGTGATGTGCTTCCGGAATATGCACGCACGAACAAACCCCTCTCAGCCGCCTGGTGACGCACGCCCCTCCCGCCGTACCGGGCGCGCGCCGTTGCGTATCCCCGCGCTTTCCATTCAGCACCACAACTGACCGTTCAGGGAACAGATTTGCGCCATTCACTACCCCCCAGTGCCGAGAGAATCCCCTTATGTGACTGAATATGGATCACGAGCAGCTGGTTTTGCTCGCACATGCGAACGGCTCATGCGAACGGCCCCCGGTCGGGAGGGAGTTCCCGACCAGGGGCCGCTCGTGTCACGCGGTTCCCACGCCTCTCAGGCGTCGCGCGTGTCAGTCATTGGCCACCACGGGGTAGCGCGGAGTGCCCTCTTCCATCTGCCGCAGCGCGTCCTTGCGGTCCCGCTTGGAGAGGCGGTCGATGTAGAGGTAGCCGTACAGGTGGTCCGTCTCGTGCTGCAGGCAGCGCGAGAAGTAGCCCGTGCCGCGCACCTTGATCGGGTTGCCCTTCTCGTCCTGCCCGGTCACCTCGGCGTAGTCGGGGCGGGCCAGCTCCGCGTACGCGGTGGGGACGGAGAGGCAGCCCTCGTTCGACTCGTCGAGCTGACGGCGGTCGGCGGGCAGCTCCTGCAGGACCGGGTTGCAGACGACACCGACGTGCCGCGTGCCCTCGTCGTCCATGCAGTCGTAGACGAAGACCTTCAGGTCCACGCCGATCTGGTTGGCGGCCAGGCCCACGCCCTCGGCGGTCCGCTGGCTGGCGAACATGTCGTCGACGAGCTTGGCCAGCTCGTCGTCGAAGGCGGTGACGTCCTTGCACTCCTTGTGCAGCACAGGGTTGCCGACGACCGTGATGGGCCGTGCCGTGCCCCGCTCGCGGTAGGCCGTCTCCCGCTCCTCGCAGTCCTCCGTGTCGATGACGAAGCCCTCGTCGCCGACGGGAAGCACCCCGCCCGAGGCCTGCTGCTCAGTGTCCTGCGCCATTGTCCGACGTACGCCTTCCTGGGATCCCACAAGAGATGGTGCCCGTACAGCCTACGGGCACCGGTCAGCAGACCTCTTCCAGATCCCGCCAGTCACGGGAGTCCGGGCTGTCCGCGACCCAGCCGTCGAGCAGCCCGCGCACCAGGGCGGCGGGCGCCGCGATGCCGCACTCCCGCTCGGGCACCCACAGGGCGCCGGGGCTGCGGTGGCCGAGCGGCCCGGGATGGCCCGGCTCGCTGTGGTCGTGCGGGTCCAGGTGCTCGCCGTCGCCCTCGTCGCTCGGCATCCGGCTCTCGGAGCACATCCGGCAGAGCAGCCGTACGGACGAGGACCAGTCCTCGGCGGCGAAGCCCGCGTCGGCGGCGAGCTTCTCCAGGGCGTCCCGGTCGTCCTCGGTGCCGGCCTCCAGGAGAACCACCCAGGTGGGGACCGGTGAGGGCGCCCACAGCTCGATCTCGTCGAAGACCGGGTAGGAGTGCCCGGCCGCCGTCGAACGCTCGCCGTGCGGTACGCCGTCGTGCAGCACGACCTCGCCCCAGCGGCGCCCGGAGGACGGCAGCGGAATGGAGAGCACCTCTATCCGCGCGGGGTCGAGCCTGCGCCCCCACACCACCTCGGCCTCACCCTCGGGCGAAAGGCGCACCGCGGCGCTGCCCAGGTCCATGCCGGTCGGCTCACCGGAGGCGGCGACACCGCCAGGAACGCGCAGCCCGTACGCCTGCCAGGCGCGGCGGGCAAGCGGCCAGTCCTGCAGGGCGGTGGCGGCGATCCCCACGTTCCACCAGTCGGGGGCGCCGGCGGACCGGTCGAGCAGCGCGACGGCCCGCAGGCCCGCGGCCCGCGCCTGCTCCCAGTCGTGCCGGAACTTGTGGAGCAGCGCGAGATTGAACCAGGACTCCGAGAGCCAGGGCTCCAGATCCGCCGCGCGGGTAAGGAGCGCGCCCGCGTCCTCGTACCGCCCGTCGCCGATCAGCGTGAAGGCGCGGTCGGTGGCCTGCCGCCATGAGGCGGAGGGCCGGTGCCGTCCCTTGCCGAAGATCCTCACGATTCCCGCCTGCCAGTTACTGAGTTCCAGAGATCCTGCTGTGTTCGAGGGCCTCTTCGCATCCAACCACGTACGGTCGGACGACCGCTCATTACCCATGGGTTACCCAGCGGGCACGCGGTCACGCCCGCCCGCCCGGAGCCCCTGCGGGACACGGCTATTTCCCCCTCGCGAGCACCCTGGCCAGGGCTTCCACGACCTCCGGCTGATAGTCGTGGCCGGTGGCGAGGCGCAGCCGTTCCAGGGCGTTGAGCGGGCCTCCCGGCCCTTCTCCCCGCGCCATCTCGTCGTATGCGTTCGCCGTCCGCACGATACGGGCGGTGAGCGGCTGGTCGCGGTACGGATCCGCCTGCCGCTCCACGACCACGGCGACGTCCCCGTCCACCCCCGTCTGCCGCACCACGGCGCCCCCGAGCAGGGCGATGCGCCGCTGCTCCGCCTCCGGCAGGGCGGCCGTCGCCCCCGCGGGCACCGGGTCGAGCAGGGAGAGCTGCCCGATGTCGTGCATCAGCGCCGCGTGCTCCAGGACGGCGAGGTCCGGCTCCAGGAGCCCCAGCTCGCGCCCCACCGCCCTGCTGAGCGCGGCGACGCGGCGTGCGTGGCCCGGCGGGGTGTACCCGGCGATCTCGGTGGCCCGGGCCAGCGAGGCGATGGTCTGCCGATATGTGGTCCGCACGGCGGCGTACCGGCGGAAGGACAGCTGGGTGAGCAGCAGCGGGAGGCTGAACACGGGGAGCGCCCAGAGCCCCGCGACGGCGACCGCGAGCGCCATGACGGCCCCCGTCGCGCACACCGCGGACCCGATGCCGAGCATGGCCCGCAGCTCGTCCCGCAGGATCGGCCCGAACGGCCACCCCGTGCGGGCGTGCGCCATGGCCGCGGCGAGCACGGCGTCGCAGAGGGCGGTCAGGGCGAGCAGCCCGACGATGAACGCGGCGAAGGCGGGCCCCTTGCCCACCCACTCCTCCAACTTCCCCGAGTTGTACAGCGGCTGGAAGCACACCGCCGCGAACCCGACGGTCAGCACCCGCCGGGCCACATGGTCAAGGGCGGGCCCCTTGCCGAGCGCCACATGCGGTACGGCGCCGACGAGCGCGGCGGCGACCACGACGGCGATCACCTGCAGCACGCCGTGATGCGTGGCCCGCCCGCCGATCTCCCCGAGCAACGCGTACGCGAGAGCCCCCGCGGCCCCGAGCGGCGCGGGCTCCCGATCACTCCCCCCGGCCGTCCACCGGGCAAGCTCCCCCACAGCGACAAGCCCTCCAAAGGCAAGCGCGACGCCACCTTCGGTGACGCCGTGCCAGAGGGTGAGGGCGAGGGCGATGAGGGTGAGGATGCCCGCGGCGCCATAAACAACCACCGTCGTCCCCGTTGTGGGCAGGCGTTCCGCACGGCGAGTGGGGTCTCCCCTGCTCGAGCGAAGCCGAGAGCTTGGGGAAGGGTGGGCAGAACGCCAACTGCCGGGTTCCGACGAAGCGGCGCTCACCGCGCTGCCGAACCCGGTGCCGCCGGAACACCGGGAGCCCCCCGCCGGGGAGACGGCACACCCCCGGCGACATCAGCAGTCACCTCCGGATTCCACCCATACCGCTCCAGCGCCCGCTGCAACGCGGAAACCATCACAGGATCGAACTGCACCCCCGCGCAGCGGGACAACTCGGCGAGGGCGGCATCGACAGGCCGCCCTCGCCGGTAGGACCTGGTGGACGTCATGGCGTCAAACGCGTCCGCAACAGCCACCACCCGCGCAAACTCCGGAATCTGCCGCCCCACAAGCCCGTAGGGATACCCGCTCCCGTCGATCCGCTCGTGGTGATGCAGGATCGCCGCCCGCGCCTCCCCCAGGAACCCGATCCCGCGCACCATCTCGTGTCCGTACTCGGGATGCAGCTCGATGACCCGCCGCTCCTCGGGTGTCAGCGGCCCGTCCTTGCGCAACAGCCGCGTCGGCACGCCGAGTTTGCCGACGTCGTGCAGGATCCCGGCGAACCGCAGGCTCTCCACCCGCTCGTCCGTCATGCCGAGCTCGCGGGCGATCATCACGGAGGCCCGCCCCACCCGCTCGCTGTGCCCGCGGGTGTACCGGTCCTTGATGTCGACGGCCTGCACGAGCGCACGGATCGTGGCCTGGTGGGCGGCCCGCTCGCGGTGGTACTGCGCGAACACCCAGCAGGAGACGCCCATCGGAAGCAGCACGAGGAGCGCGGCGAGCGGCCCGTAGGGGCTGCGCCACAGCACGGCCATCATCAGCCCGGCGAGCCCGTGCACCGCGACGGGCGCGAACGACCGCAGGAAGAGCCCCCGCCACGCGGCCCGCACCGGCACCCGTTCCGCCGTCGCCAGGATGCCGCCGTCCAGGACGGTCAGTACGCCGGAGAAGGCGATGACGGCGGCCGCCGCGGGCGCGAGCGCGTACGGAAAATCGGCCGCGGCCACCGCGGCGGGCCCGCCGCACGCCCCGTACACCCGGGCCGACGCCCAGGCGGCCAGGGCGAGTTGAGCGGCGCGCCAGATTCTGCGCACCCACCGGGGCCGCCGCTCCACGCGGGCGAGCAGCGCTCCCGGCAGCGCGACGAGCGCCGCGCCTGCGGGCGGCAGCAGGAACACGGCGGCGAGCAGCACCGGGAAGAACGTGCCGAGGCCGCCCGGCGCGCGGCGGCCGATGACCCGGCACCGCGAGGCCTGCTCGCACCCGGCGTAGAGCACGGCGAGCAGCGCGACGGCGGCCCACGGCGTGCGCGCGCTCAGCGCGGGCGCTGCACAGGCCGCGGCGCCCAGGGCGACGCACAGGATGTAGGCGCGGGCCCACGGAGCGATGGACCGCATGGCACTGTCTCCTCCCCGTGAACCCCATGATCAAGTTCCGAATGACCAAGTTCCGAGGTCCGGAGAGTAGAACGACTACCCCCCACTCCGAGCCCCGCGTGCGGAAATTGGCACGTACGAGTGACAGTGGACAGAAAGAAAGCAGGCCGTGACGCGTTTCCGTCACGGCCTGCCAACGATCAACTACAGGAAGCTCAGGCTTCCGTCACATCATGCTCCGGCACTGCCTCGCCCGAGCGGATCAGATCGATCCGGCCCATGACCTTGGCCCGCAGGTCGACGGGCACGTCGTCGTGGCCGCAGCAGCGCTTCACCAGCTTCTTGACCGCCTGCTCAAGGCCGTACTTCTCCAGGCACGGAGAGCACTCCTCGAAGTGCGTCTCGAACTTGGTGCAGTCACTGTCCGGCATCTCACGGTCCAGGAACTCGTACAAATGGTCCAGGACTTCACTGCAATCCGTCTCGTGCGGCTCTCCGCAGCTCATGAGCCTGAGCCTTTCGCTTCGTTCGACGACTCTGACGCGGCGCCGGCGGGGACGAGGCCGCGGTCGCGGGCGTAGTCCTCGAGCATGCCGCGCAGTTGGCGACGGCCGCGGTGCAACCGGGACATCACCGTACCGATGGGTGTCCCCATAATGTCCGCGATCTCCTTGTACGCAAAGCCCTCTACGTCGGCCAGATAGACGGCGATGCGGAATTCCTCGGGGATCGCCTGCAGCGCGGACTTCACGTCCGAGTCGGGCAGGTGGTCCAGCGCCTGCGACTCGGCCGAGCGCAGACCGGTGGACATGTGCGACTCGGCGCGTGCGAGCTGCCAGTCCTCGATCTCCTCGGCGGCGCTGCGCTGGGGCTCGCGCTGCTTCTTGCGGTACGAGTTGATGAACGTGTTGGTGAGGATGCGGTACAGCCACGCCTTGAGGTTGGTGCCCTCACGGAACTGGTGGAACGACGCGTACGCCTTCGCGTAGGTCTCCTGCACCAGATCCTCCGCGTCCGCCGGGTTGCGCGTCATGCGCAGCGCCGCCGAGTACATCTGGTCGAGGAAGCCCAAGGCGTCCCGCTCGAAGCGGGCCGTGCGCTCCGCCTGCGTCTCCTCGGGCTGCGCCTGGCCGTTCTCGGCCCCTGCGTCGGTCCCAGTGACCGGACCCACCTCCTCCAAAGACGTGGTGAGACCGAATGCAGCCCCACTCGAATCGGAGGATAGACGACGATCCGGTACCGCCGCCGCTCGAATAGGAGCGGTCTTGGGTGCGCTCAGCACCGTCCACTCCAGGTCAGAGGCACTGGTGCGGCTCGGGCAGATGGTCGAACCCATGCGGCGGACTTCCTCTCGTACGAACAGCGTTTAACGTCTGTTCGGCACAACAGAGGTCACGCACCCAACATTCCCGTCCACCGTGTGACGCCATCCGTGATGATCCTCATGGCCTCGGCCTCGTCGATCGGGGCGCGCTTGGGGATCGCGAACCCGTGGTCTCCGAAGGGCACCTCCACCAATTCGTACGTCCCCTCGGGGAACTCGGCGGGCTTCCCGAAGGAGTCGTTGCCGCCCTGCACGACGAGGGTGGGCACCCCGGCGCCGAGCAGCTCGTCGGCGCGTGACTTCTCCGGCTTGCCCGGCGGGTGCAGCGGGAAGCTGAGGGCGAGCACGGCGACGGCGCCGAGTTCGGTGGCGGTGCGGCAGGCGACGCGGGCCCCCGCGCTGCGGCCGCCCGCGATCACCGGGAGACCGGGCTTGGTGAGCGCGGGCCACAGGCCCCGCCATCCGACGTCCAGCGTCTTCGGCGCGGGCGCCACCTTCTTGCCCGCGACCCGCCAGGGCTGCTCGACGAGGGCGACGCTCACGCCGTGCGCGGGCAGGGCGGCGGCGATGGCCTTCAGGTCGCGCGCCTCGATGCCGCCGCCGGCGCCGTGGCTGAGGGCCAGCACCAGCCGGGCCTTGCTCTTGGGCGCGGGGTGCCAGGTGATGCGCGCGTCACCGGCGTCCGTCGATGCGATCTCACTCTTGGTCACACTCTTGGTCACACTCTTGGTCACATCAGAAGAGTGTGCCTTCTTCGGGCCCCTCCAGCTCCTTCAGCAGCTCCGGGCCGTTGTTGCGTACGTTGCTGACCGCCGTCGACACCGGGTAGGCCCGCATCAGTCCGTGCGGCGGCGGCTCCAGGAGCGGCCGCAGGTCGTCGACGTCCGTCCGGGACGGGTCGAGCCAGGCGCCCCAGCGGTCCGGCGTCAGCATCAGCGGCATCCGCGGGTGGATGTCGGCCAGCGAGCGCGGACCCTCCTTCGGCGCGACCGCCAGGGGTGTGGCCTCCGCCTCCGTGGTGATGACG